>DASUFH010000469.1:0-10681 GCA_036274645.1 Terriglobia bacterium
TCGTCCTGCGACTCGACGCCATCGGCTCCGAGACTCCAGATGGACATGCGTTGTAACTCCGCGTCCGCTCGACCGCTGTCTAAGCCTCCGGTGTAGACATCGTAGGGAGTCTCAGTCGTAAACAGACGGTTTCGGACCGACATCTCGACCACATCGGGATACTTGCCCAGGTTCTCGAACCGGACATAGTACGGACGCCCCCACCCATCCGCGCGATGGAGACCGTCTATTCCCGCCTGGCGCAAGACCTCGTCAAACTCCGGGCCGTTGGATGGAACGGTCTTTTGCCGGAAGCGATATTGCGTCATCGCGTCGACAATTTTTCGCATCCAGTCGCCTGAGAAATCCTGCTGGTTCCAGACGGAGTACGTGTCGGTGTCGCCGGGACCGCTGACGCGAGCTTCGATCGTGAAACGAACGCTTTGAGGACTGCCGTTTGTGGAACGTGACACGCGTTCGCTCCTGAAACGGAACACCAGCGGCCGTCCCCAGAAGTCTTGCCACACGTCGACATCTTCCCCGGCTGCGCGCAGCGCTCCCCGCAACGCGTTCATGTCGCCCACGTAGCCGCCGGTTCGCTCGTGATACGCGAGTACAGCGCGATTGATGGCGTTCCGGTAATTGGCAAGGACGCCCCAGCTCACGGATGCGGCAACGAAGTCATCTTCGGTGCGCGGCTCGTGGTCGGGACCCGCGGCCCACAGCGACAACTCCATCCGGTAGCCCACCGGACGCAACTCCAATCCATAGGGTGTGCCCCACGGATCTTTGAGGGCTTCGGTACCCGTCTCCACCATCAACTCCCGTAGCGCCTTTCGGCTCTGCGGCAGCGGACGGCCGGAACTGGTTCGGAAAGCGTCCATGAACGGCTCCAGCTGCCTGTCGATCGACGGTCGAAACAGACTCTCCGGCCTGTTCAATTCGCTCTCGCTCATCCGGCGGCTGCCCACATCGGCGGCGCCGGCGCCTTCGGAAGCCATCAGCCATTCGACCGCTGTACGGAGCGACTCCGGAAGGGGACGGCGGCGGTCAACCCGGTCCAGTTCATTTCTGATGATCGTTTGGATGTCTCCGGTCGCCGGACCGTCAACACCGGCGGTGGCGCGTTCATCCACCGCGCGATCCCGCACAACGATGCCAAGCAGACTCGGACCGGCCTGTCCATCGCTCTGCGCCACGCGGAAGCGAATCCGGGCCTCCTCGCCCGGCGCATACGTGTCTTTTTCCGGAATCGCCTGTACCTCGAGACGCGGTCTCAACGGGTAAGACACTGCCCGGACGAGCGGCCGGGCAGCGGAACGCGGCGTGGACCGCCGCACACGCCTGTACCCCGACGATTCCCCTTCAAGGATGCGTCTTTTCAAATCATCGAACTGGCCTGCCCGATAGACGTCCTCGTCCTCGAACCGATCGCCGGTGTAACGGGCAACAACCATGACGGAGCCCTGGAGGCGGCTCGAATAGGGAAAGGTGACCGAAGCTCGCCCGCCCTCGAGCTGCGCGATCTTCGTGTCCAGCAACTGCCCGCCGCTGGCGACGTCCAGCACAACCATGCCGGACGGGTGTATAGAGCGGACTTCGATCCGCAACGGGTCCCCTTCAGCGTAGGCAATCTTGTCGGTGTCGACCTCGACGTCCGTCCCCAAAGGCTCCTCAAGCTGCATGCTGGCCCGGCCCCGGCTTCCGTTTGCGTCTTCCGCGGTCAAGACGAACTCGCCAGAGTTCGGCCACGGAGCCTGAATCCTGGCGACGCCAAACCGGTCCGTCCGTCCTGCAGCCATCAGGGAGCCGCCATCGTTTGCCTGCATTTCAACTGTGCAGGAGACCGGCGTGCCATCCGCGGATTGCGTCACGACATAAAACGACACCGGTCCGACGCTACCCAAACGGTGGATGCCGTCCACATGAACATGAATCGGGTCCCGTGTGACCCGCAGCATGACGCGCCGCTCTTCGGAGCGCCCACTCACCGGATCCGTCACGTAGACGCTGTATTCGCGATCGATGAACTGGCGGTCGCGAAGATCCGCCTGATTCCGGGCGACTCCAGGCGAAATGTGAACGACAAATTTTCCGGCGGCGTCCGCCAGTCCTTCGGCCACCGCATCCGACTCGCTGTCGCGATTCGTCCTCGATTCAACCACTCGCACGCGCGCGCCGGCGACGGGCTGGCCGAAAAGATACCGGGTCTCGACCTCCACTTCGGCCGGCTGGTTCACCAGATAAAACGGCCGGTCCGATTTCGTTCGAATGCTGAAAACCGGAAGGTCATAAGACGCGACCCGGACAAGACCCTGGCCGACGGTGGCGTCATCGGGATCACGGACGCTGATCGCATAGCTTCCTGACAGGGCGTCCTCGGGAATGGTCCAGTCCGCGTCCGCCTCGCCATAACGTGACGTGGTGACCACTTTCTTGAAGACAGCGTCAGAGTCCTCCGGATTCTCCACCTCAATACTGAAGGTCCGTCCGGCCAGCGATGCCTGGCCGGAACTGAGGGCCAGGATCCGCATGTGCAGAACCTGTCCCGGCTGATAAATCGGCTTGTCGGTGGTGACGATGACTTCCGACGCGTCGGCCGGGTTCACGCTCCCAACAAACATCGAAGCCGACCGGACCTGCCCCTGTGCCGTGGCCGTCACCGTCACAAACATACCCCCGGTTTCCTCGAGGCCGGCGGGCGCCTGAAAACTCAACACCGCGACGCCATTCGCGTCCGTGCGGGCGCGCGCCCGCTGAAGCACGGTGGTACCGGATCGGTCCTGTTTCGTTAACGCGGCCTCAATATCGGCTCCGCCAATCGGTATGCCCGCGGTCGCGGTTTCGGTAAAAACGAGCGCCTGGAACCGATCCCCCGCAACAACGGACGACGGCTGCGCGATCCTGACGCGGAGGATGTCCATGATCCCGGAGAAGGAGATGACGCCACTCACCGGTCCGATCGAAGGGGCGTCCTCGCGGACGATCTGGTAGCTCAAGCGCAGCCATGGCAGGTTTTCGCGGTCTTTCGGCGCCGAATCCGACAAGAATTGGCGGATATGAAAGTTCCGAACGTTTGTTCGGGGCTTGAGAACGGTGCGGCTCGACTCGGACTTGACGACGTCGCCCTCAGGGCGAAGGAACGCCAGCTCTATTCGAACCGGTATATCGACGGTGTTGGTATTCACGACGGCGAAGCTCAGATCCAACGTATCGCCGTCCACCTTCAGCCGTGTCGCGGCTTCGCTGACGGTGATCGGAAGGTCGACTATCTGGGCAACGCTACCAGGACCTGTCAGAGCCAACAATGGAACGGCCAATAAGGCAAACAGCATCCGCAAGGCGTTCAAGAGGCGCACTCCATTCTCGGGGGAAACGATAGGGGGATCATACTATGGGGCGGCAAGAAAGTAACACCGCCGTCTGCGCCTGCCTTGTAGGGGCGGTCTATGACCGCCCAGCGCTTCAGGGTCGCATCTTTTTTAATCAGAGATTTCCACTCCGAAACGTCGGGCGGTCATAGACCACCCCTACAAGCAGGCGGGGCCCCGGTGACGGCCAGCATCTGGCCCAAGGATACGAGATGCAACACAAATAGCGAGGTCGGGTGCGGGCAAACAAAGGGGGGTAGTCTTGTTTCCCCACACCCGACGCTCGCCCACTCAACTCCCGATTGGGGCGGGAGTGAGTGGTTAAGGGGTCCGTCAAAACACGAGACGCAGCTTGCCCTGGAACGATCGCGATCCCGACTTGGTCGTGATCTGACCGAAGTTGTCGGTAAAGCTGCTGCCGAAACCCGACAGACCGGCCGGGTCGCCCGGTTCCGGATGATTGAGCACGTTGATCGCGTCAATCCGGACCTGCAGCGACTCGCGCTCCGTCAACTGAAACGCCTTGCTCAGGTTCGCGTCGAAGCGCCACCGGCCGTGCGTATTCATGGTGTTCGCGCCGAGCGTTCCCTGATGTCCGGGCAGCGGATTCTGGAGTACCGGAATGCCGAACCGGCCCTGCGACACGGGAATCGCGCCGGGCGTTCCTTCCGGCACAACCATCGCCAGGCCCAGCAACGAGCACTGGGACCGCAGGTTGAATCCATTCTGATCGGTGGAACCCACCCGCTGGGCGCACTGCGGATCCGCGAATGTGGCATAGGGATTCGGGTCACCGAAGAAGCTTCCGGTCTGGCCGTTCCACGCCACATTCCCTTTTGGATTGTTCCAGGGACCGACCACATCCGGACGGCCGTTCGCATAGAGCATGTTGTTGTTCGTGAGGAACGTTCGCGGCGCGCCCTGAGCCATCTCGAGGATGAATCCCGTCTGCCAGTGTTCAAGCGCGCGCGCCAGCCATCCACCGGACCGGCCCAGGAAGAACTTGTTCGGACCAATGGGCAGTTCGATGATGCCGTTGGCGCGGAAGTCGTGTCCGACACTCTGAATCGATTCGCGATAATCCATCTGCCGGTTGAGCGGATCGGTATATCCGCTTCCCGGCAGTTCCATCGTCTTGCTGAACCCATACGCTCCCTGAAGCGTGATCCCGTAAACCGGCCGCAGCGTGAACTGAGCTTCGAAGGCGTTGTAGTTCGTCTTGCCGTAGTTGGCGGCGTAGTTCGCCGTGCTCAACTGCGGATTGGCGATGAAGTAGTTCTCCGGGAAACAGCGCGGGAGGATCTGCGTCCCATCCGACAGCATGAATCCCGCGGTCAGGCCGTTGGCAATACGATCGCAGCCGTTGCGCAGCACGCGCTGCGAAGCGGCGACCGGCGCGCCGGTTTTCGGATCGAGGGGCAGCGGCTGAAGGTTGAACCCAGCCGCAATCGGCAGCAGCGCCTGGATGACCCCCGCGTAGTTGCCATTCGCAAGAGCGGAAGACACCGTCGGACCGAAGAAGCTGGCCGCCGTGCTCCGGCGCAGATGCGCCGAACCGCGCTGCAGCACGCCGTTGACAACCGTTCCCACCGGGCCGTAGCCGGGCACGAACGGATTCAGGTTGAGTCCCATGAACATCTGGTCGAACAACGGATCATCGAGGCCGGCGCGCGTGTTCTCGAGCGCCTGGAAGAGTTCCGGGTTGTGATAGACGTTCACAGTGTTGATGTCGACACTGCCAGGCGCGGAAATTACAAAGCCGCCGCCCAGAGTTCCCGGCTGGGCCCGTCCGACGGTATTGACGTACCGGAGTTCCACGCTGAGGTTTCGCGTCAGTTCACGCTGAATGGAAAGGGTCAGGTTGTCGGTATAGGGCGTCCGGTAATCCTTGTCGTACATCGAGTAGCTGATGGCGACACTGCGTCCCGCCATCGGGATCGACACGCCGGGCTGCCGCGTCGGCGCGGCGGGAATCAGCATCGGCAGGTCGGTCAGATTCAGCGCGCGTGTGGCCAGAATGGCGCTGGCCGCAGTCGTATCGATGCCGGAGGCCGACACGTCGCCACCCGGTCCACTGAGCAGGCCGCCGGTAAACGCGGCGCCGGCTCGTCCGTAGGTGCGCTGGTATCCTCCGCGCATCGTGGTCCGATCGCCGAACCACGGAATCCGCCAGGCGAACCCGATCGCCGGACCGAGCTGGCCGCGCTGCGGAACGAGCGTCTTCTCCGGATTCGGCGAACCGGGCCCGACGAACTCAATGGTGGAGGCCAGGCCGGGATCGCAGTTGGAAACCGGCAGCATGGGCGATTGCTGGACGCCCGTCTGACACGAGAGGGGCGTCGTCGTTGACGATCCGTATCCTGTCAGATACAGGTCGCCCGGCGTCAGCCAGCCGTCAAAGATGTTTCCCGAGGCCGGCCGGCCTGCGCCAAACAATCCTTCGCCATCGCCAACCAGCCTGTTCGTGAGACCGCCCTTCAGGTAGGGCGATCCCGCAAAGTCGTAGCGCAAGCCGAGGTTCAGCGTGAGCCGCGGAGCGACCTTGAAATCGTCTTTCACGAAGAAGCTCCACTCATTCTGAATCTGCGTCCGGTTCTGATGCCCGTAGGGGTCGGCCGTGGAAACGGTGTCGGTCGCGGTAGTGACATTCTGCCACTGCCCGGCGGCGACATCGTCGTATCCATCGATCCAGTACGACGTGCAGGTGGCCGGACTGAAGAACGCCGGACAGTTGCCCGCCACGATCGAACCGTTCATGAAGTACAGCAACGACGCGGTGTTTTGCCGGGCCGTCAGCAGGAATCCCGGCAGTTCCGCCGCAAAGTTCGTGGTGTTCGCGGAGATCAGTGGCGAGGTGGCGGCGGGTCCGGCGCCGATACCCGAAGTGGCATAGGCGCTGTTTGTGTACCCGGTGGTTGTCGGACGACGGTATTCCACCCCGATGCTGAAAGAATGTTTGTCGCGCGACCACCGCAACGTGTCCGCGTAATCCCACAACGGCGTCGTATTGGCGAAGTCGAACGAATTGAAGTTCATGAACCCGCTGTAGGTGTTTGCGGGCGTCGATCCGAAAGCCGCGGCGGGTCCCGGATTGAGCAGAATCGGATAGGTCACCCCGTTTGCCGGATTGGTCCCTCCCTGCAGCAGGAACGTCCGCGCCAGCGCCGTGGCGTCGGCTTCTTTCGGGTTGGCCCAGGCCGGAGAGCCCCGTTCCCTGCTGTAGTTCACGCCGAACCGCGCTTCGTTGACCATGGACGGTCCAAGGACGGACGTTCCACTGATGGAAAGAAACTGGGGCCGGCGGCGAACCAGGCCCTTCAGCGGGCCGCCCCACGCGGGCAGCGAACCGTCGCCATCGTCCGCTTCATACGTCCAGTTGACGCTCAGGCGGTGCCGGGCATTGATGTTGTGGTCGATCTTGATGTTGCTCTGCGAGCGGTTGTTGTAATCGCCCGGATTCTGCACGACGCCGATGATGGCGTTCCCGAACAGGCTCGAACCGCTCGGCCCTTTTCTGTGCGCGACCCACTGGTAGATCGCGGTGTTCAAGCCGTCCGGCGTGAGTCCACCCGTCCGGGCGTACCCATTGGCGTGCGGCATGATGTCGATAATCCGCTTGATGTAACCCGTTGTGTCCGGCGTCTGGCGGAACGTATCCCACGGCGTGCTGCGAATGACGGCGGTCCCGCCCGGGCAATCCTGTTGCGTGAACGCCGTGCCGTCGATCTTGACATTGCCGAACAGGCTGAAACACATCAGCCCGCCGGTGTACGGCGTTCCGTCCGGGTTCTTCAGCGGCGCGACCGGATTGCCGTTGAAGTCCACCGCCGCCCACGTTCCGGTGGGTGTCGCGCCACCCGACACAAACGACTGTGGCGCCGGCGTGAGCGCGTCGCCCGGGTTCCATCCGGACCAGTACCGGAAGATTCCCTGGCGCGCCGTATCGGTCAAGACCTGCGATGTGACCAGTTCGCGACGATTCACGAGCTGCCGGTCGTAGAGGAAATAGAAGAACGTCTTGTTTTTGACGATCGGGCCGCCAAGGCTTCCCGTCAACTGATTCAGGTTGTACCAGTCCGGCTGCTGCCCGAGACGGTTCCGATCCCACGTGTTGGCGTCGGTCGCGGAGTTCTGCACATTCCAGGTAAATGTGCCTCCGAGCTTGTTCGTGCCCGAGCGGGTCTGGATCTGCACCTGCGAGTTGCCGCGACCGAGTTCCGCGTCAACCGGCGCAAGGATGAGCCGGATTTCGCTGACCAGGTCCGGATTGATGACGTTGGTCGTCAACACCTGCGGTCCCCACAGGCTGGCGGAATCGCGGGCGCTGTTCGTGCTGACACCGTTGATCGTCGTATTCATGACGTCCAACCCAAGGCCACCGACCGTGGACGTGTTGGCAAAGAGTCCCGGACGATAGCCGGGCAGCACGCGCAACAGATCCAGCACGTTCTGTCCGACCAGCGGCAGTTCCGTTACCCGCTTCTCAGTAAGCACGACGCCCACCGACGCGGACGACTCCGTCAACGCTGCGTCCGGCGGGCTGGCGACCTCCACCTGCTGCGTCACGTCTCCGATCTCAAGCGTGAAATCCCACCGGACCTGCGCGTTGGCGCCGACCTTCAGGTCATTCACCACGGATTGCTTGAAGTTCTCAAGATGCGCCTTGAGCTTGTAGGCGCCCGGCGGCACGCTGGCAAACGTATATGCGCCGGTCGCATTGCTGATCTGAGTCGATTCGATGCCGGTCTCGATGTTGCCCAGGGTAACCGTCACTCCAGGCAACAACGCCTTGCTCGAATCCTGCACGATACCGCTCACCTGCCCGTTCCCTGTCTGCGCCAGAACACCCGAAGGCGCCGCCAGGCGGACAAGTAGCATCAGCGTCAATAGACACTGCGTCTTCATGGACCTTTCCTCCCGGATAAAAAACGATCCGCTTTACAACGAGGCGGTCCGAACGGACGGACGTCGACAATCCGCGTTCAGAAGCCAACAACTGCCCGGAAATGCCGCTGGGCCGACTTCAACAGTGTGCTTAGGGATTTGTGCCGCGAAATTAACCACCACTCAAACGGCATGTCAATAACAATTTCGTAACATCAGGGGTCTGTCCCCGAATTTCCCTCCCCGCGTTTCAAAATTCGATGATGCTGTTCGAGGATTTCGGCAGCAGACAGGAAAGCAAGTCGGGGATCGTTCCCCCATGTCTAAGAATGCTCCCGTCTGTGCGATGATTCCGGCTGAGGTGAACGACTGGCATGACCAAAGCTGGAATGAAATGGATAATCTCCGCCGTTGTCGGAACGTCTGTTGCCGGATTGGCGGCACTGGCTCTTCAGACGCCGCGCATCGATGACAAGGCGCTGAAGAATGCGGCTAAGGGAATGGAGTGGCTGTCTTATGGGATGGACTACTCCGAGCAGCGGTATAGCCCCGCCACCCAGATCAATACGGGCAATGTCGGGCGATTGGCCCCGGCCTGGTCCTATGAAGTCGGCGCGGGAGGTGGACCGCAGGCGGGCACTCCGCTTTATGCCAACGGCGTTCTTTATGGAATAACGAACTGGAGCATCACATTCGCCGTGGATGCGACGACCGGCAAGGAGATCTGGCGGTACGACCCCCAGGCGGACCGCACGATGACTGAGCCGGGCCGGGTCCGACTCTGCTGCGGCGTCAACAGCCGCGGAATTGCGCTCTACGAAGGGAAAGTGATCGTTCCCGTCATTGACGGGCGGCTGCAGGCGATCGACGCCAGGACCGGCAAACTGCTGTGGTCCGTTCTGGCCATTCCGCCAACCGCGCCAGGCGAACTTTCCTCGTACTCCATCACGATGGCGCCGCGTGTCGCCAACGGAAAGATCTTCATCGGCAACGCGGGCGCCGAGTTTCCGCCGTATCGCGGTTACGTTTCGGCCTTTGACGTCAACAACGGCAGGGAACTCTGGCGTTTCTACACCGTTCCAGGCGATCCGTCGAAGCCGTTCGAGAACAAGGCCATGGAACAGGCGGCGAAGACGTGGACCGGCGAGTGGTGGAAACAGGGCGGCGGAGGCTCCTATTGGGACGGGATGGCCTATGATCCCGAAGCCAACCTCGTGTATGTCGGGACCGGCAACGGCGCGGTGTGGTCACAGGAAGTGCGCCAGGGGAAAGGCACGCCGCATCTCGACAATCTGTACGTCGCGTCGATCGTTGCGCTCAACGCCAACACCGGTGAGTTGAAGTGGCACTACCAGGCCACTCCGGGCGACCAATGGGACTACGACGCCATCTCACACCTGATGCTGGCCGATATCCGGATCAACGGGCGCGAGCGCAAGGTGATCATGCAGGCCAACAAGAACGCCTACTTCTACGTCATCGACCGCCTCTCCGGGGAATTCATCTCCGCTGAACCCATGGCGCAACTGAACTGGGCGAGCGGTATCGATCCGAAGACCGGCCGTCCCCATATCAATCCGGAGGCGTATTACACCGCGGAGCGTGGCGTGACGATCATGCCGATCCAGACGCACAACACGTCCCAGATGGCGTTCAATCCCGCCGCCGGGCTCGTCTACGTTCCGATCAATACTTCCGGCAGTCTCAACTTCCTGGCGCAGGACAAATACACCCCGACCCCGGGGAATCAGAACTTCGGCATGGTGCTTGGAGCCAACACGAATATGGCGAAGCCCCCGGCAATCGGTCCCGTGCGCGAACTGAAGGAAGGAACGGGTATCCTGAGCGCCTGGGATCCGGTCGCTCAGAAAGAACGCTGGTTCGCGGAAGGTGGAGGGCAGCGCTTTGGCGGGGCCGTATCGACCGCGAGCAATCTGGTATTTCAGGTCACACCGCAGGGACGGTTGCGCGCGTATACCGCGGACAAAGGACAACGACTGCTCGACATTCCCACCGGAGAAACCGCCGGTCTGGGACCGCCGATCACCTACATGCACAACGGCAAGCAGTACATCGCCCTGATGGGCGGACAGGGGGTCGTCGGAGGCTCCTTCGGATTACCCGCCCGCGGACCGGCGGCGCCGCCTCGCGGCGCACCTCCCGCAGGTCGCGGCGGCGCTTCCCCGACTCAGGAACCCGGCCTCGCCGCGGCGCAGCGCGGCGCGCCCGCGCCGCCCGCGAGCCAGGGACCGGCGAACCCGAAACTGTTTGTGTTTGCCCTGCCGTAGATCCACCGAAGATGACGGCCGCCTCCCGGATTCCGTAACGAATCCGGCGGCGGCCCGTCACAGCCGCTCGTGTCACCCCGGCGCGATGAAACCAGTCCGGAAGGGAGCGATGGGAAATGCCTTCTCCTTTCTCATCGCCGCTAGAGTGAGACCGTTACC
>DASUFH010000470.1:0-2906 GCA_036274645.1 Terriglobia bacterium
ACTACCTTATAGATTCTGTCGTATTTGCGGAAGTCTCATTCGGATGTCTATCGAACCGCCCCGTCCGCGCCTATTAAAGGAACGGGACCAATTTTTTCATGGCGCGGCCACCTGTTGATGTTTCGCGCTATCGCGCTCACGGTCCGCGCCCGCCTTCGTCCAAGGCGGGGAATACGCCAGCGTCTAGCAGCCCGTGGCAGAAGTCCAAAGCCTGAAAACCGAGACCGAATCGCAAAGGACTTACGTCATGTTTCCGGCGGTTTCGTACATTTCTGCCACGGGCAGCTAGAGCCTTCCAAATGTCCAAACTCCAGGGGCGGTCATAGACCGCCCCTACAAGCAGACGGGGACCCAAAATGTTTCCGTCGCGGGGAATACGCGCACGCTTTCTGAGGCAATTACGCGACACTACAAGACGTAACTCGATGGATTATTCCCGACGGGCCAATATCGCGGAGTTGATGGACGACCTGTCACGTCCCGATGCGGAATTTGCGGCCGCGTACCGTGAGCTCGAACTCATCAACCGGCGTCTCGGCGGCGTCCGGGCCGTCGAGCGGTTTCTGCCGTCCGGCGCGCTTTCCGTCCTCGATGTGGCAGCCGGCGGTTGCGACGTCGGCGAGGCGGTGGCCCAGCACGGCCGGCGCTTCGTCGTGTCACTGGATCTCAATCCCCGAGGGCTCCGGCGCGCGCGCCTCACTGCGCCGGTGACCGCAGATGCGCGGACTCTTCCGTTTGCCGACGGCGCGTTTGATGTGGTCACCGCATCGCTGTTCTTTCACCACCTGCAGGACAACGAGTGCGTTCAAGTGTTAAAGGAGATGTGGCGGGTGGCTCGCCGCCGCGTCATCGTCAATGATCTTCACCGCCATCCGGCCGCTTACGCGGCCATCCGGCTACTCAGCGTGATGTTTCGCGCCGGCGCGATGGTGCAGCACGACGGTCCGGTATCCGTGTTGCGCGCATTCAAGCCACGGGAACTGGCGGCGATCGCCGCCGAGGCGGGAGTTCCGGCGGTGGTCCATCGCAGTTTTCCTTACCGGCTCGTCCTCGTGGCGAACAAGCGGTAAAACCGCCTACCGCGTGCGCACACCGTATTCCGCATTCACCGCCCGCACGCGGATCTTGCTGGCGCCGCCTTTGACCGCCGGCGTCGGATAGAAACCGATCGAATACTGTCCACGCAATTCGGTGGAGACGACGCTGAAGGCCGCATCGAACTGGCCGCGCAACTGGTTCAGCGGCCGCGACGCGTCGACGCCGAACCAGCGGCCGCCGGTCCGGTCCGCGATGGCGTGCATGTTCGCGGAACGTTTGGCGGGAGCCGGTTCCAGCAGCCGGATCAAGCGCGACCCGCCGCCGTTCTGGATCTCCATGGCGTACATCAGCGCCTCGGAGTTCTCGAGCCGGCTTTGAAACTTCTCGAGGGAGGTTCGCGAGACGTCGCCGCCATCGCTGATCACGATCAGCGCGCGCTTCCTGTTTTTGGCCTTCTTTGTGGCCTTGGCGCCGTTTTCCACCGCGCCGAACAGATGCGTGCCCAGACCGCCTTCAGAGACGCGATCGAGCGCGCGTTCGAGCTGTTTGCGGTCGGTGGTGAAGTCCTGCGTCAGTTTGGTTCCGCGCGCGAACGTCATGAGGAAGAACTCGTCCTGGGGACGCATGCCGCGGATAAACGCCGCGGCCGCCTGACGCGCGGCCGGCAGCCGCTCCTTCATGCTGCCGCTCGTATCGATCAGGATACCGAGGCTGACGGGCGTTTCCTCGTCCCGCGTGAAGTGGGCAATCGACTGGCGCGCGCCGTTTACCTCGACAACGAAGTCGTCCGGTCCGAGATCGGTGATGTAGTGCCCGTTCCGGTCCGTGACCGTGGCGACGATCTGCACGAGATCGACATCCACGCGGATGGAGGGGCCGGTCGCCGGGCCGGGTTTGGCGCCGGTGGGAGCATTGGATTCCTGCGTCGAGGCCGGCCATCCCGGAGCGAGGCCAACAAAGAGTACGGATCCGAGAGTGACGGCCTGAACCACACGTCTGATTGGCATAGGTTGTTCCCAAGTCCGATAGACACGTATTCAGCCTTGCGGTTGGCGTCAGTATATGACCACCGGCTGAAAATTTTACAACTCCGTTCCGGCGCTTGAACCGCTCCAGGCATCTGATACAAGGCCCGCTGGATGACCGGCAAGAAACTGCTCCTTGCGCCACTCGCTATCTGGAATGGATACGGCATGTACATCGCGCGCGGAATTCCGGGCTGGAAGCAGTTGCCTCGGAATGAATCGAACGACATACGCGACAGAGAATCGCGTATAATCCCCACCGTCTGACTGCGAACCTCTGTTGACTGCGATCCTCTTCGTCCATGGCGACAACTAAGCGAACAACAGGGCTTCTCGGTCAGCCCACCTTATTAAGATTCGGTCTCTTCGAGATCACCTTTTTCGTTGCCTACCGCTTTGGCATGAGCTTCACGCAGAGCCTGGCTTCGCCACTGTGGTTCCCGGACGCAGTGCTGCTCTGTGTCCTGCTCGGCAGCCGGTCCGGCGTCTGGTGGATCTATATCCTGGGAACGCTTCCAATCCGCCTGTTTCTGGTCGTTCCAGCCGACACGCCCTTCTGGTTTCTCGTGGCCTGTTTCGTGAACGATTCGCTGAAGGCCCTGCTTTCCGCATGGCTCCTTGGCCGGATTACACGGCATGGCTCGTGGTTCGATGACCTCGGCCAGTTTGCGCGCTACTTCCTGGTGGCGGTCATCGTTTCGCCGGGGCTGTCGGCGGTCGCCGGGGCGACCTCGCGCATTTATCGCGGCGACGAGTTCGGAGGCGCCTGGATCCACTGGTTCCTTGGGGACGCGCTGGCCGCCCTGATATTGACGCCGTTCCTCGTGAGTCTGAGCGTGGAAT
>DASUFH010000471.1:0-5562 GCA_036274645.1 Terriglobia bacterium
ACTACCTTATAGATTCTGTCGTATTTGCGGAAGTCTCATTCGGATGTCTATCGAACCGCCCCGTCCGCGCCTATTAAAGGAACGGGACCAATTTTTTCATGGCGCGGCCACCTGTTGATGTTTCGCGCTATCGCGCTCACGCTCCGCGCCCGCCTTCGTCCAAGGCGGGGAATACGCCAGCGTCTAGAGCCTTCCAAATGTCCAAACTCCAGGGGCGGTCATAGACCGCCCCTACAGTGGGTACAACATGCTCATTCCAAACCTTCGGCGGCGACGGGATTCTGTGTAAGAATTGGGGGCCATGAGCAGCGCGGCTGTGCGAATCCCGCCCGTTTTCAAGGGGCTCCTGTGTCTGGGAGCGCTTCTCGTTCTGGTTATCCCTTCATCGACATCTCAAGCGGGTCAGCCTGGGATGCAAACGGCCGCCTCGACGGAAACGGATCTACATCGCGCGATGTTGTCCACGTATTGCGTCACCTGCCACAGCTCTCGCGCCAAAGCGGGGGGACTGGCGCTGGATGCTCTGGACCTCAAGTCGCCGGCCGAGAACGCGCAGATCTGGGAGAAAGCCGTGCGCAAATTGCGCGGCCGGCTGATGCCGCCACCGGGGAATCCGCAGCCGTCGCAGAGCGATATCGATCAGTTCGTCGCCTGGTTGGAGAGTTCCATCGACGCGAGAGCGGATGGCCCCAGGGCCGGCTATGTGCCGATCCAGCGTCTGAATCGCACGGAGTACGTCGCTTCGGTGAAGGCGCTGGTCGGCGTGGATGTGAACGAAAAGGACATCCTTCCGCAGGACATCCAGGTCGAGGGCTTTGACAACATTGCGGCGGTGCTGAACATTTCGCCCGCGTTCCTGGATCAATACATCACCGCCGGCCGGCAGATCGCCATCAAGGCGGTGGGCGATCCCGAGCGCCTGTCCAGCGTGAGATACAGCGTTGCGAAGTATAAACAAGGTGGTCTCCCGCTGCCCCCGGGCACACGCGACGGCGTCCGGTTCAAGCACACCTTTCCGGTCGACGGCGAATACCGCGTCAACATTCTGAACCTTGGGCTGCAGTTGTACAGTGCGCCACTGGAAAATGAGAGCACGGTCGTCCTCAGGCTCGATGGCGGGATCGTGTTCCGCAAGAATATCGGCGGTCCCGCGGATCAGGCTCTGGCGGATCACCAGGGGACCGCCGGCCGCAACGAAATCATGGCGCGGTTCGCGAAGATTCCCCTGCAGGTTCAGGCCGGGGTGCATGACATCGCGGTCGCTTTCATCGAGCGCTCCCGTGTGGAGTCGGATCAGAACATCGGTGGTGGATTCAGCGGCCTCGGCGATCTGGGGTTCGGCAGCGGCAACGATCGCATGGTGAAGCTCCAGGGCGACATCGAGATCGTGGGGCCCTACAACCCTTCCGGCGCTCCGCAGACTCCCAGCCGCGCATTGATCTTTGTGTGCGATCCCAAAACCACGGGCGAAACTGCCTGCGCGCGGAAGATCACGGAAAATCTCGCGCGCCGCGCGTTCCGCCGGCCGGTGACCTCGGACGATGTCGATCACCTCATGCCGTTTTACCAGTTCGGACGAGAAAACGGCGGAAGCTTCGATCTGGGCATCGAACAGATCGTGGCCGCCGTGCTCTCCAGCCCCGAGTTTCTTTTCCGCTCGATCCACAGCGGAAACGCCGAGGTTGCTCTCACGGACCTTGAACTGGCGTCCCGGCTGTCCTTCTTCCTGTGGAATACCGGTCCTGACGACGAACTCCTGACACTGGCCGCCAAAGGTGGATTGGCCAGGCCTGGAGCGCTGGAAGAGCAGGTCACGCGCATGTTGGCCGACCCCAGGGCCTCAAGCCTCGTGACCAGCTTTGCCATGAAATGGCTGAACATCGCCGATCTCGACGCCGTCAAACCCGACACGAATATCTTCACGGAGTTCAGAGATGAAGTGCGGGCCGACTTTTCCAGGGAAGCGGAAGCGTTTCTGTCCAGCATCCTTCTGGAAAACCGGAGCGTGATGGATCTCCTGACCGCGGACTATACGTTTCTGAACGAACGGCTGGCGCGACACTATGGCATCTCCGGAGTGCATGGCCGCCAGTTCCGGCGAGTTACTCTGACCGAGAAAGAACGCTGGGGACTGCTCGGTAAAGGCGCGGTGCTGCTGCGCACGTCCTACGCCGACCGCACGTCTCCCGTGCTGCGGGGAGCGTGGGTATTGAAGCTGATGGGCACGCCTCCGGCGCCGCCTCCACCGAACGTTGCGACGAACCTCGATCAGAAGGCAGGCGAGAAACCGAAGACGGTGCGGGCGCGTCTTGAGCAACACCGCCAGAATCGGGTCTGCATGCAGTGCCACGGTGTGATCGATCCGTCGGGCCTGCCGCTGGAGAACTTTGATGCGGTCGGCCGGTGGCGCACCAGAGACGACCGGGCGGAGAACGCGCTGATTGACTCCCACTCGGTGTTGCCGAGTGGCGTGACGGTGAACGGTGTCGTTGAACTGAGAGAGCAACTGGCCAGCCGCCCGTCAGCGTTCGCGGAGGCCCTGACGGAGAAACTGATGAAGTACGCGCTTAACCGGGAACTCGAATATTTCGATATGCCTCAGGCTCGCGCGGTGGTTCGCCGAGCGGCAAAAGAGAATTACTCGTTTTCGTCGATCATTCAGGGGATCGTCAGCACGGAAGCGTTCCGGCGGCAGGGTCCGGCGCCCGAGGAGTCGAAAGAGGGTCGGACGGGGAATTGAAGATCCGGGTGGGTCCCCTTCCCCGGTTATCCATTTTCCATTGCCTTGTTATCGATTGTGACTTGAATTTCTTTCATTGTTCGCTCCGTCAGCCGGTCAACGAACAATGAAAGAAGTCCATCGGACAATCGATAACAAGGCAATGGAAAATGGAAAATCGGGGGAAGAGCGACCCGCAGGAGCAAAACGGCATGTTCATAACCAGAAAACACATTTCACGCCGAACCGTATTGAAAGGCGCCGGCGTCAGTCTCGCTCTCCCGTTTCTCGACGCGATGGTTCCAGCCGCCACGGCGCTGGCCCAGACCGCCGCGAAGCCGAAAATGCGCGCGGGCTTTTTCTACATTCCTCATGGCGCGATCATGTACAACACCACGCACGGCCCGGCGATGGATCGTTGGACATCGAGCGGCGCCGGCGCGAATTTCAAACTCAGCCCGATCCTGGCATCGCTGGAACCGTACAAGAAGTACGTGACTTCGTTCGGCAACCTGGAAAACAAGGCGAGCGCGGGTTCGGTTCACACGCTCAACCCGGCCACCTGGCTCAGCGCCACGCGTCCGGATACGGGAAGCCGCCGCGTTCACATGGCCCCGACGCTCGACCAGGTGATCGCGAAATCGATCGGCCAGGAAACGCCGCTGCCATCATTGGAAGTCGCGTCCGAGACGACGGTGCAGAGCGCGGCGGGCGGGGGAGGCTCCTACACCACCCTTTCTTTCCGCGACGCGGAATCGCCGCTGCCGATGGAATTCAATCCACGGAAAGTGTTCCTGCAGTTGTTCGGCGAAGGCGACACGGCGGAAGAGCGCGCGTTCATCGCCCGTCAGCGCAACAGCATCCTGGACCTTATCCGGGAGCGCACAAAGAAACTCGAGAGCGAACTCGGACCAAACGATCGCGCCGTTCTCGACAGCTATCTGGAGACCGTTCGCGAAATCGAGCGGAGGGCTCAAAACTCCGGCTCTTCGAGTCTTTCCAGCATGAAGATCCCCGATGCGCCGGTGGGAGCGCTCGAGAGCTTCGCCGATCAGGTGAAGCTGATGTTCGATCTGCTCGCCCTGGCCTATCAGGCCGACCTGACCCGTGTCGCCACCTACATCATGGTTGCGGAAGGTACGGACCGGGCGTACACCCATCTTGGAATTTCGGAAGGTTTCCATCCCACGTCCCACCATGCCAACGACCTGGAACGAATTCAGAAACTGGTGAAGATCCAGACCTGGCACGTGGAAAAGTTCACGGAGTTCGTGGCCAAAATGGCGGCAACGCCGGACGGGGAAGGCTCGCTGCTCGACCACTCGATCTTCCTGTACGGATCGAACATGAGCAACAGCGACCTCCACAACAACTATCCGGTGCCGAACATCATCGTGGGCGGCGGCGCCGGGCGAGTGAAACTCGGCGGCCAGCATCTGGTGTTGCCGGAGAAGACGCCGATTGCCAACGTTCACCTGACACTGCTGCACAAACTCGGCATCGAGCAGGACACCTTCGCCGACAGCACGGGCGTGATCGCGGAAGTCTAGGAGCGTCTTCGTGACCGATCGCAGACAATTCCTGAGGGGCGCGGCTGGAGCGCTTGGCCTGTGGGCCACACCGGGAATACTCCGGGCGCAGGCGGCCGGCAAGGTGTCCGTCGTGAATGCCGGCGGCGTCAATCTCGTCGCGTTGCCGGCCGGAAACGGAATCGTGCTGGTGGACAGCGGCGGAGCCGGATCGAGGGCGCAGGTGATGTCGACTCTCTCGGGACTGGCGCCCAACGCGAAGGTTCAGACGCTCTTCAATACGCACTATCACCTCGATCAGACCGGTAACAATGAAGCGTTCGGGTCGACGGGCGCAAAGATCATTGCTCATGACCGGACGCGCCAGTGGATGTCGATGGACTACTGGGTTCCGGCGGAAGAGCGTTACGAGCCCGCCCGTCCGAAGGCTGCGCGGCCTACGGAGACGTTTGAAACCACCGGGGCCCTGCGCGCGGACACAGAAGAGATCGAATACGGATATCTGCCTCTGGCGCACACCAACGGCGATATCTACGTCTTCTTCAGGACGTCGAATCTGCTGGTCGTCGGCGACGTCGCGTCTCCCGAACGCGATCCCGAACTCGATTACTTCACGGGCGCCTGGATCGGCGGCCGCGTGGACGCCATGGACATCATTCTCAAACTCAGCAACGAGCGGACACGGATCGTGCCGTCGTATGGCCGCGTGATGACCCGCGCGGAATTTCAGGCGGAACGGGATGTGATGGAAGTCGTCCGGTCACGGCTGTGGAAAGAGGTCCGCGAGGGCAAGAGCCCGAAGGAAATGCTGGACGGAGGTCTGATGAACGGGTTGTCCCGAACCTGGAAGGATCCGTACAAATTCCTCTACGACGCGGCCAAGGGCATGTGGGCGCACCACAACAAGCTGGATCACAATGTCGTTTAGAAGCGGGGTCACAACCCCCTGCCGCTTCGCGGCTCTCCCCCTTTGCAGGGGGAGAATCGCATTGTCCCTCTGTGTGCGCCACGAATTCGGAGGCTGTCCCCAGATCTCCGCTGCTGTTTGTAGAGGCGGTCTTTGACCGCCCAAAAATTCGAAAGGCGCGGAGCGTACGATTTTTGATGGGAGATATGGCTTGAAGCGTTTGATCTTCGTAATGCTTGTTCTGGCTGCCGCTGCGCCCATTCTGGCGCAGAACTCCCAGAAATCTCTAGCCAGCCTCATCGAAGCCGGAAACCGCAAGGCCGCGCTCGACCAGATTCGCTCCGGCGCCGACGTGAACGCCGCTCAGCCCGACGGAACGCGTCCGATCCACTGGGCGATCCACCACG
>DASUFH010000472.1:0-17579 GCA_036274645.1 Terriglobia bacterium
GGGGTGATTTCGGGCACGTTACGGGACGAGGATGGATATCCCATCACGGGCATTCAGGTGCAGGCGCTGACTTACGACTATCGGAACGGTCAGCGCGTGTTCAAGACTGTCGGCAGCGCCCGCACGACCGACGACAGCGGCGGATTTCGGCTCTACTATCTGGCGCCGGGGGACTACTACGTGACTGCGCGTCCCACGCAAGGCGCCCGCGGCCGCAACAATTTCACCGGAGGTTTTGGCGGGGCGGGCGACCTGCAGGGGATACAGGATCTGATTCAGGGCCTTCGCGGCGCCCGTGGCGGTCAGAACTTCGGCAATCGTACTGGCGGCGGCCCGGCCGCGCCGGCCGGCGCCGGTGGACGCGGCGCGGGCGCTCCCGCCGGGCGTGGCGGCCCCGACCAGCAGGTTCGTCAGCGTGGCGGTGGAACGCAGAACTTTCAGGATTTCATTCAAAACCGGGGCGGCGGTGGAATCCAGAACGCCGGTCCGGCCGCGCCGGCGACTGCAGAGCCGCAGGAAGCCTACGCTCCCGCATATTATCCGGGAACCATCGATCCCGCTCAGGCCGCAATCATTCATCTCGCGCCCGGAGCCGAGGTAAGCGGCATCGACTTCAACATCCGGCCCGTGCCTCTCGTGACGCTGAGCGGCGTTGTCCTGCAGGCCGTGGGAACGGCTGCGGCTGCGCCGGCCCCCTCCACCCAGCCTTCGGCGCGCGGCGCCCAGACCCCAACTCCGGCCGCGCGGGGCGCCGCGCCGGGCGGAACCCAGACCGGACGGGGCGCTACGGGAGAGCGCGGAGCTGCGGGCGCAGGGAGCCCAACCGGCACAAACAATACATTGCAGGCCCTGCAGGAGCTTTTCAGTGGAGCGCGCGGAGGCGCAGGCGGTCAGCAGAACCTGCAGGGATTGATCTCCGGTCTCCGGGAAACGATTAACAGCAACGGCGGAATCGCGGCGCTGTTGAACGATCTTGGCGGCAATGGCCGCGCCAGCGTCTCACTCATCCCCATCGGTGTGGCGGGCCGCGGCGGATGGGCGCAAAACTCCGGCAGTCGCGCCAGTGTCAACGATGACGGCGCATTCCAGATCCCCGGTGTGACACCCGGCGCCTACAACCTGGTGGCCAGCGCGCGCTCCGACGCCGGACTGACAACGGCCCTGCAGCGCGTCGACGTCGGATTCGGCGGCAACATCACCGGTCTCGCTCTGCAGCTGCGGCCGGCGATTGTCGTCCCGGGCCAGATCTATGTCGACGGTCAGACGCCGGAGAACTTCCGGACACAGTCCGTGCGCATCCAGCTCGACACGGTCGATGATCTTCCATCCGGTAACGCGCGGGCCCAGGTCAATGCGGACGGGTCGTTCCGGATCGAAAACGTCATTCCCGGCGCACAGTACCGCGTAAACATGAGCAGTATCCAGGGCGGCGGCTATCTGCAGGCTGGACGCTACGGCGGCGTGAACGCGCTGAACGCGCCATTCGCAATCGCCGACGAAGGCACACCGCTGCAGTTGCAGATCGGGTTCACGCCGGGTCGTATCGAAGCCGTGGTCAAGGAGGGCGATACAATTGTGCCCGGCGCCCTGACGGCGCTGATTCCCAACGATCGTGGACGTATCGATCTCTACCGCACGGTGAATTCCGACAAGGACGGGAAAGTCGCGTTCTCCGACGTCCCGCCCGGAGACTACAAGCTGTTTGCCTGGGAAGAGATTCAGTCGGGCGCGTGGCAGGATCCGGTGGTCATGGAGCGCTTTGAAGACCGGGGACGTGTGGTTCATGTTGAAAAGGCCGGTTCTTCCAGCGAAAACATTCAGATTGTCCGGAGCGAAACGCGCTTTTGAGCGGGCATGGAACGTGTTCAGGAAGACGCAGTCCTGGCGGCAAAGGCCAGTCGCGGAGACGCCGACGCATTCTGCGCATTGATCCGCAGCCATCACAGGAGTATGTATCTCCTGTCGCTTCGGTTTTGCGGTAATCATCATGACGCCGAAGACCTGGTTCAGGAGGTTTTTTTGAAGGCGTATCGTGGAATTGGAGGATTCCACGGCGCGTCGTCATTCAAGACATGGCTGACACGCATCATGGTCAATACGTTCCTCAACTTCAAACGTGGGAACCGTCCGGAAACCGCGGGGAGAATCGGCGACGTGGATGTGGCCGACATGCCGGCGGCCGGCGCGGCAGAGGCAGACCCGTTGCGGGGTGTGATGGCGCGACAGATCCTCGATCGGCTCGCGGAAATTCCTCCACGCCAGCGGCTGATGTTCCTGATGCGGCACGAGCAGGGTTTCACGACCGACGAGATTGCCCGGAGCCTCGGCACAACGGCGGGAACGGTCAAGAAGACCATCCACCGCGTTGTCGAGCGGCTGCGGGGAGAGTTCGTTTCCGGCCTGAGAGGCGCAGCCCGGCCGCGCGGCGAACGTGATGAAGCGAACGAACAGGAGGAGGGCCATGCACGACTGCCGGAAGTTCCGTGAACAGTGGCTCGAACAGGCCATCGGCCCCACATCTTCAAACCGTTCCATGGAAGCCGGGTTCTGCCCGGATTGCCGGCGTTTCATGGAGGAAACGCTCGCGCTCAATGACGCGCTCAACGACACGTTCAACGACACGTTTCAATCCGACACGCGAGACCTCGAGTCCGGGGAAAGCTGGAACCGTTTTGCCACACGCTTTCGCGCGCAGGTCGCAACGGAGCCACCGCCCCGGAGCGGCCCGGTCGTCCGATGGCTGGACCGCGTAGAAGCGCTCCGGATTTCGCCGTGGCTGACGCACCCACGCGTGTGGGCGTGGGGCGCGCTGGCCGTGGCGATTCTGGCCGTGGCCACATGGCGTCTGGCGCCGGACCGGGCGGCGGCGCCCCAGACCGCGGGCGCCGTCCTGCCACTGACGCTGGATGCGCAGACGGTGGAGTTCCTCGGCCGTTCGGAAATGTTTCTGCGCGACTTCACCAAACTCCTGCCTTCCGACGGGGCCGATCTGGAAGACGCGCGAAATCGCGCGCGGAACCAGCTGGCGGCCATTGCGGAGCGCAAGGCCGCCGTGGTTGCCGTTCCGCCGGTCTGGAACGCGCTGGAGGAATACGAAACAGTCCTTCGCGAAATCAAGAACCTGGACGCTCGCGCCGGTCAGGATGTGGAAGACATCCAGTCCCGCATCGCGCGCCGGGGCCTGATCACCACCATGAAGGTGTATCAGCCGACCGTCCGGCAGGCTGACTTTCGGCTTACTGTACGAGAGAACTGAGCTATGACGAGACACTTCATTACACGGACCGCCGCGCTGACGGGCCTCGTGTTCCTGTTTGCCGGAGCCCCTTCGCTGGCGGCGCAGCAATCATCTTCTGAACCATCCAGCGACACCGCGCGATCGCTGTTCATGACAGGCCGGAACATGTGGGACGAAGGGCGGTATGCGGAGGCCGAAAAATGGTTCCGCGAAGCGCTCTCCCGATTTCCACACAGCGATCAGGCCGACCGGACAGGGTACTACCTGATCGAAACGCTGGCGCGAATGGGACGGTCCAAGGAAGCGCTCAAGGAGATCGACAACTTCTTCCGGAATTATCCAAAGTCCAAGTGGTTCGCAGACGTCCAGGAAAAACGCATCGGCCTGACCGGTCAGTTGCCCTCCAATGGATTCGGACCGCCGTTTTTCAATATGGCCGGTCGAGGCGCATGGGACGCGGGACTCGCCCAGGAAGCGCTGCGCGCGCTGTTGAAGAACGATGAAGAGCGCGGTATCGGGGTGATGCGGGAACGGCTGAAAGCCGATCCCACCGATGCGGCGTGTCTCGGCAACCTCAACACGCTCGCCGACACCGGCTCCTCCAACGCCGTGTCTTTCCTGATATCGATCGCCCGGACATCGGAGAGTCCCCGGACCCGCTCCACCGCGGTGTTCTGGATTGGACGGATCTACAACGACAAGGACGGCCAGGCCGTGAAAGTCCTCGCCGAAATCAGCCGCAGCGACCAGGATCTCTCCGTACGGCGCGCGGCCATTCAGGCGCTGACACCACGCAAGGAACCCGAGGCGGTCAAAGCGATCGAGGAGTTCCTGAAAGGCAGCCACTAGACCTTCCCTGTGCAGGCGTTCGCCGGGCGCTTCAATAGAGCGCCCGGTAACGGACGAGCATCCTACACACAGAGGCAATCGCCCGGTCCCGTCCGACTACCAGATCGTTTCAATACCGGATGCCCGGCTGATCTCCCGATCGCGGGTGATTAATGGCAGTCCTGTCGCTTTTGCCGCGGCGACGATCAATCCGTCGAAAGGATCACGATTGAATCGGCGCTCCTCGTCGGCAAGAAAGATGTGTTCCGGCTGGAGGTCCAGTGGCTGATAAGACGAGTTGCTGAACAGGTCATCAAAGAACTCGCGCACGCTGCGGCGGAGGTGAATTCGCCCGACGCGGGCAAGCAGACTGCACTCCCAGATCACGACTGCAGGCACGTAGATAATCGCCTCGCGGCGCTCACAACGGCCAAATAGGCCGGCGGCCGCGGGACCGAGACGCGCGGCGCCTCCGGCGTGGTAAATCAGGGGATGGGTATCCGTTACTGCCGCGCCGTGCTCACGACGTGGAGCCACGAGAATCGTTCTTTTTTGTGGGCTTGTTCAGTACTGGAAACAACTCACGAATGGCATCGTCCGCTGAATCCAGATGCGGATCCCTGTCGTCAATATCGATTGTTCC
Source organism: Terriglobia bacterium (assembly GCA_036274645.1). Classification (GTDB taxonomy): domain Bacteria; phylum Acidobacteriota; class Terriglobia; order 20CM-2-55-15; family 20CM-2-55-15; genus DASUFH01. The sequence goes on from DASUFH010000472.1 coordinate 4,710, forward strand.
GGCAACAGAACGCGTATGCGCAGAGCCCTGTTTTCGGGCGGCTTCAATCAGTCGATCGAGCAATTCACTCATGCTTCGCAGCCTTTCCGCCTGGGCCCGGCTTTTCAACCATGTGATGTTTTCGGGTGTAAGCGTCACCGATATCGGCTGTTTTCCACTCATCGTATGTTTATACGATAAGCACGCCACCTCCGTAAGTCAATTTGAAGGTTCCGTTCGTCTCCGGGCCAGGTTGCCGGAGCGAAGTTTGCGCGGGAAGGCGGAATGTCGTATAAGACGTCTGAAATTCAGGGGGCAGGCGTGTCGGGAGCCGCCACAATTGGGTGCAGGCGACACACCTTCTGTTCTTGTCTGGCGCGCAGGCGCGCACTAACAAACGTTTCAGGAGGATTGAGGTGGTGGACCGCGTGCTCCCGGCCATTCTTCTGCTGTGTATTGGCGCGCTGCTGTTCCGTCTTTACAAGCTACGTCAGTTCAACCGCACACTGCTTGAAGCCGGCCAGCTTTCCGCTCTTACGGGCGATGCTTTCTTCCGCTCCATAGCGGAGCACCTCTGCCGCGCGCTGAAAACGGACTATGCCGTTATCGGACAACTCTCCAGGTCCGGGCAAAACATTGAGACCCTGGTTGTCGTGGAAGACGGGAAGGTCATCGACAACATGGTCTACGCCATCGCGGGGACGCCCTGCGAACGGACGCTGGCGGCATTGCGCTGCCTGATTCCGGATAACGTCCAATCGGTATTTCCCCTGGATCGAATCACGCCAATGCTGGGCCTGCGCAGTTACCTCGGAGTCGCCCTTACGGACTCCGCGGGCGCGCCGCTTGGCGTCATGTCCGTCATGAGCCGGCGGCCGATCAAGAACGTCCAGGTCATCGAGGCGACATTGAATGTGTTTGCTCGGCGCGCATCGTCTGAAATGGAGCGCCACCGCGCGAAATCCGCGTTTGAGGAAAGCGAGTCCCGAAATCAGGCGATCCTGCGGGCCATGCCGGATCTCATGTTTGTGCACGACCAGAATGGTGTGTTCCTGGACTATTACGCGCGGGATGAATCCCAGTTGCTGGTCCCACCGCAAGTCTTCCTGGGAAAGACGGTCGAAGAGATCATGCCGCCGGAAGTGGCCGCCGAAATTGTACGGACGAGTAAACAGGCAAGGGAAACCAACGAGCCCGCGTCATTCGAATATTCGCTCGAGCTTCATGGAGCGGCTCGCTACTTCGAAGCCCGGACGGTCCGGCTGGGCCCGGACAAGGTTCTGACCATCGTGCGTGACGAAACGAACCGCAAAACCGCCGAACTGGCTCTCCAGGAAAGCAGGCACTTCACCGAACGGATCGCCGAGACCATACCGAGCGTGCTGTTCGTCTACGATCTCGAGCAGCAGCGCAACGTGTACGTCAACCGCCGCAGCGAGGCTGCCCTCGGCTATTCCGACGAGGAAGTCATGCAGATGGGGGAGCGCTTTCTGGCCATGACCATGCATCCGGACGATCTGATCCGGTTGCCGGAACTTGCCCGGGAATATCTTCAACGAAGGGACGGCGAAGTCTTCGAGCACTATTTCCGGCTGCGGCACCGGAACGGTGAATGGCGCTGGATTCATCGCTATGCCACGATCTTCGCTCGCACGGCGGACGGCCGCCCGAAACAGATTGTCGGAACCGCCACCGATATCACGGCGCTGAAGAACGCGGAGGAAGAACTGCGCTCTCTGTCGTCCCGCCTGCTGAACATCCAGGACGAAGAGCGGCGCCGGATAGCGAGGGAACTCCATGACGGAACCGCGCAGAATCTTTTCGCGGTCACCCTGAGTATCGCCAGCCTGATGAAACGTGACGGCTTGCCCCAGTTTGCGCGCGATGCGCTGATCGAATGCAGCCGGGTTTGCGACGAAAGCCTCAGGGAACTGCGGACGCTCTCCTATCTCCTCCACCCCCCCATGTTCGACCACACCGGACTGGCGGATACCCTCAAGTGGTTCACCGAGGGATTTTCGCGCCGCAGCGGGATTCAGGTTGAACTCGTGATTGCCGACGGCATGGAACGGTTGTTGCCCGCCGTCGAACGGGACCTTTTCCGTGTGGTTCAGGAGGGACTGGTCAACGTCTCACGCCACTCGGGCAGCGCGAAGGCCGTGGTTCGAATGGAGCAGCGCGCCGACGAAGTGGTTCTGGAAATTCGCGATTTCGGCAAGGGGTTGTCCCGCTATCCCTTTGACAGCCCTTTCGGCAGTCACACCGGAGGCGTCGGCATCACCGGAATGCGGGAACGCCTCCGGCACGTCGGGGGCAGGCTTGAAATCCAGTCCTCTTCTACAGGAACCACCCTCATCGCAAGCGTTCCCGTCCGGCTGGACAAAACGGAGACGTCGTCCCCCGAACGCAAACTCGGGGCCACTTCGCACGGCCACTGATTGGATGAGTCGGGTGACTTGGATGAGCTGGATGAGCTGGAGACAGCCTCCAAATTCGACTCTACCAATCCGGAGTCATCAACGCCGTCTTCACCGAATTCGGAGGCTGTCCCCAATTCATTCACCAAACGCCTGTTAATGGATCCGGCGGTCGGAACGTTTCTGGATTCAGACTCTGCCGCCGGTGGCGATATCAAGGACAGCGAATGATTACCGTCAGCAATCTGACGAAGATTTACGGAAAACTCAAAGCGGTTGACGACTTCTCGTTCGAAGTGCGTCCCGGAGAGATCGTGGGGCTTCTCGGCCCGAACGGCGCGGGAAAGACGTCGACGCTTCAATGCATTGTCGGCATTCAGACGCCGAGCGCGGGCGTCATCCGGATCGACGGACACAACATGGCCGAAGATCCGGTCGCGGCGAAACGCAGTCTGGCCTTCATGGCGGACGAACCCAATCTGTTCGATTACCTGACCGTTTCTGAACACCTTCGGTTGACGGCCCGTCTTTACAACGTGAGTGATTTCGACGCGCGATTCAGCGCCCTGATGGAAGAACTGCAGCTCACCGAAAAGGTGAGCGCCCTGCCCGCCGAACTGTCGCGCGGCATGAAGCAGAAGGTCGCCATTGCCTGCGGACTGCTGCACGAACCGAAGGCGCTGCTCTTCGACGAACCGCTGACCGGACTGGATCCGCTGGGCATCAGTCACATGAAGAAGACCATCGTCACGCGCGGGCGGGCCGGCGGCGCGGTGATTGTGTCGTCGCACCTGCTTCATCTGGTCGAAGAGATCTGCACACGCGTGGTGATCATCGACAGGGGCCGGAAAGTCGCCGACGGAACCATCGCGGAAATCTCGGCGCAGGCGGCCGCTGAAGGATCGAGCCTCGAGCAGGCCTTCCTGAAGATCACCGGACCGGCGGCGTGAATGGGTCCGTTGCTATATCTCACGCTCTGCTCCGTGCGAAACCGGATCGTCGTCCGGCTCAGACGGCTCAAGGAGCCGCGCTATGCAGTCGGCATGGTCGTTGGTCTCGGTTACCTGTGGTTCGTGTTCCTGCGGCCACGGCGGGTACCGGGGGGCATCTCCGGGCTGCTCGCGTCGGCCGAGGCGCGAACCGCCATTGAGCTGGCCGGCGCGGCCATTCTGTTTTTTTCAGCCGCATTGACGGCTGTCCTCTCCAGCTGGCTACCGACCATGCGGCGACCGGCCCTCAATTTTTCAAAGGGGGAAATCCAGTTCCTCTTTCCGGCGCCGCTGACCCGTAAGGAACTCGTTCGCTACAAGGTGCTGCGCACGCAGGTCGGCGTCCTGATCGCCAGCGCGGTCCTCACGATTGTGTTCCGGGGCGCGAGTCTGGCAAACGGATGGATGGTGTTCGCGGGCATGACCCTGATACTCGCGAATCTCAATCTGTATAACACGGGACTCGTGCTCAACCAGCGACAGGGAGCGTGGCGACTGGCGCCGGGAATCATTGCGGCGGCGGCAACGATCACGCTCGCCGGAGTGACAGCGCTCGATTGGGGCGCGCTCTCGTCTCTGTCCAGCGCCGGCGATGTCTTCCGGGAGATCACCCGGCTGGCGAACACCGGACCGGCCGCCATCGTTTTGTGGCCGTTTCGCGCGCTGGTCCGGCTGCCACTCGCCCAGACACCGGCGGCCTTCCTGCGCGCGCTGCCGGGCCCCGTTTCCATGCTGACGCTGGCGTATGTCTGGACGGTCAATTCGAACGCGAGCTTCGAGGAGGGCTCGGCCGAACTCGCGGAACGGATCGCGCGTATTCGCAGGGGGCCTCAGCCTTCGGCGCCAAAGGTCCGGAGCATGGCGGCGCCGTTTCGTCTGGCGCTCACGGGCCGTCCGGAAACCGCGATCCTCTGGAAGAACCTGATTGCGGTCGGGCGATATCTCTCGCTAACCACGCTTCTGCGCTTTCTGCCTCTCCTGTTCGTGCTCCCCATGCTGCTGGCTCGCGGAAGCCGCGGCGGCGTGAGCGCCGCAATGGCCGGGCTGTGCGTGGCGATCTATATCATGACGATTCTCCTCGGACCGCAACTGGCCCGCAACGACCTGCGCCAGGATCTCGGCAACCTGCGCGCGCTCAAGACCTGGCCGGTCAACGGCGCAGCGATCGTGCGCGGGGAGGTGGCGGCGCCGGCCGTCCTGCTTACGCTGATCGCGTGGCTCTGCGCGCTCTACGGCCTCATCTTCGCGGCAAGCCTCGAAGTGCCACCGTCCTGGGCGGTGGCTGCGGCCCTGCTGGCGCCCGGCCTCATCCTGGTTCAATTGCTGGCGCAGAACGCGAGCGCGGTCCTGTGGCCTTCATGGACATTGCAGGGCGCGGGACGCGCCCGGGGCGTCGAAGTCATGGGACAGCGTCTGATCATGATGCTCGGGTTGCTGGTCGTTCTGGTGGTCGCGGTGCTTCCGGCGGCTGCGGGAGGCGCAGCCATCGGCTTCGCCGTGTATTTCGTCACCGGCGCCGTCGCGATTATTCCGGCCGCGGCCGGCGCTGCGGCTATTCTTTTCGCCGAAGCGTTCATCGCCAGCCAGATGATTGGAGCGCTGCTCGATCGCACGGACGTCTCGGCCATCGACGCGCCGGGATAAAGCTCGCTTGGAACAAGTCGAAATGGAAAACAGGCAATGAACAACGGACAACCGGAGAACGGGAAATCAGCCGCAAGAACCTCCGCTATGGCCTGGCGTCCAGACTGACGGTAATTCCCGTAATCGGATTGTCGTTCTCATCGAGGAACCGCGCGCAAAAGTCGGTTGCGCCTCCGGCGTTGATGATGGCGGCCCGGATGATATTGGCGCCCTTGTTCAAGGTCAGCCGCTTCGACACACCGTCGTCAATGACCGACTGGCGGTCGTTATAGATGCCGATCACTTCCCTGCCGTTGACCCACCAGACCGACGCGGCGTTGGAGCCGATCGCGAGGCGCACGCCGGACATATCCTGCGGACTGTTGACGACGGTGACCACCCAGAAAAGGACATTGGAGGTCGGCTTATTCAACGCATACGCGAAGTGATAGAGATTGACGTTGTACAGCGCGGTGTCGACAGCGTGCCATGTCAGTGCTCCACCCGTCGTGGGCGCCTTGTCGCCGTCCCGTGGCATGACGTTCAACTGATCCGGAAAGTATTCCGTCTTGACGGCCGTCTGAACGGCGCTGTCGGTCAGTTGTCCGTTGACGCGGATCGGCTCGAGAATGAGCCAGCGCTGGAGAAACCCATCGGCGTCCGGCGCCTTGCTGGCGGACCGGGGCATGGAGAGCGATGGAGCGGGACCGCGGGCGGCCGCGCCCTGCCCTCCGGCGGCCAGAAAGGCCGGACTCGCCAGGGCCGCGAGGGCCAGCGCGCTGATCAGGGTTCGGCAGAGACTATTCATGGGAGACCTCATGGCGTCTTGAAGAGCCAGCGCTGCCGGTCGCTGTCGGCTTTGAATCGCGACAGCGTTGGGCGACTGCTGCCGACCGCGGAGAGCGCCGCCGGTTCTTTCGCGTTTGGAATCGATTTGGGCATTATGCGGTATGCGCCGTCGGCGAGTTGATCGATGCGCCACAACTGTTCGGGACCGCCGGTGAAGGCGGGAAGCGCGACGACCTCGCCGTCGGCGGTCGCCGCCAGCGCGCGATCCGTGCCGGCGATGGTGATTTTGAAATAGGGCGCCCCGGGATAGCCGCCAGCGCCCGCAACAGGCGCGATCGTCCACTTCTGCTGCGCCTGCAGCATGTAGGTCGACATGCGCACATCGACCGCGCCGGCGGGCCAGTTCGCGCTCACTTCGGCCACATCCTGCGCGGGAATCGCAACGGGAGTCTCTCCACCACGCGCGCCTCGCCCGCCGCGGCCGCCCGCGCCGCCCCGGCCGCCGCGGCCTCCACCAACCGGCGCGCCCTGAACCGCCAACTCAAGCGCCGTCCCCGTCCGCGCAGACTCGATCTCGTAGGCGCCCGCCCGGATATTCTCTCCGGCGATGGGCCAACCGTCCCGCCACAGAAGCGGCCGGATGTCGAGCACGCTCGCGCCACCGCGGTCCAGATCCGCTTCGTAGTGGCAGGAGAATTTCTGCACGCCGTCGCCAAGATCCAGCAGACCGAAATGCCCTGGCCCCACATCGCGGCCTCCGGAGCCCAGAAACAGCTTGCCGCCCCCTTTGAGCATGTCGACGCCCATGTTGTCCAGGAACGGACCTGTAACTTTTCTTGCCCGGCCCATGCGGATCGTATAACTGGAATTCGCGCCGGCGCAGCACGACCCGTGGTTCACGAGCAGGTAATACCAGCCATCGTGATAGATCATGATGGACGCTTCGGAGTTGATCGCGATATCGACCGGCTTCGCCTCCGGATGCAGGCGCTTGCCCGTCCGGGGATCCAGTTCGACCAGACGGATGTATCCGAAGTAGGAGCCGTACGTGAGCCAGAGCGAACCATTGCCGGGATCGAGGAAAACACCGGGATCGATCGCGTTGCTGTCTTCAACGCCATCCGACCAGACGACGGGTCCGCCATCGACCCACCTGTAATCCGGGGACTCGGAATCGAGAGTTTTGCCAACGAGAAGTCCGACGGCTGCCTTGGGCTGCGTGCCGGGAGCGGCGTAATACACGAAATATTGATCGCCGACACGAATGACGTCCGGCGCCCAGGTATTGTTCCCGCCGCGCGCGATGACATCCGGTCCCGGACGGCCGCCCGGAAGAGCCTGCATCAGCGTGCCGGCGCGGCGCCAGTTCCATCCGTCGTCGGAAATCGAGATGGGCAAACCGGCGCCGGTCCCAAAACTGTAGTACCTGCCGTTTTCGAAAATAACCGTCGACGGATCGTGCATGCCTGGTTGCCCGTCCAGGGCAAAAACCGGGGCGACGAGAATAAGCATTACCGCTGCCAGATAGCGGACCCTCATGAAACCTCCCAGATCAACCCCGCATCCGCGCTCCGGAAGAAAGGCGCGTCACGCGCCTTCGAGGCTGATAGCGATTCAGGAACGAAACGGGGAGTATACCTCCAGCCTGCGTGTTTGTGACAAGGCGCCGGCCCTCCTCCCATTGTCTGTTGTGCGTTGAATTGCTGTGCGACGAAAACTTGTCGCGCAGTATAGCGCAGCGCGAGCCATTTGACGCACGCGGACGCGTCTTCCGGCCGTTCAAATACGTTATGCTGTCTCGCGGAAACCAGCAGATGCGGCTGACATCAACCATAATCGTGGCTACAGAAGCGGCGGTTCTGGTCTCCGCGCTCGCCGCGGCGAGCGGCGCGCAAACCGCAGCGCGCAACGGAACCGTCTCGGGGCGGTTGTTGTTGAAGAACGGAAAGCCGGCCGCGGGGCGCCGCATCGTGGCGCTGACGGCAGGAGATGGACCGGCCGATCGAAGCTTCACGCTGATCAGCCCGGCGCAAACGGACCCCCTCGGACGCTATCGTCTGGACGAACTGCCGCCCGGCCGCTATTACATTGCGGCGGGCGCGCTGGAGACGCTCACGTATTTCCCGGGCGCCGCGGACCCGGGAAAGGCGACCATCCTCACGGTCACCGCGGGCGGACAGCTGGAGCATGTCGACTTCCGACTGCTGACCGTACAGGTATCGGGCCGCGTCCTCGGCGGAGGCGGAGGGACACTGCGTTTGGGATCGGCCGCCAACGCCCCAACGGCGCAGATCGCCGCCGACGGTTCCTTCCGGTTCGGCGCCGTGCCGCCGGGAACCTACCAGCCCACGACTGTGCAACCGACAGCCAACAAGTCGGTCCTCTCCAGCTCGGTCCTATCCAATGTGGTGGTCGTCGCCGATGACGATATCACCGGACTGCAGATGAGGGGCGGACCGATCATCAAGATCAAAGGATCCATTACCACGGAGGGGGGCGGCGCAACGCCACCACTCACGCTGCGCTTCGAGGACGCAAGCCCTTTGCAGAGCCCTCCACCGTTCGTGGAGATGGTCGCAACAGCCGCGTTCGAAGCCGGACTTCCCGACATCCAATACCGGCTGGTTCTGCCGCAACCGCCGCCGGGGTATTACCTGCAATCCGCGACTCAGATTTATCCATCGGGAGCATCCACGTCTGTAATGAAGCAGCCCTTCGCGCCTCGTGAGGTTGCGCGGCTGGATATCGTTCTTGGACGTCAATAAGGGGGACAGCCTCCGGAGGCTGTCCCCTTTTTATCCGGTAGAATTACCCGGCGCGCCAGACAGACTGTCGTCGAGCCGTGGGCTGTGAGCGGCTTCATTGACAGTTCGGCGCGCGGGAAAGAAACGCGGCCGGATATTCGCCCCGTAAGCGCAATGAATTGTTGTTCTTACGAGATGGGAAAGCGGGGAACTCCGATTGCCGGTTCCCAGGGGGGATTTATGCGACGCTGCATCGTTTTCCTGCTTTTCGCGATGTGCCTGGTTCCCGCAAGCGGGCTACCCGGAGCACAGTCGGACTCGGACTTTGATCACGGATTCATCGCTTATTCGAAGACCAGATCGACCGACCCGGTCGCGCAGTTGCAGGAACGCCTGGATTCGGGAAAGGTGACGCTGGAAAACGACGAACGCTGGGGCTATCTTCCGGCGATTCTGAAGGCGCTCAATGTGCCGGCTTCGTCGCAGAGTCTGGTGTTCTCAAAAACGAGCCTGCAGTTCGCCCGGATTGTCCCAAGCCGGCCGCGTTCTCTGTACTTCAATGACGACGTCTACGTCGGGAGAATCCCGGGCAGCAACCTGCTGGAATTCGCCGCCGTCGATCCCAAACTGGGCGCGGTGTTTTACACGTTCGAAGAGGAAGAGGGCGCCCCTCCGAAATTCCAGCGTGAGGTGTACGCCTGCCTGTTGTGTCACGACTCATCCGCGACGACGAACGGTGTGCCGGGATTCATGACGCTTTCCGTGTTGCCCGACGCTGAAGGCAACGCGAGCCGCACCGGAGACATCATCACCATGACCGACCAGACGCCATTCGCGCAGCGCTGGGGCGGCTGGTATGTCACGGGCTCGCACGGCGACATGCTGCATCGCGGCAACACCATTACGCCGCCCCCCATCGATGTCAAGCGGATCGACTGGTCGAAGGGCGCGAACCTCACCAGCCTCAGCACCCGCCTGGATACATCGGCGTACCTGACCCCGACCAGCGATATCGTGGCGCTGATGGTCCTGACTCATCAAACACGGATTCACAATCTGATCACGCGGGCGAACTACGATGTTCAGAGCGCCTTGATCGACGAGGAAAAGGCCTACAAAGGCTACACGCGCCCCGGCGAACGTTATTCACCAATCACGATGGAACGCATTCGCGGAGCAGTGGAACCGCTCGTACGCGGCATGTTCTTCGCGAATGAAGCGCCGCTCGCGTCTCCGGTGCGGGGTGTTTCGGGGTTTCAGGCGGATTTCGAAAAGGGCGGTGTTCGCGACCACCGGGGCCGGTCGCTCAAGGACCTTGACCTCGACCGGCGGCTGCTTCGGTATCCGCTGAGCTACCTGATCTATACCGACGCGTTTGAAGCGCTGCCGTCGGCGGCAAAGGATTACTTCTACACCCGCGCGAAGGAGATCCTCTCCGGCGCCGATGCGAGTTCCTCGTTTCAGCATCTGTCGCAGGCAGACCGCGACGCCATCCGCGAAATCCTCAAAGACACCAAACCGGACTTCGCAAAGTCGCTATAGGCGGGTCCACAATGGGAGCATTCTGGGTCCCCTCCTGCCTGTAACAAGCAGGCGGGGACGCTTCGTGTAAGGGTCAATCCACAAAACCGGGTCCTGAAAGCAGCGCTTTTTAGGCGCTTGTTTTTCAGCACTGTTGCGCCTATCCTTCCACCGCCCTGGCCCCAGGCGGTCAGCGCTCGGGCCGGGTGGAGGTGGCAGGTTGAGAAAGATTCTGCTCCGCGCATTCATTTCTGGCGTGCTGGCATGGCTCGCGCCCAGTACCCTTTTCGCGCAGGCTTCATTCCACGGCATCGGGGATCTTCCCGGAGGGCCGGTCCGCAGCGGGGTGTTTGACGCCACAAAGTCGGGAGGCGTCATCTACGCGGTGGGTGGTTCGGCCGCCAACGATCAGACGCTCTGTATGTCCCCCGGGGTCCCCGCCGGCTGCGTCGCGCAGTTCAACGCCGACACCCCGATTCTCTGGTCCTGGGATGGCGTTACAACGAGCCTGACCGCCCTGCCGAACCTCGCCACCCCCAGTACACCCCCCGCGAACACCGCGGGCGCATTTGCGATTACCCGGGATGCGGCCTACATCGCGGGCCAGGCGCGGAGCAACGCTTCAGCGCCGGGGCAGGCGCTGCCGGTGCGCGTCACGCGAAGCGGGCTGGTCAACCTGAATCTCGCCGCGGCCCCGTTTCCCGTGATCCCGCCGTCGGGGGTCGCGCAGGCGATCTCCGATGATGGTCTGATCCTCTACGGGTGGGCCGGCGCGCCCAACCGCGTGTTCCGGTTCGACGTGAACGCTACCTCGAGCGCAATGATTCCGCTGCTGTCCGTCTCGGACACGGGAAACCTGCCCGCCATCCGAGGCGCATCAGCGGATGGCTCGGTTCTGGTGGGTGTCAGCTTCGTTGCGCCGTACACCGGCACGAATGGCAGAGCTTTTCGGTACGAGAACGCGGGAGGCACGGTTTCGGCCATTCCGCTGCTCGACGGAGGCACGTGGAACACGGCCCTCGGAGTGTCCTCGAACGGCAATATCGTGCTGGCCTCCGGCAACAGCTCGGCCAATCCGAACGGCGAGATCTATGTCTACAACGTCATGACAGCCACAACGACCGCCCTCGACTCGCCGATCAAGCCATGGAGCCCCAGCCCCAGCGCCGGCGGCATCACGGGGGATGGCGCGGTTGCGGTTGCCACATTTGTGGGCGACGCGAACCACCGGCAAGCTTATCTTCACAATTCGCACGGCTGGTTCCACCTGGCAAGCGCGATCGCCGCGCAAGGCATCGATATCCTGTCCGATGGCTGGGATGTCGAAACCATCGCGGTCGCTGGCATTTCGCCCGACGGCACACTGGTGTTCGGATCGGGAGAGCATAACGGCAATCGGGAAGGCTTCGTGGCCGAGTTTCCCGCAGGCGCCCTGGCGGCGTTCGATGTCCCGGCCGTTCCCCAGACCGATCCGTTGATCATCGGCCTCTGGGGAATAAGCGGTGATTCGGGACCGGAAGCCGTTGTGTTTCTGGCCGACGGCACGTACTTCCACCTGGATGCCGTTCACGGGTCGGCCACTCCGGCTGAATTCACTTCAGGCTACGAACGCGGACGCTATCACTGGGAAGCGGGAACGAACGCGTTCACCTTTGCGACCCTCGAGGACACCAATGGCAGCGTCGGATTGTCCGGGGCGAACGGCTTTCTCGGATTCACGCTTGCCGTGACCGGAAATATGATCTCTGTGGGCGGCGAAGACGTCATTACACGCGTGACCGGCAGCCTGAGCACGGTTGTCGGCGGCTGGATCCTGGGTGATCCGACGATCGCGGACAACTCACAGGTTCTCGCGCTGTTCGCCGACGGGACGTTCATCCTCGCCCGGGATGGCGACTATTCCATGGACCCATCCGGTCATGACGGCCTCGAGGCCGGAACATACACGTGGTCGCCCGACGGAACGTTCACGTTCAACGTCACCCTGGACACGAATGGGGCCTGGGGACTCGTCAATGGTCCGAGCGCAGGCGCCATTACTCTGGAGCTGTCTCTCGACGGACTCCACCTCACCCATTCCGGAACCTCGGACGTCTTTACGCGGATCGTCACCACCGCGCCGACACCGCCGGTAAGCAACACGCGAAAAGATTTCAATGGGGACGGCAGAGGCGACATCCTCTGGCAACATGCCGACGGCAGCGCCGCCATCTGGCTGATGAATGGCTCAAGTCCGTCCGCCGGCGGCATTCTGATCGGAGGCATGACCGGTTGGAGCGTGAACAAGCTTGGTGATTTCAATGGAGATGGCAAGGCCGACATCCTCTGGCAACACACGGACGGCAGCGCCGCCATCTGGCTGATGAACGGCCTCAGCCCGATTAGCGCCGGGTGGCTGATTGGCGGCGGCTCAGGATGGAGCGTGAGCCACGTGGGCGATTTCAACGGGGACGGCAAAAGCGATCTGCTCTGGAGCCATACCGACGGCAGCGCCGCCATCTGGCTGATGGACGGCGTCAGCCAGACGGGCGTCGTATGGCTGATCGGAGCCGGCACGGGATGGAGCGTCCGCTTCCTCGGCGATTTTAATGGCGACTCCAAAACGGACATTGTCTGGGAGAACACCGATGGCAGCGCCGCCATCTGGCTGATGAACGGCGCCGGACCGATTGGCGCCGGCGGGTTGATTGGCCCCGGCACAGGCTGGAGCGTCGTCCATACCGCCGACTTCAACGGCGACGGCAGGACCGACCTCGTCTGGGAGAACACCGACGGCAGCGCCGCCATCTGGCTGATGAACGGCCTCAG
>DASUFH010000473.1:0-8871 GCA_036274645.1 Terriglobia bacterium
GAAGTCCCCGGGGCCTGGACGTGTCCGGCGCCGCGAGCAGGCGGTCGACTTCATCGAGCGTCAGATAGCGCGGCAAAGCCACAAATGCCCGCGGGGCTTCCACGAGGCCGGTTGGATTGACGGTTGTCTGTTTTTCCAGAAGAAGGAACTTGTGCAGTCCGCGGACCGCCGCCAGCGCGCGGGCGGCAGACCGTGGTTTGAGCCGGCGACGGTAAAGAAAAGTGATGAAGCCGGAAACGTCGCCAACGGCAACGTCCGTCAGGTGGAGAGTACCGAGACTTTTCCCATAAAGCTCCAGGTCCCGGCTGTAAGCCTCGAGCGTGTTGAGGGCCGCGCCCTTTTCCACCCGCAGGTAGGCCAGATAACGATCGAACCAGTCCTGATTCGTCATTCGAAACTCTCGCTGCGACGCCGGGCTCGGACCGCAATCCAGAGTTCGCCGAGTTCGCGGGCGCCCAGAAGACGCGAGCCTCCGAGATAGGCGATGAGCCCCGCGCCGATCGCCACAGCGAGGGCCGCCGCCTTTTGAACAATCATGCCCTCATAGACATGGGGAGCGCGGATCACCGCAAGCGCGGTCACGGCCATAAGGGCCGACGCGGCCACGGCCGCCGCGGCCGCCCGGCCGACCCCTCGTATCCCGAAATCTCCATGGCGCCGCAGGAAAACGACAATGAGGAATCCCGCGTTCAGGTAGGCTGCGAGTGACGTCGACAGGGCTGGTCCGCCGCTGCCGAGCGACGAGCCGAAGGCCACATTCAGCGCGATATTTCCGCCGATGGCAGTCAGCGCCGCCAGCACCGGCGTGGTGGCCTCACCCGCCGCATAGAACGCCGGCGCCATGATCTTCACCAGCGAAAACGCAGGCAGGCCTAAAGCAAACAACAACAGCGGAGGCATGGTCAGCGCCGTGGCGCGCGCGTCAAAGGCGCCGTGCTGGAACAACGCCTCGATGATCGGCCCGCGCAACGCCGCCAGCCCGACCCCGGCGGGAATCGTGACAAACAGAACCATGCGGCAGGCAAAGCCCATGGTGGATTTCATTTCCTCAATCCTGCCCTCCGCTACCTGATGCGCCAGCAAGGGAAGCGCGGCGGCCGAAATCGCCACGGCATAGCTGCCCAGCGCCAGTTCCACGACACGGTCGGCCAGGCCGATCGCCGTCACGCTGCCCTGTTCGAGACGTGACGCAAATTGCAGGCTGACCAGGACGTTGATCTGGAAGGCGCCCATTCCCAGAATCATCGGACCGATACGCGTCGCCACACGCCGGACTTCCGGATGGGCCAGCGCCCGGCTGATTCCCGACCGCCACCGCGGACGCCAGCCGCCCGCGGCCAGAAACGGAATCTGAACCACCACCTGCAACGCGCCGCCGGCCACAACGCCGACCGCGAGGGCCATCGAGGCCGAAGAGAAGAAACCGGACAGAAACGAGGAACCGATGATCACCACATTGGCCACGATGGGCCCGAATGCCGGCGCGCCAAAACGCCGCATGCCATGGAGAACGCCCATCGCCAGCGCGGCCAGCCCCATGAACAGCGCATAGGGGAACATGACCCGGCTCAACGTGACGACCATCTCCAGTTTGCCGGGAACCGACGCAAAGCCGGACAGGAATACGCGCGCAATTTCGGGCGCGGCCAGCATGCCCAGCGCGGTAACGCCAAGCAGCGTTGTCGTCAAACCCAGCAGCGCCGCGTCCGCAAACTCCCAGACATCGTCGCCCTTTTCTTCCCGGCCGATCGCCAGATACCGTGAAAAGACCGGAATGAACGCCGCGCTGACGGCCCCTTCGCCGACAAGACGCCTCAGGAGGTTGGCAATCCGGTAGGCGGCGTTGAAGGCGTCCGCTTCGGCCCCCGCGCCGAGGAGATACGCAATCCGCGAATCGCGCGCATAGCCGAGAATGCGGCTGATCGCCGTGAAGGAACTGATCAGCGAAGCGGATTTCAGCAGACCGTGGCGCTCATTCATCGCGGCAAAGCGGTCCGTTCAGTGAAGACCGCATCTGGCGCCTACCGGTAGGCCAGCCCATCCGGAGATCGCCCCACACCCACGCTGCCGGTCACCTTCCACGTGGCGGTATCGATGACCTGCACCTCGTTTGCGGAGCCACAGGAAACGAAGGCCGCCTTGCCGTCAACCGACACGACAACTCCCGTCGCGCCGCGCGCCGCAACCGTGGTCACCGCCTTGCGGCTCGCCGTATCGAGCACGGTTATGCCCGCGCCGCTGGAAGCGGCCAGCGCATGTTTTCCATCCGGAGTAAACGCGACTCGAAACGGCGACTGCCCGACCGGTATGGTCGCAACGGTTTCCCGTCTGGCCACGTCGATGACACTCAATGTGCCTTCGGGCACGTTCGATACCCAGATCTCCTTTTCGTCCGGTGAAAGGGCGATGCCTTCCCCTCCCCGGCCAACCGCAACATTGGCGGCAATCGTGTAGTTCCTCAGATCCAGGAATGAAACCGTGTTCGACTGCCGGTTGGTCAAATAAGCCCACGTCCCGGCCTTGTTGATCACAACCATATGCGTGCCGCCCTGATCCGTCGCAATCGAGCGCAGCACGGTATCCGTCGTCGCATCGATGACCACGATCTTCTGAGCGCGTTCGCTGGTGATGACGGCCCGGCGCGAATCCGGCGTAAACGCCACGCCGTGGGGATACGCAAAATCGGAACTGGAAATCTTCTTCGTTTCGGCGAACGTCTTCAAATCCACAACGGAAACCGTGTTGTCGCCCGTATTCGGAACATAGGCCTTCAAACCGTCGGGCGCCAGCGCCAGCTCATGCGGCCCGCGCCCCAACGTCACGGTCTGCGCCACCACCAGCGATCCGGCGCCGAAAACCGACATGGTGTTGGCTGCTTTGTTGATGACGAAAACCTGCGGGGTCGACGGGGTCTGAGAAAAGACGCCGGCCACCAGCGCCATCAGGGCAACAAACAACTTCATGATCGACTCGGCCCTCCATCAAAGCGCCCTATTGTAGCCCGCGCTTTCCGCATCGTCCAACCGGATACGATTCCCTTTCCCGCTCTGGTTGTCCATGGTTCATTGCCGGTTATCGATTGTGAAATGAAGCTCTTTCATTGTTCGCTGGGACGGTGTTGCCGGAATTGGACAATGAAAGAAGTCCATTTCACGATCGATAACAGGCAATGGAAAATGGACAACCGGGGAAGGACCGATCCTCCAGGGCAGGTGATTTTCCCGTGTCCTCTGGAATTTGCAGCGCCTCTCCCCTATGCTTCCGGCTGGAAACACACGGCATGAGTATCGCGTCACGACCCAGGACCCGCTTGGCCCCGCGCCGCGCCACCCGCTTCCCATGAAACTGATGCTGCTTATTCCGCACGTGGCGGACGGAGGGGCCGAAAAGCTTCTCTCCCAGTTGTCGTGTGGCCTGCGGGCCGACGAACTTGTTGTGACGGTGTTCGAAAGGCGGGTCGACTACGCGCTTGGCGGACGCGTCATCTCGCTGGACGCCCCGATCCACCGCGGCGTTATCCACCGCCTGACCGGTCTGGCCAGACGCTTCATGCGTTTTCGAAAGGTCCTCCGCGAGGAGCAGCCCGACGTCGTGCTCAGTTTCATGGGTGAGGCGAACATCCTCAATGCGCTGCTCGCGCCGCGCCCGATTCTGACAGTGCACAACCATCTTTCGAGTCTGCGACGGTTCAGCCACAGCCGCATGGAATCGTGGCTGAGTGAACTGCTCATCAGGAGGCTGTATCCCCGCGGAACGGTGGTCACGGTATCCAGCGCCGTGCGACAGGACATGATCGAGGTATTCAAGGTGCCGGCGGATCGCGTGACGGTAATCCCCAACGCCATCGATCCCGACGAAGTGCGCCGGCTGGCGGATGAACCGGTGGAACTTCCGTGGAAGCCCGGCCTACCCGTCATTCTGACGGCCGGCCGGTTGACTGCGCTGAAAGGCCAGGGCCATCTGATCAAGGCGTTTGCCCGGGCGCGCCGGCAGACGCCATGTCAACTGGCGATCCTGGGCGCGGGGGAATTGGAGTCCGAACTGCGCGAGACCGCGCGGCAGGCGGGCGTCGAAAGCGACACCTTCTTCCTCGGAAGGCAGTCGAACCCCTGGAAATTCATGGCGCGCGCCGACGTGTTTGTGTTGCCTTCGTTGACCGAGGCGTTCGGACTGGTCCTGGTGGAAGCGATGGCCTGCGGCGTACCGGTGATCTCCACCGACTGCCCCGGCGCCGGGCGCGACATTCTCGCGCCGAACCTCCCTCCCGACGCGTCGATCGACCGCGCGTTTTTCGGAGACTACGGCGTCCTGGTACCCGTCGGTAACGAAGATGAATTGGCCGCGGCCATCCTGCGCTTTCTCAACGACAAGGGCGTTGCAAAGCGTTATGCGGAGTCCGGACCGGATCGTAGCCGCGAGTTCAGTTATCCGGGTTTTCTGGAACGATACCAGCGGTTGATCGAGTCGGCGGCGCAGTCACATCCACTTTGATCGGGGTCCGACCGGCGGCGCAGTCACATCCACTTTGATCGCGGTCCGACCGGCGGCGCAGTCACATCCACTTTGATCGCGGTCCGACTGGCTGTGCAGTCACATCCACTTTGATCGGGGTCCGACCGGCTGTGCTCTGGCGGTATGCGAAAGCACCCGGTCCGGAATACGACCGAGAAGCCAACCCAAATCACCCTGCAGCGTATACCACGCGATTCTCTGCAGCCGGGCAAGGTTGCGCAATGCCGATCCGGGGATGGATCTCACCGGAAACTTCGCATAGCGTTTCCGGATGATGTTGGTTTCGCGGCGTCCCACCTCGTTAATGGCGTCGCTCTTCTGCTCGGAATGAAGCCGAAATGCTGCCAGGAAGTGGCGCGTATGAACGAATCGCGCGCCGCCGGCCATGAACCGCGCAAACAGATCCATGTCGAACGCAAATTGAAACGCCGGATCCATGCCACCGGCCTTCCGATACATCTCGGCAGTCCAGAACGTCGATTGCTGCGGAAGGTCCGAACCGCCGTAAACGTAGCCGAGGCGGGAAAACGGGGTCTGCCGCCGTTCACCGACCAGATGGCTTTCCCGATCCATCCAGTGCATGTTGCCGTACAGCACATCCGCGTTCGCCCCGGCGAACACCGCGCCAATGTGGTTCAAGGCGCCTGGAAGATAGAGATCGTCTGAGTTGAGATAAGCCATCACCGCGCCGCTGGCGCGGGCAAAGCCCCTGCCGATCGCGTCGGCGGCGCCGTTGTCGCGGGCGCTGGTCCATGAAGCGAGAAACTTCTCGTACTTCCGGATCACCTCGACGCTGCCGTCGTTGGATCCCCCGTCCATGACGATGTATTCCAGGTCCGGGTAACCCTGCAGCAGCACCGACCGCATCGTTTCTTCGATGAATTCAGCCTGATTGTAGGAAGGAGTGACGACACTGACACGCGGCCAGGCCACGGACTCGGCCCGGCCGGCCGGAGGAGTCTCTTCGGTCCATGGCCACCCTGCCTTCCCGGGCGGGGGAGCGGGAAGTTCGTCAAGTCGCGGACAACGCACGGGCTTCCCTAGCGGCGCGCCCCGGCCAGTTCGCCGGCCATGACGGATTCGGCGGCGGCCTTTCCGCTCAGAATGGAATCTTCCATCGAGAAGTAATCCCATCGTCCGTAGCGCCCGGCCGGAAAAATGGAGTTCGCCTCAAGGTATCCGATGAGCGACGCGAGATATTTCTCGCGGTTGCGGTCGAACACGACATACGCAAACGGAATATCGAGCGTGTTGACCGTGAGGATCTGATCGTCGGGCCGGAGAACGCCGCAAGCCTGAAGGCCTTCATAACAGCGTTCCAGCGACTCCCCGAGATGCGGCCGCTGACCGTGACGGTATGTAATTTCGATATAGACCGAGCTGGTTCCTGCCGGCGCGACCGACTTCGAAAAGTTCGACGGGAATCCCGCCCGCGAAAATACGAAGCGATCCTCCGGGAAATACACCCAGTGCTGGTCGCTGATGCCCGGACGCGCCACGCCGATATTGAAGTTCAGAACGGAAATGACGGAAAGCGCCTCCGCGGCCGCGCGCAGATCGCCGGGGGCGTCATCCATCAACCGATAGACGATCGGCAGCGGTATCGTGGAAATCAGCGCTTCATAGCTCTCTTCCCGGCCGTTGGCGAAACGGACCACCTTGCGCCGGACGTCGATCCGCTCGAGCTTGTGTCCCGTGTGCACCGCGCGGAGCGGCTCGGCAAGCGCGGCCGGCAGGCACTCGATGCCGCCATTTTCCGGATAGAGGAACTTCGGGTTGTATCCCATACCGCGGTTCGTCAGTCCGAGCGCGCCGTTGACGACCTCCTCCAGCTTGGGCTTCGGAATCGCCCAGCTCATCCAATCGACCGTAATTTCCCGCAGGTCGCGTTTCCAGAACTTCTCGTTGTACGGAAGCATGAAATGCTTCGCGATGCCCTCACCGAAGGTATTCACCGCCCATTCGTGGAAATTGCGCGATTCGACCTGCCCGCGCTGCATCGATTCCACAAATCCGATCAGGCATTCCTTCACCACTTCCAGCGGCAACCCGAACGTATGCGCCTGGAATGGGTACGGCGTGACAACCCCCTTCGAATAGATGGACGCGAAGCGCTCGTGGGGACGCATCCGGCCAGGCAGAATGCGATCGATCAGATCGCGCGTGTACGGATTCTTCAGGTGCACGAGGTGCCCCGTGCAATCAAAGGTGAATCCGTCCTGCCGGAACGACCGGCACAAACCGCCCACCTTCTCTTCCCTTTCGAAGAGAATCGGCGCCTGTTCCTCGAGATGGAAGGCGGCGCTCAGGCCAGCCAGACCACCGCCAATGACCACAACTTTCTTCTTCATGAACGCATATCCACTTTCAGGAGGAGGTAACCCTTGGGCGCGGCCACCGGCGCCACGTTCTTCTTCATGAGCGCATATCCACTTTCAGGAGGAGGTAACCCATCAGTACGGCCATCGACACCACGCCGCCCATCGTTGCGATCGCCCACTGGAGTGTCACCTGGCTCATCAGCAGCCCGACCCCGCCGAACAGCGCCGCGATGATGTAGGCGGTGATGGCCGTCTCGCGAACGGTCAGCTTGCAGCGGCGCAGGCGCAAGGCGAAATGGTCGGGACTCCCCTTCATCACCGGAAGCCCCATCCGCCAGCGGGTCCACATCACGAACGCCAGATCGAAGAGGGGCACACCGAGAATCAGGATGGGCGTCAGCAGGGCCAGGTGATTCATCCGCGTATAGCCGGCGTTCAACGTGAGTGAAGCCAGCATGAATCCGATAAACAGACTGCCGGTATCGCCCAGGTAGATTCTTGCAGGATAGAAATTGTGCCGCAGAAAACCGAGGGCGGACCCGGCCAGAATCACACTGAAGAGGGCCTGCGGGTCACGGCCGGCCATCGTATTGGCCGCCGCCACGAGGAGCGCGGCGACAACGGCGACTCCGGAAGCCAGTCCGTCGAGAATGTCGATGATATTCACCGCGTTGCTCACCGCCAGAATCCAGAACACCGTCAATGGCACGGCCAGATACCAGGGCAGAAACTGCAGTTTGATGTACGTCCCGGAACGCACCAGCACGAGCGCGGCCAGCGTCTGACCGAGCAGTTTTTGCGATGGCGACAGCGCGCCGAAGTCATCGATCAGTCCGACAATCAGGATGATGCTTCCCGACAGGAGCAGGCCGAGCACCTCGGCGGAGCCGAAGTCCGTGAACACACCGACCGTCAACAGGAAGGCCAGATAGACCGCCAGTCCCCCGAGGTAGGGCGTGACGTTTTCGTGGGTTTTCAACTTGCCGTCGGGACGATCGACGAGACCGATCTGCATCGCCGCGTGCCGCATGACCGGAGTCAGGACAAGGGCGCATACGAAACTGACCACGAAGGCGCCGATATCGATGCCCAAACGAATCGATGAGTTCATTGGGGTTTCAAACATTGCTGCTATACCCACTCCGGATTGATCAACAGACGCCGATGTTCCTCATCAGGATTCCAGGCACTCCTGGTACGCCGACTCCAGATTCGCCACCGATGCGCCGATATCGAACTCCATGACCCGCGCGCGCCCGTTTTCCCCCATGCGGCGCCTCATGTCGCCGTCTGCCAGAAGCTTCAATACCGACCGGGCCATTCCCTCCACGTCGTGGGGTTGGTGCAGGAAACCATTCTCTCCATCGGTAATGGCTTCCCGCGCTCCGTCCACGTTCGTCGCCACGACGGGGAGCCGCATGGCCATCGCCTCGGAAAAAACGCAGGGTAGACCTTCCCACAAGGACGTCAGGACAACAACATCCAAGTTCCGATAGACCTCCGGCATGTCGTCCTGCCAGCCGAGGAGCGTCACGCGGTCGCCAATGCCGAGATCACGAATACGGGCCTCCACCTCGCCGCGCAACTCGCCGTCTCCGGCCATGACAAACCGCACGCCGCTGGTCTGCTTGAGAACTCGCGCAGCCACTTCGACAAAGTCCACCGGCGCTTTCTGCGGCTTGAAACACGCAACCATCCCGACGACCAGTTCGTCTGCCGGGATTCCCCACTCCGCCAGCTGCGTTCGGCGCGGACCTTCGGTCAGAAACTGACTCACGTCGATGGCGTCGCGGCAAAGAATCCAGTCGCCCCGCCGGAACACCCGGTTCTCCTCGCCGACCCGAGCGTTCGCATAGGACACCACAACCAGGCGGGTCGAGATCCGCGTCGTGATCCGCTCGAGCCATACATAGATGGATCGGACAAGCGGGCGCTGGTAGTCGTTGAATCCGAACCCGTGGGCGGTATGAAAAACGTTGGGGACGCCGGCCAGCCATGCGGCCCACCGGCCCAGAATGCCGGCCTTAGAACTGTGCGT
>DASUFH010000474.1:0-20144 GCA_036274645.1 Terriglobia bacterium
CCCTGCAGCGAACTTCCCGTCTGCTGTAGGGGCGGTCTATGACCGCCCAAAAAGAAATTCGAAACATCATAACCTCGGAATAATTCAAATATGGCCACCAGCGTAGTCATGCCTGCCCTCGAAATGGCGCAGGAAACCGGAAAAATTGTGTCCTGGCTGAAGAAGCCCGGCGACGCCATCAGCAAAGGCGATCCGATCCTCGAGGTCGAAACCGACAAGGCCGTCGTCGAGATCGAAGCGCAGGCGGACGGCGTGCTGGCTGGTGTGAGTTCCGGGGAAGGCGACGTCGTTCCGGTCGGTCAGACCATCGCGTGGATTGTTGCGCCGGGCGAAGAGCCTCCGGCCGCGTCCGCCACCGCCGCTCCGGCAGCCCGCGCCATGAGCGAGGCGACGAAACAGGCGGTCGCCGCCGCGCCTCCTCCGAGCGCGCCGGCCGCGGCCCCGGCCGCCGCTCCGCCCGTGGTTCAGTCGCTGGCCGATGTGCGGGTATCGCCGAAAGCCCGCCGTCTCGCGAAGGAACACGGCGTGGATCTGACGCGCGTCCGCCCAACCGGACCGGACGGGGCGATCTCGACCGAAGACGTTCTAGCCGCAGCCGCCGGGCAAGCCGCCGCGCCTGTTGTGAAAGCCGCTCCGGCCCCGGCGCCTGCCCCTGTTGCCGCGCCCGCGGCCGCCACGCTGACTTCCGGTCCTGCGACCGGAATCGCGCGCCTCATGGCCGAGCGCACGACGCAAAGCTGGACAACGGTTCCGCACTTCTTCCTCGCGCGCGACCTTGACGCCGGTTCGCTCAACGACGCCCGCGCCTGGTGGGGCCCCGCGGTCGAACGCGATCGCGGCGTGAAAGTCACGCACACGGATCTGCTCGTCGCGCTCGTGGCGCAGGCGCTGAAGAAGCATCCCAGGATGAACGCCAGCTGGGTGAACGACGGCATTCGCGCCAATCCGAAGATCAACATCAGCGTCGCCATGGCCGTAAAGGACGGTGTGGTGGGCGCCGTGATTCCTCAGGCCGACGCCATCAGCCTGGCGGAAATCGCGGTTCTGCGCCGCGATCTGACCGAGCGCGCCCGCGCCGGAAAGCTGCGTCCGGCGGACCTGGCCGACGGCACCTTCACCATCACCAACCTCGGGATGTTCAACATCGACGCGTTCAACGCCATCATCGCGCCGCCGCAGTGCGCCATTCTTGCCGTCGGACGGATCGCCGACCGCGTGGTTCCCGTCAACGGCCAGGTGGGGATCCGTCCCATGATGACGGTCACCTTATCCAGCGACCACCGTGTGGTTGACGGCGCGCAGGCCGCCATGTTCCTCAACGATCTGGCTGAAGCGATCCGCGCGCCGCAGCTGGCCGGGGTGAAGATTTAGTAGCCGTTCGCGCGGCCGGCTTGAGTCTTTGAGAGTCTTCGATACGTCGAGGATCACACTTAACAATTTCTGGCGATCCCTTCGAACAACGTCTTTCCCTTGAAGACCACTTCCGACAAACCACCACGCTTTTCGTCACTGCCTTTGGCCGGGAATCCGCGAACCGTGACTTCATCTCCTGCTTTCAGCGTGTCCTTGTTCCATAGGCCACTCCGCATGGAAGAAACGGCAACAACGTGAAGAACCCACTGTTCAACGGTTCCGTTGGCATTCTTGACGTCCAGGAACAGATAGGAGTGGGGATTTCTCAATTCGATCCTGGCGACTTTCCCCGTCAACAGGAACGGTTTGCTGGAGTCCAATCCCGAGCAGAATGAATGATGAGCACTGGCGACGGAACTGCCTGCAAGGACAAGACAGAGAATGATCGCGGCCTTCCGTAGTCTGTTTCTCATTGCGGCTCCCTGGTGTGGTTCGACCGCAGGCAGCATATCAATTTTCGGAAGCGCTATCGCGAAGAAACCTGCGCGCAATCGATTCCCTGGAAGTGAGAATCTGCGGTGATTGGCGGTATAGTGCTGCACCGAAGAACTGATGCTCGAACTACGTCCCACTTGTGAGCACTGTAACCGGTCATTGCCAGCCGATTCGCTGGAAGCGCGCATCTGTTCATATGAGTGCACGTTCTGCGAATCGTGCGTCGAATCCGTGCTCGAAAACGTTTGCCCGAATTGTGGCGGCGGTTTCACGCCGAGACCCATCCGTCCCGCAAACAACTGGAGGGGCGACAACTACCTGGGCAAGGACCCGGCCAGCGCTGCGGTCCGCCATCGGCCGGTGAATCCGGACGCGCACACCCGTTTTGCAGAAAGCATCCGGTCTATTCCTCCGGAGAAGCGATGACGGAATCGGCGACGAGGCTCAACGTCTCGATCGAAATCCCTGTGGCGCCGGAGAGCGTCTGGGCCGTGATGGCTGATGTCGAACACTGGCACGAATGGACACAATCGGTCCGCAGCGCCCGGCTCTTTGGAACCGGTCCTCTGGCCGTCGGAAGCCGGGTGCTCATGCGTCAACCGGGCGTGCTTCCCACTGTCTGGACGGTTCAGACGCTCACCCCCAACCGGGGATTTATTTGGACAACGGGAATTCCGGGACTTCTCCATGTGGTTGCCAGTCACTGCGTAGAGCCCACGCCGCAGGGCAGCCGCGCATCGCTCTCCCTCAAGTTCGGAGGCATGCTGGGTCGCGTTGTCGCGAAGCGCTCAGAAGACCGGAACAGGCGTTATCTTCGGCTCGAAGTGGAAGGTCTCAAGCAAGCCTCCACAGCAACCAGACGATCGTCCTGAACGTCGGGAGGATACTCCCGCGGAATTGCGCGTCCAGCACTGATGGCGCTGCTCCGCGATCCCGATTTCTGTGGAACCATCTTTATCCCACCGAGTTACCGGCAGGCACACACACGTTTGTTCCCTTGCTCAAGTACTTCGCCGCTTGGGAGATCTTTTGCTACTCACTGGCCGAGCCGACCCCATCGACCATGCCCTGCCTGTCGAAAGTGATCATCAAATAGTGACCGACCCCGATCCGCCGGTCAGACGGATAAACCCACATGTCAGGTCCTGCGTTTGGGTATCCGTCATCTCTATCACTGCCCAGGAGACGCGCGACGTCGGCTTTAGTCGCGCGCCGGGCAGGAAGTGTGCGGCACGGGCTTTCGTCCGGACACGGATTAATATGCGCATCGAGTATTTCGAGGATCGCATAGTAGCTTCGGCGCTCGCGCCACCTCATATAAGTGCTCTCCGGCACCGGATCCTCCGAGCCCGTCTGGCGAGCGGCGCTCCGTTTTGTCACCCATTCGACCGCGCTGACCAATCCCTGGCGGTCGAATCTTACGACGAGGTTTTCAGTTCCCACCCTGTGCCGGGTAGACGAATAGACCCAGGTATCAGAACCCGCACCGGGATACTCCGCGTCTCTCTCATTGCCGAGAAGGCGTATCAGGTCATCTTTGGCCGGACGTTCGTTGTCGGCGTAGGGCGGGCAAGGACTCTGGTAACGACAGGGATCGATGTAATGGCTGTCGACAATTTCAAGGAGCGCATAGTAGCTGCGGCGCTCTCGCCACGCGCTGTACGTGGCTTCCGGGACAGGATCGGTCCCCTTGATATGCCCTGACATCGTTTGCGAATGTCCCGGAGCCGGCTCGCTCGGTTCAACAGGCGTTGAAGAGGAGCAGTTGCCCAGGGCAACAAGGCAGACAATCAACGTCGCGACGGTTGTTAGAGCGCCTTCGATTTCTCTTGTCATGAATGGTTCCCATCATTTGCAGCACGCGTATGCAGTGGGTGGTCCTGGGTTTGCGAACTGAGCAACGTGCCTTGATGCTGTCCGGATACGAACCAATTGTCGTTCGCCCGGGATCCGTAGCCAACGTGGAAAACCACAGGACTGGATGAGGGCGAGCGCTTGAAGCGCGATTCGGAATGATTGAAGTGGGCCGCGCTTATGACAGAACGACGATTGTTCCCGGCAGGCAGACCGATTGGAATTCTGGGGCTGCCGCCGCGCTCTGAGACAAAGACTCCGAGGCGCGGTCCGGTCGCCGACCGGGCGGTGGCGTTTCTGCCTTACCTTACAGTGAGGCCGTTGACCTTCAGAAACGCTTCCACTTCCTTGTAGGCGCGTTCATTTTCCTCGCGCGGGAAACCGCCGTGCTTGCCTCCGGGTATGGTCACCAGCTTCTGTGGAACCCCGGCATTCTGCAACGCCTCATGAAGGCGAACGGACTGCGAATAGGGAACAGTAGGATCGGCGTCTCCGTGGATGGAAATAACCGGCGGAACACCGGGACGAAGCGGGAGCGGGTTGAGTTCCCGCGCCACATCCAGAGGATTCGGCAGGCCTTTCACCCAATCAGGGGCGTAGTCCTTTCGGTTTGGACCCTGCAGCACATCCGCGAGATCCCAGTTTCCGTACCAGTTTACGACCGCCGCGAATTTCGGCTCTTCGTTACCGGGACACACATCGCTCCAACCTTTCGGACGCACGCCCAACCCGGCCGCCACCGCAAACCACGAGCCCGAAGACGCGCCGGAAATCACCAGCTTGTTGACGTCGATGTTGTAACGGCCGGCGTTATGCATGCTCCATCGCACCGCGCACAGTGTGTTTTGAAGTGTCTCGGGCGCCAGCGTCACTCCGAGCTGCCGGGGTTCGATGTTGACGACATTCCAACCCAGTTCCAGGTAGGACATGAAACTGGGCAGCGCGTTATCCTTCGTTCCCACCGCAGGGCTGCCGCCGTGAATCCAGAACAGCGTCGGCTCCGGACCGGGCGGGTTGACTCTTGAATAGATGTCGATCTTGCCTTCCCACGAACCGTTCTTCACGTAGGTCACATTCGCGCTGACCCGGTAAGGCGCCAGGTTACGGGAGTATTCCTGCGCCGTGGCGCCTGGCGCCGATACCAGTACCGCCATCACTAGGGCCAGAAGGGATGCTATTCGCCTGGTCATGAGGTCAATCCTTGAGACATTGAAAACGACTCGTCTCAGACGGGAACGATCTCTGTGTGGACGCCGACTGCTGCGGCGAGCGGCGCGAGATCATTGGGATCTGAGGTGAGAATGATATCCCCGTCCTCCGCTAACAGGATCAGCGCCGCGTCAATCACGTCATCCATGCGCGCCCGGCCGAGCAGGAGGCCGGCGGACCGTCCGAGCGTCTCATCGACCGGCGCAATATCAAGTCCCGGGAGCAACCGGGAAAGAGGCGTCTGCCGTCCCGTGCCTCCTCTCCAAACCTGCCCGATGATGCCGCCATGGGTGATCGGCGCGCGTCCTTCCATAAGCTCCTGTTTGATCAACGCGACCGTATCGCGATCCCCTCTTTCGGCCGCGATCAAGGCGCCCGCATCCAGCACGAGACTCATTTGGGCTTCCGGCGAATGCGGTCGGCGCTGACCCTGACATTCCGCGCCTCGCGGACGACGACCGCGCGTTGCCGCGCGCGTCGCGAAGCCATCCGCATGTCTTCGGGACTGATCTCTCCGAACTCCCGTTCGTAGGCGTCGACAAAAGCCGCCAGAGCTTCCAGGCGGTTTTCCTGGGCTAGCCTGAGCCTGAGAGCTTCATTAACCCACGCGCTGACGCTGTCCGAATGGCGGCGCGCCACCGCCCTTTCCGCCGCCTGAATCAGGTCGGCGTCCACAGAGACAGACAGCCGCTGCTTACTCATACGGAGATGCTAACACAATGCCACGTTTATGCCACACGCTGACCTGACAAGTCGTCCTTGCCGGGATGCTAATTGTTATTCGCGCGGTGATATGGTCCGTTTTCCCGTCTGGAGGGGGTTTCATGAAGCTCAAGCTACGCTGCTGCGCCACGGCGCGGTCACTCCGATTGAAATGTCCGCTACCCCCGGCGAGCCTGCGGGCCGATAGGGCCGTTACGACAGCAACAGTTCCAGATTCTCGCGGCTCAGGCCGGCGATCAGACTGTTGTCGGCCGTGATGATGGCGTCGGCGAGTTCCCGCTTGGTGTTCTGAAGGGCGAGCACTTTTTCCTCCACGGTGTCGCGCGCAATCAGCCGGTAGGCGAACACCTGGCGGGCCTGGCCGATGCGATGGCTGCGGTCGATAGCCTGCGCCTCCACGGCGGGGTTCCACCACGGATCAAGCAGGAACACGTATTCCGCCGCCGTCAGGTTCAATCCGAGTCCGCCGGCCTTCAGGCTGATGAGGAACAGCTTGCAGGACTCATCCTCCTGGAATCGCCGCACGCGACTCTCACGATCGCGAGTTTTGCCGTCCAGGTACTCGTATGTGATCCGCGCGGCGTCGAGCTTGTGGCGCACGATGCCGAGCAGGCTTGTGAACTGTGAAAACACGAGCGCCTTGTGGCCTTCCGCCAGGACTTCGGTGACCTGTTCGACGAGAGTATCGATCTTGGCGCTGCCCAATCCGGCGCGCGACTTGTCGAGCAGTCCGGTATGGCAGGCGGCCTGCCGCAGGCGCAGGAGCGCTTCGAGAATGTGCATGCGAGACTTCCGGATGCCCATGGCGTCGATGCGGCCGAGCAGCGCCATACGGTAGTGATCCCGTATTTCGTTGTAGATGCGTCGTTCATCGGCGTCCAGCTCACAGTAGATGGTCTGCTCGACCTTCGGCGGAAGCTCCCGGGCCACCTGTTGTTTGGCGCGGCGCAGAATGAATGGCCGCATCGCCTGGGCCAGAACCGCGAGCGACGCGGAGTCGGCGTTCTCTTTCGGTCCGGCGGCTTCCTTGAAGACGGCCGCGCTCCCGAGCATGCCTGGATTCAGAAACTCGAAGATGCTCCACAGATCGCTTAATCGATTCTCCACCGGCGTTCCGGTGAGCGCCAGACGCTGATCCGCTTTCAGCAGCCGGGTGGCTTTCGCGGCGCCCGTCGAAGGATTCTTGATGGCCTGCGCTTCGTCCAGAATCACGGTATCGAATGGAATTTCTTTGAGAACCGCGGCGTCGCGCCGCAGGGTCCCATAGGTGGTCAGGATCACGTCGTAGTTTCCGATCTGATCCGCCCGTTCCCTTCGCCCGATTCCCGTGTGGTCCAGAACCCGCAGGCGGGGCGCAAATTTTGCCGCTTCCTGTTTCCAGTTGAAGATGAGCGAGCGTGGGACCACCACCAGAACCGGTCCGCGGCGTTCTACGGAATCGATGAGAGCCAGTGTCTGGACGGTTTTTCCCAGTCCCATGTCGTCCGCCAGGCAGCCGCCCAGTCCGAACTGGCGCAGGGACTGCAGCCACCCGAGCCCTTCACGCTGGTACTCCCGGAGCTGGCCGCGGAAATCGGCGCCGGGATCGGCCGGCCGCGCGCCGTTGAAGCGCGCGAGCTCCTCGCGAATGCGCTGGAAGCCGGCGTCCACGGACACCTCCGGCTCACTGGCCAGCAGCGCGTCGAGCAGGCCGGCCTGATGCTTCCGGAAACGGAAGCCGTCCTTGCCGCCGTCGCCAAAAGCGGCGAGTAATCGGTAGCGGTCCAGCCACTCCTCCGGAAGGAGTCCTAACGATCCATCATCGAGGCGGACGATCGTTTCACCGCGGGAGATCGCCTTCAGGATCTCGGGAATTCCCGCAGAGTGTCCGTCAAAATCCGCGGCGCCTTCGAGGTCAAACCAGTCGATGCCGGACTTGACCGAAATGCTGAACTTGCCCGCGTTGCGATACAGACTGCCTTCCGTCTCCACGCGCCATCCCTCGGCGACGAGTTCGCGCGCCATGCGAGGGAGACTCTCGGTGGGCAACTCCCACTGATCCCGGTCCCACTTGTCGGCGGGACGAACACCCACGGTCTGGAGCCTTGCGAGCACGGCGGCTTCGGCCGCGCGATCGCGGGAGAAAAAGTGTCCGGACGCGGGATCCAGGCACGCCCCGTCCGGGGAAGACTGCGGGACCAGCACGCCGTAGTCGAACGTGATGTCGCAGGCGAGGTTCGCCGTCTTTGCGTAGCCGTACATCTGGGCTTCCGGTTGCCGGATCCGGATGCGGGGCGGACCCGCCAGCGCCCGCGGCATAATACGCAGCTCCTCGGGGCATTCCATCGGAGGCAGGGCAGGGAACTTCGCCATCTCCGACAGCAGATCCTTCACTGCGTTGAAAGGGACCTGGAGGTCTTCACCGGAGCGCTCCATGGACTGGATGAGGCGAACCCACGTGAGAGCTCCGCCGTCATCGAAGCGCGCGGCGCAGTCCGGGAAGACCACAAGTCCGGTACCGATAATCGGCGCCGTGTTGAGTCGCCGTTCTTCTCCAACCCGACGCAGGACACCACTCACGATGTAGGCTTTCGCGGACTCATCCCGCTCGATCAGGACATGAAAACCCCAGGGCGGTCCGTCATCCCAGCGGAGTTCCGCGAGGTCCGCGCGATCGCTGGATCGCTGGAGAAAGCAGCGTCCGGTGGCGCATAGCTGCGGGACGATCACGGCGCGGATCGCCTCGGGCAGCCTGTACGTGTTGGGAATGGAGGAAGGTGAGGTCGTCGGGATCCCCCCGAGCGATATCAGGATTCGCTGATCCGCAAGATCGAGATCGTCAATCGATCGAATGACAAATTCGTGAAACGCCGGCTTTCCCCACTCGCCGTCTTTCTTACGCCTCCGGATCAGCGCGCGAAGCATGACTTCACCGGACAACGCGGAGGCTTCGGCGTCGAGGACATAGATAACGCTGCGAGGCTCGTCGGCAACCGGCGGCCGATGGACTTTCGAACGGATTTCCGACAGACGCGTTTTCCAGTGCGGCGTCTTCGGCTTTTGCGGAAATGTTCCGGCGTCCCGGTGACTGGAAGGATCGAGGAAATCGTATCGATAGTCGTACAGCGTAGTCCCATCCTCCGTGGACAGTTCCAGGCTGCACGCCTGCATCCGCGCGATGGGTGAGAGATACCCTTGATCTTCCGCTGCCAGCAACGTCGCCCAGACGTGTTTGCATGCAAACCGGTCAGACGCATGAGGACAGTCGCATCCGGCCTCGAGAACCGCCGCGTTCTCGTCCAATCGCAGCGACACGTCATACAGGTCGTTGCCGACCACATACGCCGCAACGCGCGTGTTCGATCCCCTCCGGACCTTTACGAGGCCACGAAGAAAATAGTCCTGCCCCCGTGTCACACTGCGTTTGTCGAAGGCGGCTTTCAGTTTGTCGGTCCACCGAACCGGAGCGGCCGCGGCGTTTGGCGAATTGAGTTTCAAGCGTTTCCCGTTTCCCTCAAGGTAAGCCTTCAAAGATACGGGAAGCCCCCGAGCAGCGCAATGCGCGGATGCGTTGCGTGGAAGCGTTGCGTGGAAACGTTGAGTGGAAGCGTTGCGTGGATAGTTCTCCTTGCATCCGCTCCTCAATCTTCCTATGCTCAATGGACCGCGCCGACGACGCGAAACTGAACGAAAGTGGTCTGTTTACAAGGGCCTGCAGTTCGCCGTGGCCGCGGAATTTGGGAAGCGCTGAAGAACGTTCCACTCCGGGATCTGGACGGGACACCCCATTCTGATCAATCCGGCCCAACGGCCTCCTCGGCGCGATCGCGCCGGAATAGTCATCGAAAACGGACTGATCTAAAAGCAATGGAGATAACGCATGTCGAGTAAGGCGAAGAAACCGGAGTTCCTGCCGGTAAACGAAGACGATCTCAAACCCGCGCACCGGTGGCATCGGCCGCTTCAGGCTCCCGGCACGACGCAGGTGGATTTCGAGGAGCGCGTCGATTTCAAACGCCTCCATCGTTATCGCCTTGCCCGGACCCGGCAGGCGCTGGCCCAGTCGGGGCTGGGCGCCATGCTGTGTTTCGATCAATACAACATTCGCTACATTTCCAGCACCGTCATCGGCGAGTGGGCGCGCGACAAGCTGATCCGCTACTGCCTGCTGACCGGCAACGGCGACCCGTGGGTATGGGACTTCGGGTCCGCCGCCCGTCATCACCGGTTGAGCTGTCCCTGGCTGCACGAAGATCACGTGCTCGCCGGCAATCCGGGTATGCGCGGCGCGATCGGTCCCGAGGTCGGTCTGTTCAAGGCGGCGGCCAAAGAGATCAAAGCCATCCTGAAAAAGGAAGGCGTGGACGGCATGCCGCTGGGCCTCGACATCTGCGAGCCGCCGATGCTGTTCGCGCTCCAGGAGGAAGGCCTCAACGTCCGCGACGGCCAGCAGATGATGCTGCGCGCCCGCGAGATCAAGAATCACGACGAGATCACGCTGCTCAATATCGCATCGAGCATGGTGGACGGTGTCTACCAGGATATTGCCGCTGAACTGAAGCCCGGCGTGAAAGAAAGCCAGATCGTGGCGCTGGCGACGAAGCGGTTGTACGAAATGGGGTCCGACTGCGTTGAAGCGATCAACTCGATCTCCGGTGAGCGCTGCAGTCCGCACCCGCACAACTTTACCGACCGGCTCATCCGTCCCGGCGATCCGGCATACTTCGACATCATTCACTCGTTCATCGGATACCGCACCTGCTATTACCGCACCTTCGCCGTCGGCAGCGCGACCGACGCCCAGAAGGACGCCTACAAGCACGCCCGGCAGTGGATGGACGACGCCATCGCCATGATGAAACCCGGCCTGTCGACCGACAAGGCCGCGGACCAGTTGCCCAAGGCCACCGACATCGGTTTCGAAAACGAAATGGCCGCCTTCGGACTGAATTTCTGCCACGGCCTCGGACTCGGCCTGCACGAGCGGCCGCTGATCTCCCGGCTGAATTCCTTCATCGAACCCTATGAGCTGAAGGAAGGCATGGTCTTCGCGGTCGAAACTTTCTGCCCCGCGAAAGACGGCTATTCCGCCGCGCGCATCGAAGAGATGGTCGTGCTGACACCGGAAGGCGCGAAGATCATTTCGCTCTATCCGGCGAAAGAGCTACCCATCGCCAACCGGTACTAGAAATCGACATTCTTCTTGTGGGCGGTCTGTGACCGCCCCATCATGCCCCCCTGCCGGACGAGCCGGATTCCCCTCCTGTGGCTCAACATACAACGGACA
The DNA here is from genome assembly GCA_036274645.1 of Terriglobia bacterium. Taxonomy (GTDB): domain Bacteria; phylum Acidobacteriota; class Terriglobia; order 20CM-2-55-15; family 20CM-2-55-15; genus DASUFH01. The sequence continues at coordinate 10,901 of DASUFH010000474.1, forward strand.
AGCGGGGGATATCGTGGGATCATGTCGGCCATGAAGCGTGGTTCGATGCGTGGACGCGGGAAGCGGCGGGAACCGGAGATCCGGAAGGAAGATGTTCTGCGGGCCATCCAGCAAATGGAAGGGCGCAGCGGACGGCTAAGTGATCTGTTCGATGAGTTTGACACGTCGCCCACGTCGCGCAGGCAGATCAAGAACATCCTGGTCCAACTGGTCCAGGACGGCCGGCTCCGTCAGCACAAGGGCGGCCGGTTCGAGGCGCAGGCGTCGTCGGTCGAAGGGACGCTGATGCTGCACCGGGACGGCTATGGCTTTGTCGTTCCTTCGCGCAAAATCGACGGAATCGACAGCGACATCTTCATTCCGGCCGCCCTCACCGGATCGGCCATGAATGGCGACAAGGTCCAGGTCGAGATCACCTACCGAAAGGCCGGAGGCCGGGCCGAAGGACGTATCGCTGCCGTGACGACGCGGGCGCACGAAACGGTCGTCGGGCGCCTGGGGTTCGATGGCCGGACTTTCTTTGTCGCTCCGGCCGATGAGAAACTGCCCGGAAGGATCCTGATCGAAGACGATGTCTCCGAGCACAAAGACAAGATGGTCGAAGTGGAGATCACGCGTTTTCCCTCGGCCTCCCACTGGCCCGTCGGCCGCATCGTGGCCGTCATCGGATTTCTCGACGATCCGAATGTCGAAACGCAGGTGATCCTCCGGAAATTCGCGCTGCCGTTGTCGTTTCCGCCGGAGGTCGAAGCGGAGGCCGCGCGTCTCCCGGACGGAATCACCGAAGCCGACCTGGCCGGGCGGGACGATTTCCGGGGCCGGAATACGATCACCATCGATCCCACCACCGCGCGGGATTTCGACGACGCCATCGACGTCGACGAGTTGCCGGACGGCAGTTTTCAGCTCGGCGTTCATATCGCCGACGTGTCGCACTTCGTCCGGCCGAATTCAGCGATGGACACCGAAGCGCGCCTGCGCGGAACGTCGGTCTATTTTCCCGATCGAGTCCTGCCCATGCTCCCGGAGAGGGTGTCCAACCATCTGTGTTCACTGAACCCGCGTGCCGACCGGCTGGCCATGAGCGTGACAATCCGCATCGGCCGCGACGGCGCCGTCCTCGACTACACGTTTCATCAGAGCGTCATCCATTCGAAAGAGCGGATGACCTACGACGACGTGCAGAAGATCATCGACGGCGACGCGGCCTTGAGCGCGCGCTACGCCGCGATCCTGCCCGACATCCAGCGTATTGGACATCTGGCGCGCATCCTTCAGCGCCGGCGCCAGGCGACCGGAACCATCGACTTCGATCTGCCGGAACCGATGTTGACCTACAACGATTCGGGCGATGTGACCGGAATCGCCAAATCCATTCGTCATTTCTCACATCGGATCGTCGAGGAATTCATGGTGCTGACCAATGAGGTTGTAGCCCGCCATCTGGAGGAGCGCGAAATCCCGTCTCTCTATCGCGTGCACGAGGCGCCGAGCCCGGCCAAGGTGGAATCCTTTGCGGAGATCGTGGCCGCGTATGGGTTGAAGTTTCAGCCGAAGAGGCTGCATCCGATGGCGTTCCAGCGATTCATCGCGTCCATTGAAGGCCGTCCCGAGGAGCGGATGTTGTCGTACCTGATGCTGCGCTCGTTCAAACAGGCGGTGTACTCCGCCGACAACATCGGGCATTTCGGACTCGCGTCGCCTTCTTACACGCACTTCACGTCTCCGATTCGGCGTTACCCGGATCTCGTCGTCCACCGGATTCTCCGGTCCGATATCGCGCGGCGGTCGAAAGCGTCTCTTCCGAAGGCGCAGCTGGACGCTATCGCGAGCGAATCCAGCGAGCGTGAACGCATCGCGGCGCAGGCCGAACGCGAGCTGTTCGAGTGGAAGAAGATGCTGCTGATGGAACGGCGTCTGGGGGACACGTTCGAAGCGATTGTGATCGGCGTATGGAAAGACGGATTCAACGTGGAACTGATCGATCAGTTCGTTGAAGGGTTCGTTTCCGTAGCCGAGTTGCCGGATGGCCGGTACCAGTTCGACGCCAGCGCTCGCGCATTGATTGCGCGCAACGGCCGGCGCCGCTTCCGTCTGGGCGACCGCATTCGCGTCCAGGTTGCCCGCGTCGATAAGCTGCTGCGACGCGCGTATTTCACACCGGTCCTGGAGAAGCCCCCTGTAGGGGCGGTCTATGACCGCCCACGATCCGTACGTAGAGCCATCCGGAAAAAGCGCGGACGTTCATAGCGGCCCGCTTCACACCGACGCCGCCTCCTAGCGCCGAGTGTCCCAGGCATACGGTCTTAACTCTTCCGGATGCGTCCGGACATACGCGACGATGCGGTGACGCTTTTGCGGTCCGCGGCTCTCGCTGTTCGGATCGGCGAGTTCCAGAATCTCCGGCCGGAACTGGTCCACTCTCTCAAAAATCGACATCCAGCGTTTCTTCACCGCCTCGATGCTCAGATCGAGATCGGCGCTCAGTTCCGCATCGGTCTGCCCCGCGAGCGCGGCGATGAGGAGTTCCTGTTCAGCCGGGCGGAGGCGGAGCACGGGCTCACGGTAGCGATACATCCGCGCCGCGACGGAATAGGGCGCGGCGAGGGCATTTTCCCGCGTGACGGCGAACAGCGCGCTCTCGGATGCTTGAAACTCCGCGACCATCCGGTAGGTTCCCGTCGCGCGGGCCAGGGCGATGCTGGAGTGTCCGATTGCTTCCTTCAATACGCGGTTGAAGCGATAGCCGGCGAAGTGCTCGACGAAACTCGTTCCCAGAAGCGCGTGGACCTCGGCGAGTTGCTCGTCGTTCAGGACCCCCTGGCGCCACGTGCCGTACATGTTGACGAAGTCGAGTCCATCTCCGGCGTTTCCCGCCGCGATTTCCGCACGGTTGAGAACGACCGGTTCGCCCGTTGCGACTCCGGCGATGATTCGTGAGTTCAAACCAGGCTGCGGACCGGCGATCTCCCGGTCTGCGAATTCTCTCGAGACAAAAACACCCATGCCGCACGCGACGATGCGGTGGCCGCCGAGCGGGCGCTCCGATTCGATGACGTTGGCCAGAAATGACGGACTATCGAGGAAGGTCTGCCACACTCGAAGGGCGGCGCTCCTTCCCACGATCGCATCGCCGACGCACGCCGGTTGAATCTCCAGGCACGCTAATAAGTCAGCTTCACGGATTGAGCGCCAGTACATAGACGTTTTGCGTAGCATACCAGCCCGCGCGGATCCGGGAACCGGTAAGGCCGAATCCGGGAAGACGATGCGCCCCGTCTGCTTGTAGGGGCGGTCTATGACCGCCCAACGTTTCACGGTGAACTTCTGTTAAGTCAGGGATTTCCATTCTGAAACGTGGGTCATAACCGCCCCTACAAGCAAAAAGGGAGAAACGATTTGTGAGAAACGATTTCTGCTTGCGGCGTCGTTCGTTCCTACCTATGCTCCGCTCGGAGGATCCATGTTCAAGAAAAGTATTTCCATGTGCGGCCTGGTCACGCTGGTCCTGGCCTCCTATTGGGTGGGCCGTATGAACGTTGGCGTCACGCCGGCGGCGGCGCAAGGCGGCGCGCTGACCGCCCAGGACTACGCCGAGATCACGCAGCTCATCAACCGATACGCGTATGGCATCGATACCTGCGGCGGAAACGGCTTCGACTACGCCAACGTGTTCACCAGCGATGGCGTGTTCATCGACAGGAATTCCGATGCCGGTTTTGCCGCCGGAGGACGCGTTCTGGCCAGGGGCCGGCAGGCGCTGGCGGAACTGATCGGTGGGGGCTCGAAGGGATGCAAGACCAAACAGGTCTGGACCGACTGGAGCCACCTCATGCTCAACCACGAGATCACGCCGACGGCCGAAGGGGCAAAGGGAAGAATCTACCTCGTCCAACTCGGAATGCGGGGCCCCGGAACCATTGAACGGCACGGCGGATACGAAGATGTTTACGTCAAGACTGCAGATGGCTGGCGGATCCAGTCCCGTACTCACGTGCGCAACAAAGCCTGGCATGCCGAGGCCCTGCAGACCCCGGACTTGAACTGATCGGTGGTAGGCTCTCAGACATGCGACATTTCATTGGTGGGATCGAGGGCGAATTCAAGCGGTACAAGAAGCTCGGTAACGAGGCGATTCGCCAGGTTCACGACGATGCCCAGCTTTCGGCCGAGGGACCAGGGGGAGGGAACTCGATTGCGGTTCTGGTCTGGCATCTCTCCGGGAATCTGAAGTCGCGGTTTACGGAGTTCCTTACCTCGGATGGGGAAAAGCCGTGGCGCAAGCGCGATGAAGAGTTTATCTTCCGTTCGGTTTCACGGGCGGAGTTGCTGGCCAAATGGGAGGAAGGGTGGACGGTTGCGCTCCAGGAACTGCAATCGCTCACCGACGCGGATCTCAACCAGTCCGTCATCATTCGCGGAGAGACCTTCAGCGTCAGCGACGCGCTTCTCCGGTCCGTGGCGCACGCCGCGTACCACGCGGGACAGATCGTTTATCTGGCGAAGGCGTTCAGAGGCGCGGCGGAGTTTGAATCGTTGAGCATTCCTCTGGGCATGTCGGAGGAATTCCGGAAGAATCCAACGCGGTCATGAAGCTTCACTGATCCTCGGTCCTCAGATCAGAAGCGCTTCCAGGCGGTGCGCATGGACCATCTCACGCCGCTTCGACCATACGAACGCCGTAAACTGGCCGTCCTGCGACGCGACCAGCGCGAGGGCGTTTCGCTGATCGTGAACAAACTGGGCGGCTGAGAGATGCCGCGTTCCACCGAGCTGCGACGCGTCCATCCGCCGGTCTTCCGCGCCTTCGATCGGTTCGGTCAGCAGAATCTGTTCGACGTGATTCGACTCCGACCGGGCGCGAATCTTGGCGCCAAAGGCCAGCGCCTCGAAATGATCCGACATGATCGCCGCGCCGTCCACGGCGGTGAGACCGGCGAGCGCGTCCACCGCCGACTGGATGGCATGAGGCGAAAGGTCCATGCCCGGCTGTCCAATCTGCAGGAAGGTGTGAAAGTCCGGAGTGGGCGGAATCACGGAGTAGCCTGCCGGATGAAGAATCGAGTGGACCCAGTCCCGGCTGTTCTTCGGAACGATGAGCAATGATCCGCCATGCCCGTGCGATCGCATGGCGATTGCCGCCCGGATCAGGATTTCACCGGATCCGTTTCTGCCCGCTGAGCTGTAAAAGTCGATCAGCGATCGCAGGGAAGGCGGCGCCTCCCAGTCGAATTCACACCGTTCGAGGAATTTTACGTCGGCGCCCTCGAGCACGGCGACGTTGGCAAATTTCGTCGAGGAATCGGCTTGAGGCGTCTTGACGACAAGCAGTCCCGGCGACGCCACCTCCACCACAAAACAATCGGGCGGCACTGTCCGTGTGATTCCCCACACGTCGAGTTGTCCCTCATAGTCCGCGATGCCGATGTGGATTCCCGGCCGCTGCACCGCCGGCGCCAGGCGCGCCAGCACGTTCGGTTCGAGACGAAGCCGCGGATCAAACAGGAGCGGGCGCGGCGTGTCCTTTGGTTTCAGGAAACAAAGCGAAATCTTGGGCGACAGCCCCTCTTCGCTGCGCAGGCTGGCCCAGAATGCGGCGCTGACGATCTCTTCAATCTGCCGGGCGTCCGGCGGTCCGGTCCACCGCGCGTCCAACCGCTCGGCCAACTTTCGGGCTGCAGGATAGGAAAGTCCAGACATGCCCTTCCATATTACCGGACTGAGTGGATGCGCGTCTGTAGGGGCGTCTATGACCGCCCGGAGTTTCAGGGCGCCTTTCTGTTCAAGCAGAGAGTTCCACTCCGAAACGTCGGGCGGTCATAGACCGCCCCTACAAGCAGGCGGGCTTAAAACCGGATATTAGGAGTCGGACCGCAGTCCACCGCGCCGGCCGCCTTGAAGTTGTCGTAGAAGACCCGCTGCGGAAAGAACGACGGAATCCGCGCCGTGGTCTGAGTGTCTGAAATCGTCAGGCTGTACGGAACCGGATCCGGACTGGCAAGGATCGCCTGAAAAGCCGCGCGGTTCGACGGTCTCTGGTCGTAGAGGCAGAACTTCCCCGACACCGTCCCCTGAAAGACGTAGTCCGGCGCCATGTCGATCACGAACGTGTATTTCTTGCGGGCCTTGTAGATGGCGGCGGCGCCATAGACGATCACATCCTTCATGGACTGGGCTGCCACCATCTCGGGTTCCGGCGTGACGGTTCCGCCCAGCGCCTTCATCGTGACCACGCCGCGCCAGTCCCATTGCGAATATACGGGGAACACGTGAGGTACCGCGGTAATGACCTTCTGGGAGGGGAATTCAATGGTGTATCGCAATCGAACGCCGATCGGGGCACTGGCTCCGTTCAGCAGAGGTTCATATGAAATGGCCGACACGGCGGCTCGGTCCAGGCGGATGACCCCATCCGGATGCTCCCGCGCGGCCTTGCTGGAACGCGCCAGCAGTTCCTTGCGGTAATCGGCCAGCGTGTCCTGAAGCCGCTTCGCCTGATTCGCGTCGAGTCCGGGCGGAAGAAGCGATTCATCAGAAGCGCCGGCGGCCGCCGGTTGGAACAGCGTGTCGAACACCGAACGGAACGTGGCGCTACTGGCATAGACCCCGCTTACCGCAACGCGAAAAGGCTCCTTCGGAACCGTGATGAAACCGTAGAACTCCCCATCCGTTGAGCCGTCGGACGCCTTCCACATGGACGGAACGGCGCCCAGGCCGCGTCCGGCGCCGTCAACCAGTTCGAAGTGGATGCTCGCCACGGATTCGATGCCGAAGACATCAGCTTCGACAAAGTATTCGCGACCCGCCACCGGTTGCGTCGTCAACGGCGTCGCCGACGGGCCTTCCCGGCCGAAGGCAAATGTCAGGAAGCGGATTCGGGAAAAGGAAACCGGATCCACCCGTTCCGCGACCGGAACCGCTTCACCCCGGTAGTTCTGCGCTCCGACGCCCGCGCCGCTTCCGATGATGAGGAAAAGCAGGGCCAGTCCGATTCCTGTCGTGTGTGGTCGCATCTGTTTCATGGAGCGCCTTCGCGCCAGTGTCTCATGAGGACTTATTCGACGCGGAGCAGGGAAAAGCGGTTACGTATTCGACTGGGCCGCGGATCTATCCGCGTCGTCGCTGGCCGCCGCCGCCAACACCGTATGGGCAGACCCACGCCCGCTGACCGACACCAGCGAAGCAACCCCAACACCATAGCCGTCCAGTCGATTGGACCACAGCTGGGTACCCGTGGCCGGGTCGAGACAATAGGTATAGCCGACTACGGAAACAATGAGGTGCGTTTCGTCCATCAGAAGCAGTGAGACATAGCCAGTGCCCGTTGGACTCAGCCAGTCCCAGAGAACGGCGCCGGTGTTCTGATCCAGGGCGATGACCCGGCTGTTGAATCCAGTAAAGACAATGTGCGAAAGGGAACTCATCCGGGCATCATACAACGGGTTCAGCAGCGCCTTAGGAGCAACTGCGCTGCGTTCGCGGGATAGGGCGCGCCAGGTGATCGCGCTGACCTTGCGAAAGGGCGCGCCTGTGAAGGGGAGAGCCGCGAAGCGGCAGGGCGGCATGACAGGGATGTTCCGGGAAGAATACGGTCAACCGTCCGTGGTACCCTCAGCGGCAGCATTTTGATCGTTAAAACCTGTTGAATGGGAGGTACCTATGACGCGCAGAACACGATTCGCGACATGGTGTAAACGTTCGGCGCTTCTGGCCGCGACAGTTGTGTCAATGGGTTGTGCGGGTAGAAGAGTAGCAGCTACTGCGCCGGCGCCTGCTGTAGTCGCTCAGCAATTGCCGGCAGCCGGCGTAGTCGTCGTCGACTTCGAACGCGCCGTTCTGAAGTCCGATGCCGGTCTGGCCGCCGAGGCCAGACTGATCGCGATGCTCGATGAGCAACTCACCAGAGTCTCGGCGACTCCAGCCGAGCAGAGTGCGTTCGATCTGAAACTGGATGCGACGCGAGCCGAACTCTTGCAGCCTGTGATCCGCGCGGCGAAGGACGAACTGCAACGAATGACGGTCGATGAAGGTTACGGTCTGGTGATCGACCTGTCGCAAGACGCTTCCCGGATCGCCTTCTTCAATCCTTCGGTCGACGTCACGGAGAAGCTCATCCGTCGAATCAATACGGTTCTCGGAAAGGGTCGATAGCCCCTATTCGTATTTCAGAATATCGCCCGGCTGGCAACCCAGCTCTTCGCACAGCGCGCTCAATGTCGAGAACCGGATGGCCTTCGCCCGGTTGTTTCTGAGGATCGACAGATTCACGAGCGTGATGCCGACCCTTGCGGCGAGTTCCGTCAGGGTCAGACCGCTCGCCTCCAGATGACTGTCGAGGTCGATGACAACCTGGCGGTCCTCGCTCGCCTTCCCGCGGGTCAAACCAGTCCCTCGGTGTCTTCGCGCAGACGGACCCCGATCTTGAAGACTTCCGCCAGCACCATGGTCAGGATTCCCATGCCGAAACAGATGAACATGAAGCTGACGTCAAATTCGAGCATGGTCGTCTCGACCGGCAAATTGGGAAACACCCGGCTGATCAATTCACTCCGGATGATTTCCGCCCCGCCATCGATCACCGGCGCCGCCACAAGAATCCCTGCGATGACGCGCAGCCGCCACACATTCGAGCGAACAAATGGGTCGCCCTCCGAAGCATCCGTGCCTGCTGTCGTCTGAACGATGCTCCTTAGCAGCCAGATTACCGACAGCACGAGCATGTCCATGGGAACGGTGGAAAGAACGCCGAGGATCTTTACCGTCCGGTCCGGATTCCGGATCTTGCCGGTTACGGACAGACTCCACGGTTCAAGACCGTCGGGCAGACGAGCCTTCAGTTCCGGCGCCACCACGTCCGGGTTCATCGTCAGTGTGGCCCATCGTTCATGCGCGAATGTGACCCGCAATGGTTCCTTGTTGGTCACATGCCAGGTGAAATGCACGTCGAGCGCGTCCACCAGGAACGCCACGAGGGTTAAGGCAAGCGCCACGTTCATGACTCCCATCAACACCCGCCGGTCCCATCGGGCCAGCCGGGAGTTGCGGGGGTAGGTTCCGGTTAGAAACTCTCTTAGAGTAGTCATTATCGAAAAACGATAACATCGAAAATCGATAAGTCAACAGCGTTTTGAGCCCCCCGTCTGCTTGTAGGGGGTCTGTGACCGCCCAGCGTTGCGGAAGGGAACCCGCTTGATTTAACAAGACCCCGTCCCGAAACGTCGGGCGGTCATAGACCGCCCCTACA
>DASUFH010000475.1:0-5449 GCA_036274645.1 Terriglobia bacterium
ACGTCCTCTGCGATAGCGCCACAGGACGGTCCCCGTCCTGGCGTCGAATGCGATCACCTGGTTGTTGGGAGTCGACACAAACATCGCGCCGTTGTTGACGATGGGCGCGGATTCGTGGACGCGCATCTCTCCGGTGGAAACGTTCCACACCGGTTTCAGCCGGGAGACGTTCTGAGTATTGATCTGATCCAGCGGGCTGAAGCCCCATCCGTCATACGTGCGCCGGATCATCAGCCAGTTGGAGGCTTCCGGATTCTTGAGGCGATCCGTGGTCACAGCCTGATACTTCTCGAGAATCGGCGACGGTGGGCCCGCTTCTGTCGTGGGTCCCGGAGGTGTAGCCGCCGTGACCGCAGTCGGGTCTGCTCCCACTGGACCCCGGCCAGCGCGCTGACCACCCTGAGCGCCACCGAAACCGCCGCGGGCGCCGCCACCGCGGCCGCCGAATCCGCCATTTAGCTGTCCTGGCTGCTGCGGAGCGGATCCATACACAACGATTCCGATGAGCGCCATCGCAACCGCGATCGTCACGCTGAAAGACCTGGTCGTGATCATGAAGCAATCTCCCCTGTGAAACCTTGAACTGATAGCACAGATTGATCAGCGCGGGGTGGGAAAAAGGCGGAAAAGTGGGGGATCTGGCGCTTCCCCCGGTCGTCCATTGTCCATTGCCTGTTATCGATTGTCCGATGAACTTCTTTCATTTTTCGTTGGCTGGCTTGCCGGAGCGAATGAAAGAGGTCCATTTCATAGTCGATAACAGGCAATGGACAACCGGGGAAGGGGGACGCAGACCGAATCGGCCGGTCCCCACTACTTGCAGTTAATGGCGACCCGGTGATAATTGGCAGGAATGACCATGCGGCCATTGGCGGTTCTGGGGCTTACCGTCCTGATCGGAGGATCCCTCGCGTTTCCTCAGTCCGGGCCTGCGCCGACTCTTGCCTCGATTGACGGCATATTGAAAAACGCCGTTTCCAGGGGAGACGTTCCCGGCGCGGTAATCGTCGTTACCGGTAAGGACCGAGTCCTTTACAAGGGCGTTGCCGGACAGATGAATGTGGCCCGGCATCGAGCGATGCAGGACACGACGATCTTCCGCATTGCGTCGATGACCAAGCCGCTGACGGCGGTGGCCACCATGATGCTGCAGGAGGAGGGCCGGTTGAGCGTCGACGATCCGGTTTCCCGGTATCTTCCCGCGTTGAAGGATCCGCTGGTGCTGACGGACTTCGATTCCAGCACGGGCGCCATGACGACGCGTCAGGCGAGTCAGGAGATCCTGATCCGGCACCTGCTCTCCAATACTTCCGGCCTTGGCTACAGTTTTTCGAATCCCACGCTAAAGGCCATGATGGACAAGACCGGCAAGCCGCCTGACGAACTCCCCCTTCTACACGACCCGGGAAGCCAGTGGACATATGGCATCGGCGCCAAGGTGCTTGGCCGAGTGGTCGAAAAGGTCAGCGGCATGACGCTGGATCAGTTCTTTGATTCGCGCATCATCCGGCCGCTCGGCATGACGGACACGTTTTATCTCGTGCCTGCAGCCAAGAGCAGCCGCGTCACGACCACGAACCGCCGCGACAAGAATCGGCTGGTCGAGGCGGCCAATCCTTCCCGCATGGGGTCGCGCGCCATGGGTGACGGCGGTCTCTATTCCACCGGACCCGATTACGCGCGCTTCCTGCAGATGCTCCTGAACAACGGGCAGGCGCGCGGAAAAACGTTCCTGCGTCCGGAGTCGGTCGCAGCCATGACGCAAAACGAGATCGGGGACATTTTCGTGGAAATTCAGCAGACAACCGATCTGTCTGTGTCCCTTCCTTTTCCGTTCGGCGCCGGCAAAGACACTTTCGGTTTCGGCTTTCAGATCGCCACGACCAGCGATGATGCATGGCGGCGCTCGGCGGGCAGCTACAGCTGGTCCGGTTCCTACAACACGCACTTCTGGGTCGATCCCGCGAGGGAGGTGGCCGTGGTGGTTCTGATGCAGGTCACACCCTTCTATGACGAACGGTGCATGAAGCTCGTGGCTGACGTCGAGGAAGCGGTCGGCAGAGCAATCGCGTCCAGATCGATCGAGCGTCCGTAAAGAGCCGCGAAGGGACTCACGAATCCGGCGCCTGTCCCGTTCGCGCTTCAGCCCTTCCTTTTCGCTGCCAGAAGATTCGACTGTCCGGGACGCCAGCTGTAGCCGATACCGAACGTCAGCGGCTTGGCGGCGCCGGGCTTCCGGTATGCCGCAGCCAGGTCCGGCTGCTGGTGTTCCTTGAACATTTCGATCGGCTGGGAATACACGCCGTAAAGCTCCACGTCCCAGTCGGCCGCCTCGAAATATTTGAAGGGAATCGCTGAATCGTCTTCAAGCACGAACGCGCTGTGATCCAGAATGGTCTTGCGGATCGTTGAGAAGTACGCCTTGTACATCAGATACGACGCCGATTTCAGGTAGGTGTTCACATTCCCCAGGTTTTCGACGTATTGCACGAAAGCCGGCGACTGCTTGAGATAGTCGTTCTGCAGGTTGACGGAGAAGTATTCGAGCCGTCGCTCCGGTCCTTTACCGTCGGTCTGAAACACAATCTCCACGCCGTTCAGAACCGGACGGTTGTCGGCGGATGGCGCTGACGCGGGAACAACTTTCCCGGACGCGTCGATTTCCACCGGGTGAATATCCATGATGCGGTTGTTCGTTCTGGCCAGAAAGATCATCAGAATCGGCAGGGTGCCATCCAGTTCCTTCTTCAAATCGACTTTCATGTTGTCGGTCTTGAAGAAACTGAAACTCAGCACCGAGTCGAGTGAGCGATCCACACTGGCGAACAACTGATCCATCGCGTCGGGCGTCATGGTCTCGACCTTGGGGACGCTGCCCACCGGCTCGAGCGCGATCAGCGCGTAACGTTCGGAACCCGGGAAGAACGTGTATGCATGCAGGAAATCGGGTCCGCTGAAGGGATAAAACAGCGTTGATGAGGCGTGCGACACCTCCGGCATTTCCTGGCTGGCCCATTGCTTCATCGCGTCCAGCTTGGACTTGTTGAGCTTGATCCAGTTCTTGTCAAAGGAGGCGGCGTATTTGACGAAGGCCGGCCGCGCCGACGCTTCCTCCAGACGGCTGCCCTCCTCGGGCGGCAGACCGGCGAGAAAACGAGCCACATCGTTATATTCGCGGTGTTCCGATTTAGCCGGACCCTTTGCTTTCGGTTCCTCTTTGGTCGCGGCGTCCGATACGGTATGCGATTGGCAGGCTGTGGCGGCGACGCCGGCCAGAAGGAGGCAAACCATTGCAGAAAAACGCAGTTTCAGAAAATTCATGGGTTCGTGTCCAAAGTCTCTTTGATGAACCTGGCCTTACTGTTACCTGGCGCCCGGTCTACAGTACTTCAGGGTCACTCGCCGTTCCCAACAAACCCGCTTTTTTCAGGACGCGCAGGATCGACTTGTTTTTACCGAGTCCGTACACCGCCAGGCCCGTGAGTACCGTACCCAGTCCCATCAGGGATTCCGTCGGCTTGTAGATCAGTCCGTAAACAAGCAGCCACAGGCCGATGAGCAGAAACACGATCACCGTGTACGGGTAACCCCAGGTGCGATACGGCCGCTGCATTTCGGGCCGTTTGATCCTGAGCATGATGAGTCCGGTTACGGTCATCAGCGTAAAAAGATTGAGCGTGAAGCCGATGTAGGTCAGGACCTGATCGAAGGTCGATGTCCGGATCAGGAGCAGGCTGATCAGCGACTGCACGCCGATGGCAAACGCCGGAATGCCCGTGCGGGTTGTCTTCGCAAATATCCCGAGGAGAGGAATGTCCTGCCCCATCGTCTGCGCCACGCGGGGGCCGGCCATGATCCAGGAGCTGACGCTTGAAACCAGCAATAGGGCGATCATGATCCCCATGATCTTTCCGCCCAGCGCGCCGAAGATACTGTCGGCGGCGATATAGCCGACATCGACCTGTCCGGCGAGTTTGTCGGCCGGAGTCGTATACAGGAAAACGAAATTCAGCAGCACATAGAGCAGCGTGACCGCCAGGGTTCCCCAGAACAGGGAACGGGGCAGGTTGCGTTGCGGATCCTTGATCTCCCCGGCAATGTAGGCGGATGTATTCCAGCCGCTGTAGGAGTAGGAAACGAAGAACAGCGAAATGGCGAAAGACTGACTGAAGATCTCACTCCAGGTCGACCCATCGGGCATAAGTCGAATCTGATGCCCTGCAGCCGGCCCGACGACAAACCCCGCCGCGATAAAAACGACGATCAGAATCAGTTTCAACGCCGTGAATACGTCCTGCAGCCAGCTGCCCAGGCGTAAATTGCCCGCATGGATCAGCGTCAGCAGGATCACGGCCGCAGCGGCCAGTCCCATCGGACGGATTGACGGGAAAACCTTGGAGGTATAGTCGCCCATGGCCATGGCGGCCAGCGCGACCGGGGCGGCAAAGCCTACGGTGGCCGAGACCCAGCCGGAAAGAAAACCGAGCGCCGGATGGAAGATCTCGGAAAGGTAGCGGTATTCTCCGCCCGACCGTGGCATGGCCGCTCCGAGTTCTCCGTACGCCAGCGCGCCACACAACGACGCGATGCCGCCGATGACCCAGAGCATCAGGAGGGCGAAGACGGAGTGAATGCCAAGCACCTGGTATCCCAGACTCGTGAAAACACCCGTGCCAATCATGCTGGCAATGACCAGCGATGTCGCGGTCTGAAAGCCAATTGGCTTCGTCGTCATTCAGCGAACTTCCGGTTGCCGTATATCAGGCGCTTGTGCGGCCAACTCAATTTCGGCAATCAAGCATACTCTAAAATCCGAATCGCCAGCGTCCGGATTCCGATAGACTCCTTCCGTTCAGGCAGAATCTTCGTTCCGGGACTTGCGTGTGTCCGTCCTTCATATATCCTGTTGAGGTGGACACCCGCTTAACCATTTTCTTCGCTTCAACCTGCCTGGCGCTGATCTTCAACGCAGTGGGCGCGTGGTGGGCGTACAAGGGCCTTCGCAAAACATCGGATCGCATCAAGGAGCAGGTCGACAGCCTGACCCGTGACGGCGGCACACGGGAATGGCTGGAGAACATGGCGGCGGCGACCGTGCGCGCGGCGGAACTGACCACGGCGGCGAAGGCGGAGATCCAGGCGTTCGAACCGACGCTGATCCGGGCGCAGGAGGGTCTCGAGGATCGTCTCGCGACGGTGGATCACGCTTGCGAGCGGGTTTGCGGCGTCCTCACATCCTCGATGGATCTTGGAGGCGTCGCCGCGCAAACCGGTTTCCGCTTTCTCCGCGGCCTGTTTTCCGGCGCTCGTGTCGCTTCCACCATCGTGAAAATGGCCCGAGCCCGTTAAATCCTGCCGCTTCGCGAGCATTAACATACCCGACTCAGTACGAGCGCTTGCACAACGGAAGCATGTTGAGTCCCCGTCTGCCTGTAGGGGCGGTCTATGA
>DASUFH010000476.1:0-12399 GCA_036274645.1 Terriglobia bacterium
TTTATCGGATTCCCCTGCCCCGAAGATGGGAAAGCCGGATGCCGGCTGCTGTCAGCGAGCTGAATCCGATGATCCAGACGGGAATGGTCAGCACCAGGAAGATCACGATGGAGAAGCCCGCCGCGGTTGCCTTATCGACTCCAAACAACGTCAGCCCCAGGGTGGTGAAGAACTGATACGACCCCACGTTGGCCGGCGCGTTCGGTATGGCCGTACCGAGACGCACAATGAAGAAGACCACTGCGCCGGTCCAGAAAGGAACGTTCAACCCGCAGGCCGGCATCATCAACCAGAACGCGAGGGATTGGAGTCCGAGCGTCAGAAACGAAATCAGCGCGGCAGGCCACAACTTGCCGGAAGTGGCGATCGAATGAGACGCGACAAGGAGGGTTCGCAAAAAAGACCGGACGCGGCCCGCCGGCTCGGGCGCTGTAGCCGGACGGCGACCGAGACGACGGACGAACCAGGCCAGGCCCAGCGCGGCGGCGATCATCGCAGCGCCGAATATCTTCGCCGTCCGGGCAATACCGTGGGGTAAGGAAACAAACACGGCGGCGGCCCCGAGCGAAGCCGCCAGCGCGACGCCGTCCAGCAGTCGCTCGACGGCGATCGACGCGATGACGGTACCGACACCCACCGCGAGCCATCGCGAAACGATGAACGCGCGCGCCAGTTCCCCGGCCCGCAATGGAACGATCTCGCTGGTAAACAGCCCGGCGTATATGGCCTGTGTCGCTCGAAGAACCCGGATCCTTCCGATCGGCGCCAGTAGAACACTCCAGCGCCAGCCCTGGCCCGTGACGGCCATGATGTCCGCCACGACGGCGGCGACCGCCCAGCGCCAGTCACGAACCGTGATGTGCGCGAGGAGTTCGTGCGGGCGAACGTCATACAGCGCCCACACCAAACCGGCCAGGGCGAGCGCATATCCGGCGGCGCGCTTCAGCCACTCACGCGATCGCGGACCGATTGGATGAGGGAGGTTCTGTGAGTTCAGGTTCGGTGAGTTCACGATCCGTTTCTCCCCGTAGCTCCGACACCCTCGCCATCGCAAACGCGATGCGGGGCAGGTCGAGGACGTTGCGGTGGATCAAATAGCGTGGTTCCCAGGTGGTGGCGAACTTGGACTTGAAATGCAACAGACCCTGAAAGCTGAAAAGAAAGTTCATCCGCTGGAAGAAATAGTGCACAGCCCGCTCCTCCTTTGAAGCCTCCTCCTTCTCGCTGAATCCCGCCATCGGCGCCAGGCCCATATCGAATCTCCGGAATCCCTGTTCCTTCGACATGAGAAACAGTTTCGCGAAGAGATAGTCCATGGTTCCATTCGGCGCGTCGCTGCGATGGCGCATGAGGTCTACTGTCGTATCGCCAGGATGACCGGGAATAATAATGTTGGCAAACGCCAGCATCTGTCCGTCGGCCCCCAGCGCCGCGAACAGCGCCGTCCGCTTCAGATAGTCCCAGTCAAAACGACCGAGACTGAATGCCCGCTCGCGGCGACCGGGAATACGCAGCCAGTCATCGGAGACGGCCCGGGCGTCCAGGAGAACGGCATCCGGCGCCGGCGGGTCATACCGCACCGTCCGAATCCCGGTTTTCTCGAGGTTCTGGACCTTCCTGCGCAGGTTCCTCCCGATCTTGCCTTCGAGAGAGAACGCATCCAGATCCACAAAGCCATCATCGCCGATCTTCAATTTGCGAAGACCCGCAGAGCGATAGTGAAGGAGGTACTCGGCGGTGGTCTGGTAAAACGCGGGAACCCAGTCGTTGTCTGCGCAGAACCGCACGAATCCGCGGATCACCGGAGCGATTTCATCCGGAGCGCCGACCGGATCTCCCAGCGCGAGGGCCACACCGCCCGCCACGCGGTAAGCGATAAAGGACTCGCCACTCGGCGAAAAGAAGTAGGACTTGTCCGGCCACACCTTGAAGTAATCGAGACTCGCGCGACCGTAGTGCTGGACGAGCCCCCTGGCGCGATCCTGTTCATGCGGCTGGATTCGATACCGGTAAACCACCGGCCGAAACAGCGCAATGGCGCCGTAAGCAATGGTGATCACGGTCATGAAATAGAAGGACTCGAGGAACCAGCGGGCATACCCTGTGTGCGGAACCAGTTCCGGGCGCGACGAAAGGATCAACAGAGATCCGGTGTTCCGGATGGACTGAATGAAAGAGAAATCGACGCCGAACTCTCTCCGGTCGAGCAGCCAGAAGCCCACTACCCCGTAGCCGAGCGCCAGCGCGACGCCGATGCCCACCTTGAGGAGAGCGTCCCCGAAATCCGGATTCCCGCTTCGGACGGTGAAATCCTTTCGGGTCAGGATCAGCGCAATCAGCAGAACGAGAGAGACCAGCGCTTCTTCATAATCGAGTCCCTTCGTGAGATGAAACACCACCGAGGCTGTGGCGACACCCATTGCCACGAAGACGGCCCGCCGTTTCCGGCGATAGATGTTGACGGACAGGATGACGAGAACAAATCCCATCAGGAGCGTGATGAACCGCGCGAGATGCAGGAAGTCGAGTGGGAAGATGGCGCGAAGAACGGCGAAGCGATCCGGAAGCGATGGACCGATGACGGAATAAACGTTCAGGAGGCCGCTGCCCAGCGCCATCAGCGCAATGATCAGCCTGGGCGACCTCCGGCCCGGCGTACGCGCGCCTTTCGCCATAAGAACAATGATATCCAGTATCTGTCCGGCCGCGGCGGGAGAAGGTGTTGTGTTACCCCGGCAGGACGGGAAGGAGGGGTGGAGGCGCGTCCCAAATATGAAGGGGATCATTCGGCGCCGTATACTTCTCTCGCATCGATGCCGTTACGGAATATTTCCATTCTGATTGCGTCCAACAACGCGCACAAGCTGCAGGAATTTCGGGAGATCTTCCGCCAGTTTGGCGCGCCCGATGTCGAGTTGGTCACGCCGCAGGCTCTTGGCCTGACGCTGAATCCCGACGAAACCGCCGACACCTATGCCGGCAACGCGCGGATCAAAGCCCAGGCGTTCCATGATCTCGTCCGCGGACGGAATCTCTGGGTCATGGCCGACGATTCCGGCCTCGAGGTGGACGCGTTGGATGGCGCGCCGGGTATCCGATCGGCGCGGTACCACAAATCCGCTCCTCAAGGAGACGGCTGCGCCGCGCTACTGACGGAGATGGCGCAGATACCGGACGGCCGGAGGACGGCCCGCTTTCGCGCCGTCATCGCGCTCATCGCGCCCGACGGTGTCGAGCGCATGTTTGCAGGCGTGTGTGAAGGGTCCATCGGGCACGCGAGGCGCGGCAGCGGGGGGTTCGGGTTCGATCCTGTGTTTTGTCTGGCGGGTGAGGCGCGGCACATGGCGGAACTGACGGCGGAGGAGAAGCACCGCGTCAGTCATCGCGGCCTGGCGGGACAGCGGGTGATTGCGTTTCTGGGGAACTTTCCTACTTAATCGTTCGCCATTTACTGTTCACTATTAACTGATGTAGTTGGTGGCATTGGCTTGCTGGTTGGTCGATTGTCTTGCCGGGAAGTGCCAATGCCACCAAGCGAAGCAGTTAATAGTCAACAGCCAATGGACAATGGACAACCGGGGGATGCGATTAACCGACCGACGGAACCGCCCTGTAGTTTTCCGGAACAAACAGACTGCCCTCCGTCGTTCCCTCCGGCAACACCCGCTTCAGCCGCCGGCCCAACTCGGCGCCGTCAATCTCCCCGTTGAGCGCGGCGGCAAACGCGCCGGCGATCCGCGTCACCGCGTCCGCGGTCTCGTGAACGAACTCCAGCCGGAAATGCGCGATTCCCGCGTCGCGCCACATCTCGAGATGCCGGCTCGCCTCCTGCGCCTCGGCGCTGAACACGGTGTTACGGCAACCAACGTCCGCCATCACGGGATGCGCCCGACCGTTCGCGTCCCGCAGCGCAATTCGATGTTTTTCGCACGGATGGCCGCAGTTCTCATGACTCGTCCCTGTCGACAGGAACCGGCAGAACACGCAGTGCTCGGTGTGAAACACGGGCAGATGCTGATACGCGGTCACTTCAAACTTCTCCGGGCCGACGGCGCGAGCGAGGTCCGCGATCTGGGCGGCGTTCAGGTCGTGGGTCGGCGTCAGACGATCGAGTCCGAGGTCGAGAAACGCGCGCGCCGAAAGCGCGTTGGCGGCATTGAGACTGAAGTCGCCGATCCACGCCACGGCTCTCGGCCCGCCCGCCCCGGTCAACGCCTGCAACAGGCCGGCGGATCGCGCCACGATGTCGCACTCCAATCCCACGAGAAACGACACAATCCGCTGCTCATCGGGTTTGAGGACGCGTGGACTCGCCACACGCGCAACAATGTTTGCCGCGCGCACACGTTCCACTGCCGGCCGCAGACCGTAAAGATCCAGATAGTCGAGTGTGATGCTCGCCGGACGGAAGGCGATCGCCGCATCGAGTTGTTCCGGGGTCCGCGCCAGCAGATGCAACCGGGGACACGTTGCAGAACGTTCCGCCGCAACCGCAGATCCGTTCATCGCAGCCTTCAGCGCGCCGGACAAATCGTTCACGGGGACTTCGGGCCTTTCGCTCTGCAACGCCTCCAGCCGCGCCACGGCTTTCCGGCGCAGGTCGTTCACCAGCGAACTCGGCACAAACGGATCCCCCTGAATGTCGGCGCCGATAGCTCCGAGCGAATACGGTGTGGCGCCCAGCCGGCCCAACTGTTCACGCAGAAACTCGATCGTCACCCCGTGCTTCTCGGATCGCGTCAGCAGCGCATCCGATTCGACCTCGATGGTCGCCCGCCTCCGCGCCTGCTCCAATGACCATCTCAGCCTCAACGGCTCCCCGGCGCGAGCCGTCACGAACACGTTGACGGGTTGTTTGTGAACGGGTCCCGTCGCCTGGGTCCAGGGCCGCGCCGCCTTGTCGATTTCCGGATCGTGCGTGCGCCACACCCAGTCGCCTGGTCGCACGCGAGCGAAATCGACCGCGCGGTTGCCGAATGCGAGGCGCAGCCGGCCGTTCGCCTGCCGGGTCACCGCGTAGAGCCGCCCGCCTTCCTCCGGTTCTTCCGGACTCCGCCAGTCCGCCGCGTCGAAAACCAGCCCGTCTCCGGGCTTCAATGTGCGGCGCGTCTCGGGCTCGAGGACGATCGAATCTCTTTCGATGCCGATAATCCGTCCTACGAAAAGACCGCGATGACGCGGCGCCCGGCCGGGGACGACGGCCTGATGATTCGTTCCGACGAGAAAGTGCGGTCCCAGGCCGCGTGAATAGACCTGCGCCAGT
Organism: Terriglobia bacterium; assembly: GCA_036274645.1. Lineage (GTDB taxonomy): Bacteria > Acidobacteriota > Terriglobia > 20CM-2-55-15 > 20CM-2-55-15 > DASUFH01. The sequence goes on from DASUFH010000476.1 coordinate 5,264, forward strand.
TGCGATTCATCCTCGTCTGAGACGCTCGGCGCGAGGCCCGCCCACGCCGCGTCTACGGCTTTGCGGTAGGCGCGCGTGGTCAGCGCCACGTAGTTCTCGTCTTTGTAACGCCCTTCGATCTTCAGCGACGAAACGCCGATACCGACAATCTCCGGAATCTGGCGCAACGCATAGAGGTCCTCGGGCGAGAGCAGATAGCGCGCGTCGCCCAGGGGACGTACGGCGCCATCGACCAGCAGCTCGTAGGGGAGGCGGCAGGCTTGCGCGCACTGGCCCCGATTGGCGCTTCGTCCGCCCCAGGCCTCCGAGGAAAAGCACTGGCCCGAATACGACACGCAGAGCGCCCCATGGACAAACATCTCGAGGCCGCAATCGGTTTGCGCGCGAATCCTCCGGATGTCGTCGAGCGACAACTCCCGGGCCAGGACGACTCGCTCCACCCCGAACTGCCGCGCCCATTCCACGCCCTCGACACTTGTCACGCTCATCTGCGTGCTGCCGTGGATCTCGAGTTCCGGCGCGATCTGTCTGGCCAGACGGGCCATGCCCACATCCTGCACGATGATCGCGTCCACTCCGGCCCGGGCGATCGCCGCCACCGCCCGCGCCGCGTCCGCAAGTTCATGATCGAAGATGAGGGTATTGAAGGTGAGATAGCCGCGGACACCCCGCCGATGCAGCGTCCGCATGACGTCCGGGAGCTCGCCCAGTCGGAACCCCACCTTGGCTCGCGCCGTAAAGTGGGTCAGGCCGAAATAGACGGCGTCCGCGCCCGCTTCGATTGCGGCATGCAGCTGCGGCCAGTAGCCGGCTGGAGCCATGACTTCAGGCTTGATCCGGGGAAGAGTCACAAGGACCAATTGTACGCCGGATTGTCTGCCCTGCCTGTCGCTCGGTAGTGTCCTGATTTGAAATTAGGACACTACCCGTCGCTCGCGCTGCTGTTGACTCCCCGCCTGCTTGTAGGGGCAGTCTATGACCGCCCAGCTTTTCAGGGTGAATTCCTATGAAACCAGAGATTTCCATTCCGAAACGCCGGGCGGTCATAGGCCGCCCCTACAAGCGGACGGGGACCCGCCGGCGCAGGAGATGGTTCAAAACCCGGAGAGAGGGCGTGCTGGTATACTCGCTTCCAGTTGCATCGGCCGTGACAATGAAGGGAAACTAACACCATGAAGCTCACGATTCTCGCTGCCGCTTCCCTGTTATTGGCGTCGCTCCTGCCCCCCACGTCGAACGCGCTTCCTCAGACGACCGACACCGAGATCCAGGCGCTGCTCATGGCCCAGACCCTGCTCGAGGAAAAGCCCTTCGACGCCAAAGCCCGCGACGTGCGGGCGGCAGCCATGCGATGGATCATCGACACCGACAAGGTGTCCGTTACGATTTGCGGAAATCTGTTCGATGACCTGGACGACAACTATGTCCATGCCAGCGATATCGTTGTCCAGTACGCCATCGGTATGGCTGCGTTCAAGCTCACAAAGCCGGCTCGAGTCGCGGACGAAAGCGCCGCCCAGCTCGCAGGGATTGAAAGCGCGCTCACGTCCTACAGGGCCATGGTCAAGGAGCGGCCAGGCGTCAAGACAACGTTTCTGGAAAGCCTGCTGGCCAAACAGGCCGCCGGCGAGTTGGCCGACTTCGTCAAGAAGAACAATTGCGTGAAGCTGGAAACGGCGTAGAGGCCCTGCCGATCAGACGAGCGTTTTGCGGTCCGGAAAGGCTTTGACCCAGCGATTGATACGGACACTGGCGCGCATCCCGCTCGTCCAGAAGGGATCGTCTTTGAAGATGTCCCGCACCTCCGCTTCATTCTCCGCTTCGACAATCCACAGACCTCCCAGAGCCCGGTCCGACGGGATCTCGCGAACGGAGCCCGGAACGAGAACCTTGTCCTTCTGACTGTCCAGAAACTTGAAATGGGATTCCAGCAGCTTCTGGCGAAGCTCGCCCATATCCGGTTTGTCTTCGAACTGAACGATAAACAACATGCCGCTTCCTTTCGCTCTCTTCCCCGATGCCGTAAAGAATAACGGATGAACTGGCGCCAGCCAAGCTCAAGACGGAGTGATGTAGAATCGCTCAACGCCGTAGCAGCCTGGAGCGAATCAAGGCGCACGGCGCGTCACTCGAAGGAAACCTTGGGGGAGATGTTCTACCCGACGCCTTCTCTGTCTAGAGCGCGGCAGTATGTATTCGAACTCGCTCCCAGGCCGGGAATAGACAAGGGATTTGGACGGCGCAAATGGACCCGACAACCCGCTATCGGCCCGCCGTGGCGGCCGGCAGGCTGCAGCCGGCTTCCTCCGGGGGACTCGAACGCCGTTCCCTGCGTCTGCGGATCTCCCGTGGCAACGTGGTGGCGACGGCGACTCTCGCGGCCATGCTTGTCGTTGTCTTCTGGTTGTGGTCCTTCGCGTACTTCTGGACCGACGATTTCCTGAATATCTACTGGATTCAGTCGGAAACCGGACGTCAGATGCTCCGCCACGTGTTTGATCCATCGTCGACGTTTTACCGTCCGGTCGGTGAATGCCTTTATTGGCTCCTGTACCGAGCCTTCGGAATAAATCCACTTCCGTATCACGTCACCGGATGGGGTCTTCACGCGATCAATACCGCGCTGATGTTTGTCCTGTTGCGCCGGCTCCTCGACTCGCCGTTCGCGGCGATGGCCGGCGTCATACCCTTTGCGTTCCGCGTGAACTTCGCGGACATGTACTGGAGTTTTGGAACCGTCTTTGACCTGTTGGCGTGTCTCCTGATGCTCCTCGGCATCCTTTCCTATATTCGGTGGCGCCGCCGGATTCTCGGCATTGCGCTCGTCTGTTTCATCTACATTGCCGCCGTCAAATCCAAAGAGATGGCGATCACACTTCCCGCTGTCTTGCTGCTCTACGAACTCTGTGTCGCGCCGAGGCCGCGGCTGACCTGCCGCGGGTTTGCCCTGTGGCTGGGTGTTCCGCTGCTTGTGGGCTTGTGGCTCACGCATCTGAAGGTCAACGTCATGCGCGATATGGATCCGTCTCTGCCGTACTACTTCGAAATCGATCTCTGGACGGCGTACCAGGGTTATGCGCAGTACCTCAACTGGATGACCGGACTGGAAGCGCCGGCCTGGCTGTGGCTCGCCGCCGCCGCTCTATTTCTGGCATTTCTCTTCTGGAATCGGGTCCGACTGGGAATTTTCTTCGCGGTCTACACAGCGCTGGCGTTTGCGCCCGTCATCTTCCTGCCAAACCACCGTTGGCCGTATTTCTGGTACATCCCGTTTCTCGGGATCGCGGGTCTCATCGGCCTTGGCGCGCGCAGTATCCTCACCATGATCAGACCGCGATGGGCCCTGGCGCGTCTCGTGATTCTGAATACGGCGGCGCTGGTCCTCTGGGCTTCGCTGGTCACGTCGGTGGAGATATACCGGAGCCGGCAGACACGCGCATACGAGGCCGGTCTGGCAGCAGCCATTCACACCTATGCGAACGACCTTCGCGCGTTGGAAAGGCCGGAACCTGACGCGGTTCTGTATTTCACCGAGATGCCGCCGCACTTTCGGGAGGAGATACTCAATGATTCCGTGCAGGTCCTTCTGCGCAGACCGGATCTACGAGCGAAACTGGTGAAGGAGTTCCCTCAAAACGCCCGATGGAAACTTCGCTTCAGGAATGGCCGGTTGGAACGGATCGGCTGACCGGGCGGACTCTTCGTCGCTGGATTGATACAACCCGTCCCCTCCGGCCAGTCAAGCTGCTGCGACGATCGCTGCGATGATGCCACACCGCTGTGACGGCGCCAGTTTCCAGATGGACTTTGCAAAACGTGATTTTCCCGAACAACTTGATGTTTGACGCGCTTCCCGATTCGACTATTCTTAGCGCCACCTGAACATCGAAGGAGCCATCAATGTCCTTGTATACGCGATTGGCCGGCGTAACGGCGCTTACAGCCACTCTGACTTTATCCGGTTGCGGAGGCCGCGAAGACGCGGCCGGAAACCAACAGGCCGCGAAGACGCCTGCAGCCGTGAACGCGGCCCGTCTTGTGGGCGCCGCCGCCGAACCCGGACAGTGGATGTCGCACGGCCGCACGTATGACGAGCAGCGTTTCAGCCCGCTCGACCAGATCAAAGCGGACAACGTGAAGGGGCTCGGCCTGGCCTGGTTCGCCGATCTCGATACCCATCGCGGACAGGAAGCCACTCCCATCGAAGTCGATGGCGTTCTCTATATTTCTACAGCCTGGAGCAAAGTTCTGGCCTTCAACGCGACGACCGGCGAAAAGCTCTGGGATTACGATCCCAAAGTTCCGGGCGGATGGGCCGTGAACGCCTGCTGCGACGTGGTCAACCGCGGCGTGGCCGTCTGGGAGGGCAAGGTCTTTGTCGGCACGCTCGACGGACGACTCGTGGCGCTCGACGCGGGCACGGGCAAGATGCTCTGGGAGGTCAACACCATCGACCAGACCAAACCCTACACGATCACCGGCGCGCCACGCGTCGTCAAGGGGCATGTCCTGATCGGCAACGGCGGCGCCGAGTTTGGCGTGCGCGGCTACGTCACCGCCTATGACGCGGCCACCGGCAAAATGGACTGGCGCTTCTACACGGTGCCGGGAAATCCGAAAGACGGCTTCGAAAACCCCATCCTGGAAACCGCCGCCAGGACCTGGGCCGGTGAATGGTGGACGCTCGGCGGAGGCGGCACAGTGTGGGACTCGATGTCCTACGACCCCGATCTCGACCTCTTATATATCGGTGTCGGCAACGGCTCGCCCTGGAACCGCACCTACCGCAGCCAGGGTAAAGGCGACAATCTCTTCCTCGCCTCCATTGTGGCGCTGAGACCCGACGATGGATCCTACGTCTGGCACTATCAGACCTCGCCCGGGGAAAGCTGGGATCACACCGCCGCGCAGCAGATGATCCTCGCCGATCTCGAAATCAACGGAGCGAAGCGCCGGGTCCTCATGCAGGCCCCGAAAAACGGCTTCTTCTATGTGCTTGACGCAAAAACCGGCGAACTGATCTCCGCAAACAACTTCACCGCGGTCAGCTGGGCCACCGGCATCGACATGAAAACCGGCCGGCCGCTCTGGACCCCGGAAGCGCGCTACGACGAAACCGGCAAACTGTTCCGCTCGCTGCAGAACCCCAATGGCGCGCATACCTGGCACTCGATGTCGTACAGCCCGCTGACCGGACTTGTCTATATTCCGATCCATCACGCCAACTTCGTCTATGGCAACAACAGGAATTTCAAGCCGACGATTCTGGCCACCAATGTCGGCGCCGATTTCAGCGGCAATGCGCCCGCCAATGCGAAAGCCGCCGAAGAAGCGTACGCCAGCGTTGGCGGCCGCCTGATCGCGTGGGATCCGATCGCGCAAAAGGAAGTCTGGGGACTGGATCGCATGGGACAGGCCAACGGCGGCGCGCTGTCGACCGCGGGCAACCTCGTGTTCCAGGGAACGGGCATGGGCGAATTCATGGCTCTCAACGCGCAGTCCGGCGAGCAACTCTGGTCGACGTCCGTGCAGACAGGGGTTCTCGCGGCCCCGATTTCCTATGAAGTCGGCGGGAAGCAATATGTCGCCATCATGGTGGGATCCGGCGGCTCGTGGGGCATGATCGGCGGCGAGCAGAACATCAAGGGCAACAACCTGCCGAATATATCCCGGTTGCTGGTCTTTGCTCTGGATGGCAAAGCAACCCTGCCTCCCGCGCCGCCGAAAGGTGAACGAAAGCTGGAGCCCCCGCCCGCCACCGCGCCGGCCGCGACGGTCGCCGCCGGGGCCGGACTGTACGGAACGTATTGCGGCACCTGCCACGGCGCCGGGACGGCGCAGATGGGTATTCTGCCGGACCTGCGCTACAGCGAGGCGCTCAAAACCGCGGACGCCTGGAGCAGTGTTGTGCTGGGTGGCGCGCTCGAAGACGAGGGCATGGCGTCGTTCAAAGCGATCCTCGACAACGAGAAGGCCGAGGCGATCCGCGCGTTCGTGATCGCCCAGGCAAACGCGGCTGCGCACTAAAAGAATGCAGGGGCGGTCTATGACCGCCCAACGTTTCAGGGTGAACTTCTATTAAAGTCAGGGATTTCCACTCCGAAACGTGGGCGGTCATAGACGGCATAGACCGCCCCTACAAGCAGGCGGGGACCCAAAGCAGATCAAGGCGGGTATGCGCGCTTCAGTGACGTTACTCACGCTTCGTGTACGTCAAGCCTTAGAATGAAGGCATGGGTCCGCTGCTGTTCTCCCCATCCTCCGTATTCTGGCGCGTCAATCGTGAACTGGCCAGTGGGCTCGCCGGACCCCGCGCCGTGCTCATGCAGATTTCGCATCCGCTGATTGCGGCAGGCGTGGCCGATCACAGCCAGTTTCGGAATCACCGTCTCTCCCGGCTCTATCGCACGTCGATGGCGGCTGCCGCCATTACGTTTGGAACGCGGGCGTTCGCCCTCAGCGCCGTGCGCCGAATCAACGGGATTCACACGCGCGTGCATGGGAACCTGCGCGAAGATGTCGGACGGTTCGCGGCCGGAACGCGCTACGACGCCAACGATCCCGAACTGAAATCCTGGGTACTCGCCACCATCACGGATTCGTCGCTGAAAGCCTACGAGATGTTTGTCGGGCCGCTGTCGCGCGACGAGCGTGCCGGGTACTACCAGGACAGCCTGACGGTCGCCGAACTCTTCGGCATCCCGGAGCGATACATCCCCTCAACGTATGACGACCTCGGCGTCTACATGACCGAGATGCTCTCGAACGGCTCGATAGCCATTGGAACGGACGCGCGCAACATCACGAAAGCGCTATTTCGTGGCTTCCCCCTCGGCTCCCTCTTCCGCCTTGGCAGCGCTTTCGGAATCGGCCGCCTCCCCGTCTCACTCCGCCACGATCTCGACCTGACGTGGAACGCCACCGAGGAGCGCTGGCTGGAAAGAGTCGCGCGCGCGTCCAGGCGCGCCCGCCGCTTCATTCCGTCGGCGCTATGCAGTAATCCTGCCGCGACTCTCCTCGAAGCCTTCGCCTGGCAACGCTAACGGACACCTTCACGAGACCAGGTCTTCGCGGAACGGGGTAGAATTCCCGCTTCACGCGTGAAAGGACGGGAGCTCATGAACAAAAACCGGAAC
>DASUFH010000477.1:0-16626 GCA_036274645.1 Terriglobia bacterium
CTTCGCGGCCATCCCCTTTGAAGGCCGCGAAGCGGAAGGGGGTCATGCAGCGTAGTTTCCTGGGAGACCGCGGGAGGAGGGAGCGCGCGCACCGCCAACAGGATTGCGAGCCTTCCGGACATACCCGACTGCCCTCACGCAACGCTGATGTACAATACCCGGGCCTCGATGAAACAGACATGAGTGAAATACTCCCTCCTTCAGTCGAAGAACAGACGGAGGTCGGCAGCTACTTCGTTTCGAACTATCCTCCGTATTCAGCATGGAAACGAGACGCTGTGGCTTCGGCGGCGCAGCCTGCGCTCGAGCGCCCTCCGGCGCCGGGCACGCCCCTCGGAATGTATCTGCACATTCCGTTCTGCCGGAAGCGTTGTCATTTCTGCTACTTCCGGGTTTACACCGACAAGAACTCCCAGGAGGTCGAGGAATACCTCGATGCGCTGGCCACCGAAGCCGAACTGTACAGCCGGCTGCCCGCCATCGCCGGGCGCCCGCTCAACTTTGTCTATTTCGGGGGAGGAACGCCCTCCTTCCTTTCCTCTCAACAGCTGGAAAGACTGGTCACGCGTGTCCAGGCGGCCATTCCCTGGACTGGCGCGGAGGAAATCACATTCGAATGCGAGCCCGGCACGCTGACCGAGCCGAAGCTGGCGGTCATCCGCGGCATGGGCGTCACGCGTCTGAGCCTGGGCGTGGAGAACTTCAGCGACGAGGTTCTCGAAGCCAACGGGCGCGCGCACCGCTCGGCGGAGATTTTCCGCGCATATGAGTACGCCCGTTCGCTGAATTTTCCCCAAATCAACATCGACCTGATTGCCGGCATGCTCGGTGAAACCGAAGAGAACTGGCGCGCCAACGTGGAAGCAACCGTGAAGCTCGCGCCCGACAGCGTTACCGTCTACCAGATGGAGTTGCCCTACAACACGACGATCAGCTCTGACGTGCTCAAGAAGACCGGACGGTTCACGCAGCCGCTGGCCAACTGGGGCACGAAGAGACGATGGGTGCGGGAGGCTTTCGAGGCTTTTGAACGGGCGGGCTACAGCGTGAGCAGCGCCTACACGGTGTCCCGCAAGGCGTCGCGCGCCAGTTTCGTCTATAGCGCCCGCCTCTGGCAGGGGGCGGACATGATCGGGCTCGGCGTGGCGTCATTCGGCCACATCAATGGCGTGCACATGCAGAATCTGGATACGTGGGAAGCGTACAGCCCGGCCGTCCGCCGGGGGGAAATCCCGCTTAACCGCGCGTACCAGCCGAACGGCGAGGAACGGATGATCCGCGAGTTCGTTTTGCAGCTCAAGCGCGGCTCCGTGCGTCCGGATTACTTTCTTCGCAAATACCGCGTCAATGTCCTGGAGCGGTTCCGCGCGCAGTTCGATGATCTGCAGTCGCGCGGATACCTCGCGGCGGCGACGGATGAAATTGTCGCGCTCACCCGCGATGGCCTGCTTCGGGTGGATGTCCTCCTTCACGGCTTCTTCCTGCCGCAACACAACAACATCCGATACACCTAACAGGGATCGTCAGGAGTTTCATCAGTGCCCAGCGAGTTCCGCCTCAAACGACGGGTCCAGTTTTATGAAACGGACATGGCCGGTATCGTCCATTTCAGCTGGTACTTCCGTTACATGGAGGAAGCGGAGCACGCGTTGTGGCGCTCGGCCGGATTGAGCATCGCCGATCCGGACTCGGGAGTCGGATGGCCGCGGGTTGCCGTGTCGTTCGAATACTTCCGGCCGCTCCGGTTCGAAGATGAATTCGAGATCTGCCTCCGTGTGACATCGATTTCCGAAAAGGCTCTGCATTTTTCCTGTGACCTCTTCCTGGGAGACGCCCGCGTCGCGGCCGGAAAAATGACCACCGTCTGCGTGACCCGTGAGCCCGGAAAACCGATGCGGTCCACCGCCATTCCGCCGGAGATCGCCGCGCGCTTTCAGGTCTGGACGGAAGCGGCGGCCACGCGGGAAGGACAGGCGGGATGAGGCCAGCCGCGCCCGTCGTCCCGGAAATCGAACGGCTGGGCCAGGACGCCCTGGGCGCAGTTCAGGGCCAGCGGCTTGGGCGCCTGCTGATGGCGGTTTACGGAAAGAATCGTTTTTACACCCGTAAGTTGGACGCCGCGGGCATCGACATCCAGAATTTGCGGCTGCCGGAAGACCTCGCCAGACTGCCCCTGACGACGAAAGCGGAGTTCGTTGCAGACCAGGCCGAACATGCCCCCTGGGGTACGGCGCTGACGGAACCTCTTGCGAATTACACGCGGTATTGCCAGACGTCTTCCACAACGGGCGCGCCGCTGCGGTGGGTCGACACCAACGAAAGCTGGCAGTGGATCTGCGAGTGCTGGAAGGCGGTGTATCGCGCGGCTCGCGTCGGACCGGGCGATCGCATTTTCTTTCCGTTTTCCTTCGGTCCGTTTCTGGGCTTCTGGTCCGCATTCGACGCTGGCTCCCAGATCGGCGCGCACTGCGTGCCGGGGGGCGGCATGTCGAGTTCGCTGCGCCTGAAGATCATGGAGACGATCGCTCCAACCATCGTGTGCTCCACACCCACCTACGCGCTCCGCCTCGCGGAAGTTTCTGCCGTGGAACGCGCCGAAAACGGCGGACGGCCGCTTTCCGAGTTCGGCGTTCGCGCCGTGATCGTGGCCGGCGAGCCCGGCGGCAGCATTCCGGCCACACGGGAACGCATCGAACAGAACTGGGGCGCGCGCGTGATCGATCACCACGGGCTGACGGAAACCGGACCGGTCAGCTTCGAATGCTGGGAGGCGCCCGGCGGACTCCACATCAATGAAGGCGCGTTCATCGGAGAGGTCATCGATCCGGCAACCGGACACGCGGTTCCGGACGGCGAACAGGGCGAACTCGTCATTACCAATCTCGGCCGCACGGCCAGCCCCGCCATTCGCTATCGTACCGGAGATATCGTCCGGCGCCGCCGGGGCCCCTGCGCCTGCGGCCGCACGTGGGCGCGCCTCGAAGGCGGCGTGCTGGCGCGCGCCGACGACATGGTCAATATCCGCGGCGTCAACGTCTACCCCGGCGCCATCGAATCCGTTATCCGGCGCTTTCCCGAAATCGTCGAGTTCCGATCGACGGCCGCTCGCGCCGGCGCCATGTGGACACTATCGGTCGAGATTGAAGCCATGCCCGACGCCGCGCATGCGCCCGGCCTTCCGGCCAAGGTTTCCGGCCGGCTGCTCGAGGCGCTCGGGCTTCATGTTCCCGTCCAGTTGACGGACGCCGGCAGCCTGCCCCGCTTTGAAATGAAAGCCCGCCGCTTCGTCGTGGAACGGTGATGTATAAATGGGGGAAATGGGGACAGAGAATTAGGGACTGAGAGGAATTTCGGGGACAGCCCCCTATTCGCGGCGGGAATATCACGAATCTTTAACAGCCTATCGACGCGAATTAGGGTCTGTCCCCGAAATTCCTCTCAGTCCCTAATTCTCTTCCCCCCATTTCCCCCCATTCCCGAGGAGGAGATTTGATGGTGGATGCGACGGACGTCGTCGTCATTGGAGGCGGTCCCGCCGGCTCGACCGTGTCAACCCTGTTGGCGCAGCAAGGCTGCCGCGTCGAATTATTCGAACGCGAACGGTTTCCCCGATTCCATATCGGAGAGTCCCTGATCCCGGAAACCTACTGGACGTTGCGGCGGCTGAACATGCTGCCGAAGATGCAGCGGAGTCACTTCGTCAAGAAGTACTCGGTCCAGTTCGTCAGCGCAAGCGGCCGGGTCTCCGCGCCGTTCTATTTCTGGGACAACAAGCCGCACGAATGTTCGCAGACCTGGCAGGTCGTCCGCAGTGAATTCGATCAGATGATGCTGGAAAACGCGCGCGAGCATGGCGTCCAGGCGCATGAAGGCGTCCGTGTGCTGGATGTTCTGTTCGACGGACCGCGCGCCGTCGGCGTCACGGTAAAGAATGGCGATGGCCCGCCGCGGGAAGTTCGCGCGAAAGTGGTCGTCGACGCCAGCGGACAGAACGGGCTGATCCAGAACCGTCTGAATTTGCGCATCTGGGACCCGATCCTCAACAAGGGCGCCATCTGGACGTACTGGGAAGGCGCGCATCGCGAAACCGGACGCGACGAAGGAGCCACGCTGGTGCTGCAGACGGTCCGCAAGAACGGATGGTTCTGGTATATCCCGCTGCACAACAACATTCACAGCGTCGGCGTGGTCGCGCCATTCGACTATCTGTTCAAAGGCCGGACGGATTACGCGCAGACGTATGACGAAGAAGTCGCCATGTGCCCTGCCATCCAGGAGCGCGTTGGTCCCGCGAAACGGGTCACCGGATACTTCGCAACCAAAGACTATTCCTATCGCGCCAAACAGAACGCCGGAGACGGCTGGGCGCTGGTCGGCGACGCATACGGCTTCCTCGATCCGCTCTATTCTTCCGGCGTGCTGCTGGCGCTGAAATCCGGCGAGATGGCCGCCGACGCGATCGCCGAAGGGCTCGGCAGGGGAGATACGTCCGGCGCGCAACTCGGCAAATGGGGCGATGAATTCAACGCCGGCGTCGACCGGATGCGACGCCTCGTGTGCGAGTACTACGCGGGCTTCAGCTTCGGCAGATTCGTGAAAGGCTTCCCGCACCTGCAGGGCGCGGTGACGGACGTGTTGATCGGCGATGTATTCGACGGACATGTCGACAGGATCTGGGAACCCATGGAGTCTCTCTATGCGCCCGACAAGCCGCGGATCCCGGCGTGGAATGAAGGACCGCCCGCGGGCGAAGAGCCCACAAAGGCCAACGAGATGAATATTCCGGAGGGAAGAAAGCCTTAGCGGAGCCCCCGGACACACGGAAGCCCGTTAGAGAACAGCCCCGAATTCGCCCGGAAAGATCTCGTAGTTCCGAACTTTCTCTCGCGCGAGTTCTGGGGCTGTTCCTTTTCAGCCCTGGACGTCAGTTCCCCGTTGGCACGGGAATGCTGATCCCCTCCTTGCCGAGAGCATCCCGCACATTCTGGTATCTCTCGTATTCCGTCAGGGTGATCGGACCGCTGTAACTTTCACTTTGAAGCTTTCGCGGTGGGTACTTGACGTAGGTCTTCATCAGGTCCTGAATTGCCTGATTGAACGTCACCATCGTCCAGGTGTGCTCCGTGAAGTTGTTCATGAACACGTCATAGCGTTCCTGCGGATCCTGCAGCAGATCGAAGACCTGCGGAACCGTGGCGACATACTTTGAAGCGCCCTTCCAGCCGAGATTCGAATCGACGGAAAGCCCGCCGGTTTCCTTGCCGTCATCGCCACGCAGGTTGAATACGGCCTTGTAATGTCCGACGCGAACGGCGCCGGGGGTCAGTTCGTCCTCGGTGAAATAGAACCATGAATTGCGGGCGCTCTTCCCGGAGCCAAACAGGACGGGCGACATGTCGAAGCTGTCGAAAACCATGGGCGCGCCTTCGCGATCCCGGTCCGGCAGACTCACGCCGGCCATGGAAGCGAAGGTTGCCATCAGGTCGAGGCCTCCGAGAATGTCGTGGTTGCGCATGTTGGGCCTGACCCGGCCCGGCCACACGGCGATCGCGGGCACGCGATTGCCTCCCTCGCGAACCGTGCCCTTTGTGCCGCGAAACGGCGTGTATCCCGCGTCGGGATATACATCCTGCCAGGCGCCATTGTCAGTCGTGTAGAAGACGAGCGTGTTCTTCTCCAGTCCCAGTTCGCGCAGTTTGTCCATGACGTGGCCGATGCGCGCGTCCAGCTCAACGACCGAATCGGCGTATTTGGTTTTTGACGTCGACTTGAGCTGATACTCCGGAGCGGGGAGGTTGGGCTGGTGGACCTTCATGAAGTTGACGTTGATGAAGAACGGCTGAGCGGGGTTCTTCGCGGCCCTCTCCAGGAATCTGAGCGCCGACTGCTCGACGTACTTGTCAACGAAGGGGATGCCGACGACACCCTGCTGCGGGGTATCCACGTATTCGCCGTTGACTTTCCAATCCTCGCGAGGCTTCTCGCCGGCGTTGCCGGAGAGAGATCCTTTCGTCACCCGGGCAAACATGGCCCGCAGCTTCGGATCCATATCGGGAAACCATTTCGGATCCGCATACGTGTACGCGTTCAGGTGGTACAGAAAGGCGTGCTCCATGAAGTCATAGCCCTGAGCGTTGGGCAACGCGTAGTCGGATTCGCCCAGATGCCATTTGCCCGTGAAGTAGGTCTCGTAGCCGGCGGTTTTCAGGACCGAGCCCAGAGTCCATTCCGCATGCGGCAACCCACCGCCCTGCCCCTGGAAAGCCACCGTGGTCATACCGCTGCGGTTCGGATTACGGCCGGTCTGGATTGCGGCGCGGCCCGGCGTGCAGCTGGGCTGTGCGTAGAACGAGAAGAACGTCATCCCCTCAGCGGCCATTCGATCGATGTTGGGGGTCGGCATGCCGCGACCCTCTCCACCACCGTACGGACCGAGATCGCCCCAACCGGTGTCGTCGGACACGATCAGCAGAATGTTGGGCCTCGCCTGCTGCTGTGCCGCCCGCCCCGCTCCCGGAACCAGCCAGGCCAGCAGCGCGGCGCCGGCAACGGACAACTTTCTGAGATGGTGCATAAAGAGCTGCTCCTTTCCTGTCGTTCGATGATTCGTCTTCCAGCCTGCTTCTGAAGTTGCGCTGCGTCTGTTCTGAACATCCGTTCGATTTCTATCCAGAAAGCGGCCCCGTCGCTTCGCGCACAAGGAAAGCTTTTGGATCGATGACCGACCGAACCTGACGTTCGCATCAGTGGATTGACGTACACGAAGCATTTTCAGTCCCCGCCTGCCTGTAGGGGCGGTCTATGACCGCCCAGCGTTTCGGAAGGGAAATCTCTGATTGAACAGAAAGGCGCCCTGAAACGCCGGGCGGTCATAGACCGCCCCTACAAGCAGATCGGGCCCCCAGTGAGCGCGGTGAAATCAGGTCTTCTTTTTGCATCTCTGGTTCCGAATAATTCGCCGGCCGACACACTCGCGACGCGAGGCGCCGGACCCGCCGCCCAAAGGCAACGGTCGTGCTGATCCCGCTGGGAAGGAACGCCCGCGGTTCGCTGTCGCAGTTCCTGACACGAAAAACGGAACGGAGGCCTCAATGTTCAAAGTAGCGTTGACGCTGACTCTTGCGCTCGCTTTTGGGCAGGATGTCTTTGGCCAGAGCTATTTCGTCCGCGGAGAACAGGACTGGGAAGTGTCGGGATTTGCCGGCGCCAGCGTCTTTTCGGGCGACTTCCACTTCTCGACGCCGGTCCTCGATGACAGTCCCGGCAGCGTTCAGCAGGTCGAGATGGAGTATGCGTCGGGCTACCAGATCGGTATCCGTATTGGAGAGTATGTAGGCGACCATTGGGCGGCAGATCTCGAATACAGCTTTGCAAACCAGCCTATCCGATTCAAGAATCTGGCGCCGTTAATTCCCACCCTTTCTCTCAGCCAGTCCATCCACCATGTCTCCTACAGCTTCTCCTACCTGTTTGCGGACCGCGAGGCGCGCTTCCGGCCATACGCGAAATTTGGAGCAGGCGTCGCCATTTTCGACGTTCGGCGCCATTCGAGGGACTTCATCATCCAGGGGCTCGATCCATTGGTGCGGTTCCACGACAGCACGAAATTCATGGTCAATCTGGGGGGCGGAGCCGAATTCTATGTTGGCGATCAGGTGGCGCTGATATTCGACGTCAAGGACAACCTGACCGGCATTCCATCGTATGGTCTGCCGCGCTTCGGTCGAATCATCAACGGCATATATCGCCCCGGCATCGATCGAGACGGAGTGATGAACAACTGGCAATTCAATGCCGGTATTGCGTTCATATGGGACTGATACGCGCCTGCTTGTCTGCTTGAAATTGCCCTCTCCCAGGGAAGCTGCGCTTTGCGCAACGGACGCATTTGAGCCCCGTCTGCTTGTAGGGGCGGACTATGGCCGCCCGCCGTTCCGGAGCGGATTCACTCCGAAACATGGGCGGTCATCGACCGCCTCTACAAGCAGATGGGGACTCACAACGTTCCCATTGTGCAATGCCGCGGAGCGCGAGCCGGATGGGGCGAAGCACAGGCCGCGCCTATGCGGCGCGTTTCCTTCGCGTCTTCTCCCTATCGGCCGCTTCGTGATACTCCTGCCGGATCCGGGCAAGATCGACTGTGGGCTTGGGCCGCTTCATTTTCAGGTCTTCAAGCGTCTTCACGATGATCTGGGATATGGCCAGATCCCGATACCACTTGTGATTTGCCGGAATGATGAACCAAGGCGCGTGCCGGGTACTGGTCCGTTCGAGCATCTCCTCGTAGGCCCGGGTGTAGTGGTCCCAGAATTCCCTCTCCTTGTAGTCGGAATCGCTGATCTTCCAGTTCCGCGAGGGATCATCGAGGCGCGCCTTGAATCGCTCCAGCTGTTCTTCCTTCGAAATGTGCAGGAAGAACTTCAGGATCGTCGTGTTGTTCTCGACCGACAGGAGTCTTTCGAAGTCGTTGATCAGGTCATACCGCCTGGACCACTCTTCGGCCGGCGCCAGGCGATGCACCCGGACCACCAGAACGTCCTCATAATGGGAGCGGTTGAAGATCGCAACGGCGCCTCTGGCCGGAACGTGGGGATGGGCTCTCCAGAGAAAGTCGTGCGCGAGCTCCTGTGGTGTCGGCTGTTTGAAATTCGTCACTTTGCAGCCTTCGGGATTCATCCCGGTCAGAACGTGCCGGATGACTCCGTCCTTCCCGGCCGCGTCGAGACCCTGCAGAACGATCAGAAGGGAATGTTTGTTTTCGGCGTACATCAGATACTGCAGCGCATCCAACTTCTGGATCTCGGACTGGATCTCCGGCAAGGCCCGTTGATGTGATGGATGTTTCCCGTGGTAGCCGGGATCCACGTCCTTCAGGCGGACTTTCGCGCCCGGATGGACCCGCAGCTTCTTGTCATCGTGGTTCATGCGGCTTTCGGCTCCTTTGGCTCCATGGATTCGGTGGGCGCTTCCCACCCGGTCCTCGACGGCTGACCGGGCTGTTGCGCCAGAACATTGCCGCTGTCGCGCGCCCGCAGCGCGCGATAGAGGCCGAGTTTCACGACATCAAGCGCGACCATCCAGGCGAGGTCGTAGAGCCACACCCAGCCGACGTAGCGCCACGGAAGCGCCGGCACGAGCAGACCCAGCCCGCACATGAGCGCCGCAACGACCTGGGTGGCGACGATGGCCAGGAAGAGTCTCCGGTCGGGATGGGGCGCCTTCCAGAACGGGCCGGTGGTCCGCGTGAGGAACAACATGAGATGGCCGCCGACGACCAGCTGCAGGAACATCATCGTCTGCAGCCAGGGACCGCTCAGTTGGAAGATGGTGTCGCCGACATAGAGCAGACCGAAGCTTTCGATCGCCGCGACGAGGCCGAGTATTGACGAAATCACCAGGACTCGATCCATTCGCCATCGCGTCGGCCGGGCCGGCGCGCGAGCGTTGTCGAACGCGATGGTCATGATGGGAACGTCGTCAAGCAGGGCCAGGGCGATGATCATGATCGGCGTCAGGGGGAAGAATCCATAGAGGACCGATGCGGAAACGACGAAGACCATCAGGTCAATCGTCATCGCGATCCGGTAGAGCACGTAGCTCATCATGCGCTCGAAGATCCGCCGGGCCTCGGCGATGCCGTCGATGATGACCGAGAGCCCCGGGGCCGTCAGAATCAGGGCTGCGGCGGCGCGGGCGGCTTCGGTAGCGCCGGAAACGGCGATCCCGACGTTCGCCTGCTTCAACGCCGGAGCGTCGTTGACGCCGTCACCGGTCATGCCGACGATTTCCCCTTCCTGCTGGAGAATCTTCACGATCGCATATTTGTGTTCCGGAAAAACCTCCGCGAAACCGTCCGCCTGTTCGATCCTGCTGGCGGCGTCGAGCGGAATCTGGCCTTTGGTCACGTCGCCCGGAAAGAGCGACGAAGCCGGCACGATGTGCGTCCCCAGCCCAAGCTGCTCCGAGATCTGCCGGGCAATGGCGTCGTTGTCGCCGGTCACCATCTTGACCCGGATGCCGTCCGCCATGGCGCGCGCGATGGTCTCCTTCGAGTCCGGCCGGGGAGGATCAAACAGCGGCAGTACGCCGAGAAACGTCCAGGGGCCGCCGTCGTCGGCGCGGGCCACGCCAAGAGTCCGGTATCCCTTCCCGGCCAGATCGCTCACAACGCTTTCGACCTTCGCCGCCTCAGTTCCCGAAAGCCCGGCAAGTCCCAGCGCCACCTGCGGCGCGCCCTTGGTGACCCGAAACGTCTTGCCGTCCGGCCCCAGGATTGTGGCCTCGGTCCGTTTGCGGACCGGATCGAAGGCGACGTATTTCTGCTGCCGGTAGCTCTGGAGCGCAGAAGGATCCTTCAACCCGCCAAGTACCGCCAGATCGATCGGATCGTTGTCGGCGGCGCGCGATGCCAGTGACGCCGCCAGCACCAGATCCTCTTCGCTGGTTCCCGGCCACGGCTCAGGCTTCCCCAGAGTGAGCTTGTTCTGAGTCAGCGTGCCGGTCTTGTCCGAACACAGGGTGGTGATACCGGCAAGTTCCTCAATGGATTCCAGACGCGACACGATCGCCTTTTTTCGGGCAAGTTTCCTGCTGCCCAGCGCCATGGTCACAGAAAGCACGGCGGGCATGGCCACCGGCACTGCGGCGACGAGCAGAATCAGCACGAATTCCGCCAGGCGCAGGAAGTCCTGACTGTCGAAGCGTCCACGCAAGTTGTGCACACGATCAAACACCAGAACGACCGCGAGAATCAGCGCCAGCACGATCAGAAAATCGCCAATCTTCAGGATGGCGCTCTGGAAGCGCGAAACGCTTCCCGCTCCGGCCACGAGTCTGGCTGTCCGTCCGAAGTAGGTATTGCTTCCGGTGGCGGTGACGACCGCCACCATCTCGCCCTGCTTGACGACGGAGCCCGAATACGCGTCGTCGCCCCTCCGTTTGCTCACCGGGAGTGACTCTCCCGTCAGGGCGGACTGGTCGATGCTGAGGTAGTCGCCTTCGATCAACCGGCAGTCCGCGGGAACCACATCGCCAAGATACAAACGGATGACGTCGCCCGGCACAAGGCTCTGCGCCTTGAGTTCGTCCCACGCGCCGCCGCGCAGCGCTCGCGCTTTCAGCGCCAGCGACTCCTTCAGGCTTTCAAGCGCATTGGAAGCCTGACGCTCTTCCCAGAATCCGAGCCCCGCGTTGAAGATGAGAAGCGTGGCAATGATGACGAAGTCGGCCCAGTCCCGAACGACCAGCGCGAGCAGGGCCGCGGCTTCGATCATCCACGGGATAGGTCCCCAGAAGTACGCGAGCACGGCGGCCAGTTCGCTCTTCTTTTTTTCTTCGATCGCGTTCGGGCCGTTTTGGGCCAGACGGGCCTGTGCTTCCGCGGGACTGAGCCCCACCTTCGGATCGACTGCAAACTTCTTCAGAATCTCGGCGACCCGCGCGCCGGGATCCACCGGGGATTTCGAAACGGGCATGGCCAGGACCTCCCGTGCCTTGAATGCATCTCGCATTCCTTCCCCCTGGGCTCCCTTGGGCTCCCTGGAGGGAGTGGATCCGCAACGCAACGCCGGGATTTTCCCCAATACGGGCTGGATCAAATACCCGACGCGACGCGACCGACGCGTTGTGCAACAGTGGGAGGGCGGCTGGAGGCCTGGGTTTCCTGTCCAATGTCGAATGTCGGATGTCCAATGTCGAATGTAGTTGGTCCACTGCCCCACTCACCCCATTCCCACACGATACGGGACAACGTTAGGTAAGTGGGAAATCAGGTCGCAGAAGGCACCCGGATGTCGCTAAAGAAGCCCTGGACACCCATTCTCGAAGGCGTGCTGCCGATCGTCCCCTCGCGCGTACCGGCCGACCTGATCGCAGGGGTTACGCTGGCCAGCCTCGCGATCCCCGAGGTCATGGGCTACACACGAATTGCCGGAACGCCGGTGATCACCGGCCTGTACACCATCCTTGTTCCCATGGCGCTCTTCGCGGTCTTCGGATCCTCGCGCCGCCTGGTGGTCGGCGCCGACTCTGCGACCGCAGCGATTCTGGCGTCCGGCCTGGCCGGCGCTGCCGCGGCGGGCTCGACGGAATACACCGCGCTGGCGTCGCTTCTGGCCCTGCTGGCCTCGGCGTTCCTGATCGCTGCCCGGATTGTGCGACTGGGCTTCCTCGCGGACTTCCTGTCACGCACCGTGCTGGTCGGCTTTCTGACCGGCGTCGGCGTTCAGGTGGCGCTGGGCGAAATCCCGAGTCTGCTGGGCATCGCGGGAGGCGGCCGCGGGCCCATCGAAAAGCTGACCCACGCCTTGCAGAACCTGGACCGCATCAACGTGGCTGCCGCTGTGATTGGAGCGGCGACCCTGGTTGTCATCGTCGGCGCCCGGAAAATTTCCCGCAAGATCCCCGGCCCATTGATCGCGGTGGCCGGAGCGATCGTGTTCAGCCGGGCGATCGACCTGCAATCTCTGGGGGTATCTCTGCTCGGCGCCATTCCGAAAGGCCTGCCCGGCGTCGGTCTGCCGCACATCGACTGGACCTGGGATCGCATCTCCGGACTGCTGGGAACGACTTTTTCCATGTTCGTGGTCATCCTTGCCCAGAGCGCCGCCACTGCGCGCGCCTATGCGGCCCGATACGATGAGCCGTTCAATGAAAATGTGGACCTCGTGGGCCTCGGGCTGGCCAATCTCGGCGCAGGGTTGTCCGGAACGTTCGTAGTCAACGGCAGCCCGACCAAAACCGAAATGGTCGACAGCGCCGGGGGACACAGCCAACTCGCGCAACTCACAACCTCCGCGATCGTATTGATTGTTCTCCTGTTTCTGACCGGTCCGCTGGCCGATATGCCAGACGCCGTTCTGTCCGGCGTGGTGTTCCTGATCGGTGTCAATCTCATCGATGTTCATGGGATGAGGAAGATCTACACCCAGGCCCGGTCGGAGTTCTGGATCGCCCTGATCACGGCGGCAGTCGTTGTGCTGATCGGCGTCGAGCAGGGGATCCTCCTGGCCATGGCCCTGTCGTTGATCGATCACACACGACATGGGTACAGGCCGAAAAACGCCGTGGTCCTGAAAGGCGACCAGGGCGCATGGCTTACCCATCCCGTCACGCAGCCCTCCGAATTCGAACCCGGACTTCTGATCTACCGGTTCTCTCATTCGATGTACTACGCCAACGTTCAGGAGTTTTCCGAGGAAGTCGCCCGGCTGGTCAAGGGAGCGGAACCGGCGTTACATTGGTTCTGCCTGGACGCCTCCGCGATCGACGACATCGACTATTCCGCCGGCCAGACTCTGGTTACGACCTGCGCGATGCTGAAGGAACGAGGGGTCCGGTTTGTATTCGCGATGGTCGCGCCGGAGGTCAAGGCCGAACTCGACCGATATGGAGTGAGCCGGCTCGCCGGCGAGCAGGCCTTCTACCGTTCAGGCCGTGAGCTGGTAGAGGCTTTTCGAAGACAACCGCAGTAAGAAACTTTCTCTCCGCCTGCTTCAGTCTGATCCCCGATTGTCCGCTTTCCATTGCCTGTTTGACGGATGGCCGATTGGGCCAACGAACAATGAAAGAAATTCAGGTCACAATCGACAACAGCCAATGGGCAACGAACAATTGGGGGCCAGACTGCCCCTACAAGGGGACGGGAACGCTCAGCAGAACACCTGCGTCATATAGACCCGCTGGTCGGCGGCGACGGCGATCCCAACGCCGGTCAGAGTGTAATTCTTCTCAAGAATGTTCTTGCGATGCCCGTCGCTGGCCATCCAGCCCTTGACACCGTCGGAAGCGAGCGTTTCGGCGCTGTTCCAGTCGTACCATCGCTGGTTCCCGCTGACATAGGCGCGGCTGAACAGGTTTCCCTGATAGATGTTTTCGCCGAGACCATCGGTCAGGTAGGCGCCGTAGTTTTTCCGGCACGTATAGCCGGCCTTCTTGCCTCGCGCCGTGGGATCCTGTCCGTCGGGATTGATATGGCTGAAGAAGTTCCGTTTGGCCATGTCCGCGCTGTGCGCGCGCGCAATGGCAGAAAGACGGTCGTCCATCTGCATCTGCTTCAGGCTGACTTTTTGCCGTTCCGCGTTGATCAGCAAGTGAACCCGGCGTTCGAGATCCGGTATCCGGATCTCCGGCCGTTCCGTACCTTGGGGAACGGCGAAGAGCAGTAGAAAGGCCAGGGCAAACGACCTCATAAGCACCTTGTCTCCCGTTGTCGGATCATTCTCTCACGACGCCATCAAAACTCTCCGCCGGCCCCGGCGCCCCCGCTCCGGCCGCCTCCTCCTTGAAAATGATCCGGCGGCCCCGGCGCGGGACCAGACGCCTGGCGGGCGCTGTCCAGCGCGACGGATGCGGTCGCCAGGATCTCCAGAGCGCGCTTGTCGCCGGCGAGAATCCGTTCGGCGGTAAATCCGGAGCGTTCCCGGGCCGGACCCGAAGCAAGCCACCGCCGGATGATCACAGCCGCTCCGATCAGCAGAAGGCCCAGCAGAATCGGATCCCACGTTTGACGTTCGGCGCCGAGATAAGGTTTGTTGGTCGCCAGCGTCACGAGCGCCAGCAGGAGATTGACGTCCAGCAGCGCTCGATCGCGGCTGCGCAGCGCCAGGTAGATACCCGCGATCGGAATCGCCCAGATCGCGCCAAACGTGAACCAGTAAAAGACCCGCGCCGCCGGCGGCGCCGGCCCGGACAACGCTGGCCCGAGACCGAGGAAACGAACGGAATTCGCGAACGACGCGAGATGGAGATTCAGAAAGCCATACACGCCGGCCCAGGCGACCGCCTGAATCGCGCTGTATTCATCCCCAGGAAAATCATGGCCGGCCTGCCGCTTCATGGAACGCGCCACCACAAAGATCACCGCGAGCACGCATGATGCGAGCGCGCGGGCAGCTGTTTCCGGAACACCGATCTGGAAGGGCGCAGCCGCCAGACACACGATCGAGGCAATGACCGCGTAGACGTAGCCGAATCGGAGATAGACCGCGACTGCGGCGACCGCCCCGACGACCGCGACGGTAAAGCTGTCCGCGGCAAATCCTGCGGCAATCATCAGCAACCCGATCGCGCCCACCGCGCCCGCTTCCTCAATACCGAAACGGTAGAGCCGCAACGAGCCGGCCAGCGCCTCCGCCAGGGCCAGGCAGCCCGCCGCGGCGAACACGCACACCACGGCGATCTGGTCGTCATGGTTCAATTCGGAAACCACCACCACGAACGCGACTGACGCCAGGATGATGAGAAGGCCGAAGACGAACAGAATCAGACGGAGGAAAAGATTCGTTCTTCTCAAACCGACCTTCAGTTCCGGCAGCATTCGCTCCAGCTGCGGCGGATCGAGCAATCCCGAACGGGCCCAGGCCCGCGCCAGACGCTCCGTACGAATCCTGCGCTCGTCTTCCGCGGCGTACTTTCTCATTCGTCCCTTCCGAACTGCCGGGCGAGAACCGCAATCGCAATGATTACGCACAGCCCGGAAGTCACGATGTAGGCCAGCGCTGCAGTGAATTCATGGATGCCGCTGACGATTTGAATACTCACGCCGATGTATCCGAATACCGTTCCATAAACGACAAAGGCAAACCGCCGGAACCTGACGCCCAGTACGATCGCGACCGACGCCAGCAGAATCAACGCTGCCAGATAGAAGACTTTCCGGCCGTCCCACATTCCTGAAACCAGGGCCAGAAAAACCACGTTGGCCGCAATGTGAAGGTACGTTTCGAGGAAATGGCGCTTCAGGCCTTGCCGGTGGAGCGCCGTTCCCATGATGGCAATGAACACCCCATACACGATGGCCGTCAGGCGGACCGGCTCGGACGATATGAATCCGAATCGCGATACGCTGAGACCGCACCAGCCCGCCAGTGTGGAAAGCGCCAGCGAGAGTACGAGTCGATTGTCGAAACGATGAGCCAGGATGAAAAAGATGATGCTGGAGAACAGGAGGTAGTTTGGCCAGGCCTCCTGCAGCCACTGGAAGTTGAACTCGAGATAGCCGAGTTCGACCGACAGGACGAGACACGCGAAATACAGCACATAGTCGAAGACAAAGTTCGGCGATGCGGTTTGTTCCACGGAAAAGGCCGTCGCCCGAGAAAAGCAGTAAAAGAGCGAACCGGCCAGAAACAGGGAAAGAACGGTCAGGATGAAGAAGTCGCCAAGACTGGTGAAGTGCGTCTGGACCGTCCAGGCCAGCCCGCCAACCACTGCGATGACTCCCAGATAGAGAAGGGCGTTCAGTTCCAGGAACACTGAGAATCGTTCGTTGCGGACGAGCGCGGACAGGGCGTGATATTGCGCGTCCGTCACGATGCCGGCCCGATTCCAGTCCTGAAGCCGCTCGATAACCGTCATAGTGGAGGCGGTTTATCACAGAATCCTCCCGAAATTCGAGATGGCTGGGAGAGGAACTCCGTCAGACGGTTGCGCCCCGCACAACGGTACCGTTCCGGGTCTGCTTGCAGGGGCGGTCTATGACCGCCCACTGGAGTTTGGACATTTGAGTAGGTTAAGTGCTTTATTGGTTGACATACGCACTTGCGTAGTCCATACTGCTCCCGGTCTTCGCGCAAGGAGAACTTGCGCCAATGAAGAAGACTGCCGAAAGCATAGACCCCATCAGTC
>DASUFH010000478.1:0-13367 GCA_036274645.1 Terriglobia bacterium
CTGTCGGTGAACGCACACTCCGCAACCCGCGGAAACTAGTCGTCGAGGAACCCGCGCATCCCGCTTTGATTGCCGGCATGGCGCTTGGAGTTTACCAAGCGGGAGCTTCGCAGGGAATAAGGAGCGGGGGACGAGAGCGTCCGGAGAAAGTGTCAACCAAAGCCAATCCTGACCAGGAGACGCAAACCCTCAAATTATGGATTCTCAACGGAGGCGGCGGGAATCGGGACGAAATAACAAACCTGAATTCGGATGGCCAACTGGCCGGCGATTCTGCAGCCGTGGCGTGAACGTCCTCGACGAGAACATTCCCCGCGATCAAGCCTTCATTCATCCCCGCAGCCTCCGGTTGATTTCCTCTTGGTCACAGTGATCCGGATCGAATTCACGACCGACCCATCGCAACGTGTCGTCGTGGTCCGGATTGGTGGGATCATCGAGCGCGTCGAGTAAGTCTCGGTATCCGTAAACCCCTCCGCAATCTTCCGGTGGGCATGCGCCTTCCCCCGCGATGCATTGCGGATAGTTCTCTCCTTCGACAGCCGGCAGGATCTTTTCGACCTCAATCTGGTGTTGCCAGCTATCGCCAAAATCATATTCGTAGGTGAATCGCGCGCCTGCTTTCGTAATCACCCTCCCGAGCGTCGCGCGGGATTCGTCACTCACGGCGTCGAGAAAATCATCTAATTCGAAGGCGGGATCGCTATAGTAGTTGAGGCCAACCTTGAATTGATGCAGGTGCGAGTTGGTCCAGCCCATGCACACTTGAATGATCCAATGCAGGTCGTCGAGGGTCGTCTCACTGTTTACGAGTACCCGCCGCCATATAGGACGATGGCTTCCGCTCAAGCCAATCTTCAACTGATGGACCGTAGACGCGGCCGGCCGCTTTGCAGCTTGCCGCGGGTGGCCGGTCAATGCCGCCGCCGGATCAGGTTGTGAAAAGAATCGGCGCCAGATTGTCGAGAGCGGTTCGGGTGGAACAGGATGCCTGTAATGACCGACGGCCAAAAGATGCTTGGCCATATCCCAAACCGGGCAGCCATACGGACGGCGCTTCATCAAATGATTGCGGGCCGCCTGTTCCAAGGCTCGGGTGCGCTCTCGAACAGCCTCTTCATCACGCTTCGACTTTACGTCCAAACTGACGCCATATTGGCGAGCGTCGCCGTCGACGGCTTCGATAATCAGGGCATCTCCAGGCGTGACTCCGGAGGTGAGGAGCCATCCCCACAACTCGGGAGATCCTTTCGTTCCCCACACCCCATTGCCAAAAAACTCCAGCGGAAGGTTCGCCCCGGACCCGTCGGGCAGAGACGTTTTCACCGGTCCCCTATCCTGCAGTTTTTGGATGGCAAAGAAGCTGGGCCAAAACAACTCACGCGCATCGTCTTCAAAGATAATGCGCTTCGTTTCG
Source organism: Terriglobia bacterium (assembly GCA_036274645.1). GTDB lineage: Bacteria > Acidobacteriota > Terriglobia > 20CM-2-55-15 > 20CM-2-55-15 > DASUFH01. Next base: position 1,418 of record DASUFH010000478.1, read on the forward strand.
AGATGCGAAACGGCGAGGGGCACGCGCATCCGCGAACCGTTGAGCAATCGTGGATACCATCCATATCGCCCGTCGCCTGTGTTCGCAATCAGGCGGCAGTGAGTGATTGCGTTCCGGATCGTACCCTCCGGATCGTTGGTGTCGATTGGGCGTGTTTGGTGAACCCGCCGCATAATCTCCCGAAAAGGGAGCGGCTCCGGCGCTTCGCGTACGACTTGCGAAACCAGAGACGCATAACTGGGTTTCCCAGTACTACCTGTTTGAGCCATCACGCGGCGGTATGGTCTCATGAATTGTCGGTGGCAGCGCACGGAACACGAAGGCAGGGGAGAGAGCCCCGAAAAGGGAGCATGTCCCTCGCGGTTCGCGGAACCAGGAAGCATGGAGGCGGCGGGAATCGAACCCGCGTCCGAAAACGTTCCGTCGGAGAATCTACGTACGTGTCAGGTTCCAATTTTTTATGATTCCCCGGCCTAAGGAGCCTGCAAGCAAAGCCGGGGGATCAGCCCGTTAATTTCGCGACGACGCGCCGGGCCAGCCCGCCGCCGCTATCCTGTCTAAAATGACGCCCTCTAACCGGCCAACAGGAGAACCAGTCGAGGACGGGCTACTTAGTTAGGCAGCCAGTGCTGGTTGATATTCAGCAGTTGATTGTTTCCATGTTTTAACGAGGTGCATGGGCCTCGGTACGCATCTCTTCCTTCTTCGTTCCCGTCGAAACCGGTGCGCCCCCCTTTTTTCAGCGCGTTCTCTCCTTTATAGATTTCCTTTTGATCTGTGTCAACGCGCTATAATCCCGCAAGTTCCGGGGAGGCGGGTTGCAATGGAGCGAACGCAAACAATTGAACGACTTATGGCCGCGCTGGCGCCCACCGTCCACGCGGAGGTGGAGCGAACGCTGGAGGAGGCGCAGAAGCGGCTGGAACTGGAATTCGAAAGCCGGCTGGAGGAAGTCCGGCTCGAAGCAGCGGCTCAAACGCGGCAGATGATGGCGGGTGAGGTGGCCCAGGCCAGAGCCGAAGGGGCTGAAACCGCCCGGCGTGAAATTGCCATGGCGATGGAGCCACGGATCCGTACGCTCGTGGAAGAGGCTCGCCGGGAAGCGCGGGAGCGTATGCGGGCGGACCTGGAAGCCACCGCTTCGCAGAACGCTCCCCAGACGGCAGTCGATTCGACGATGGAGCGGGAGCAGTTGATCCAGGAGCGCGCCAGACTGGCCGAGCAACTGGCGGAATGGCGTGTTCTGGCGGGCGCGGAACTGCGGTTGGTGGAGGCGGGTTCCCAGATGGAAATGCTCGCCCGCTTCCTGAAGCTTGCGGCGGGCTTTGCGCAGTCCGTCGCCATCTACGTCGCTCGTCCCGAAGGCCTGAAGCTCTGGAAGGCGCGTGGGCTGGCCAAGTTTCCACCGGCCATATCGCCCCAATCCGCGGGAACTCTCTATTTTTGTCCGATCATGACTCGCGGCCGTCCGGTGGCGGCCATTGCCGCCGCGCCAACTTTTCGTCGTGACGCGCTGGATTTTCTTGCCGCGAGTCTGGAACGGTCGATCACGATGCTCGGGCTCAAACTGCAGGATCCCCCGGCCACCGCTGCGGGTCGCGCCGAAGCGACGGACCCGGTTCACGCCGATGCACGGGAGGCGGCGCGGACCCTCGTTTCGGAAATCAAATCGAACCGGGAGCAGGACGTCCTGGAAGGCCGTGTGAACGCCGACCTCTACCGCCGGCTGCAGGCCGATATCGAGGCCGCGCGCGGCCGCTATCTGGAACGCGTGCCGCTGGGCATTGCGGCCAGCCGCGATTATTTCGACGAAGCATTGATCCGCGAACTGGCCCAGGACCGCCCCGCGCTCATGGGCGCCGGTTACAACGGCTCTCCGGACTGATAAACTGCTGCGCGGTCCAGGCAAGATGTTCAACAAGCCCATCTCGACGAAAGCGGCCGCGTTCACAGAATCCGTCATCCGCGAGATGACACGACTGGCGCTCGAGCACGGCGCCGTGAATCTCTCGCAGGGTTTCCCCGATTTTTCCGCGCCGGCAGTCCTCAAACAGGCGGCGTCCGACGCCATCTTCGCCGACGTCAATCAATACGCGATCACGTGGGGTTCGAAAAAATTCCGCGATGCGATCGCATGGAAGACGAAAAAATTTCTCGGCATCGATGTCGATCCGGAACGCGAGATCACGGTCAGCTGCGGATCCACCGAAGGCATGCTCGACGCGCTCCTGGCGGTGATCAACCCGGGCGACGAAGTGATCGTCTTCGAACCGTTCTACGAAAACTATGGTCCGGACGCGATCATCTCCGGCGCCATTCCGCGTTACGTCCAGCTGCGGCGGCCGGACTGGAGCTTCGATCCGGACGAGCTTGCGGCGGCGTTCAACAACAAGACCAAGGCCATCATCGTCAACACGCCGAACAATCCGACCGGAAAGATTTTCAGCCCCGAGGAACTGGGAGCGATTGCCCGCCTCTGCCAGAAATGGGACGTGCTGGCGATCACCGACGAGATCTACGAACACATCATCTATGACGGGGCGCGCCACACGTCGATGATCACGCTGGACGGGATGCGCGACCGCACGATCGTGGTCAACGGCATGTCGAAAACCTACAGCGTCACGGGATGGCGCGTGGGCTACGTTCTGGCGAACCCGCGGCTGACCGCCGCGATCCGCAAGATGCACGACTTCCTCACCGTCGGGGCGCCCGCCCCGCTGCAGGAAGCCGGCGCGTCCGCCATGCGCCTGCCCGATGCCTATTACCAGGATCTGGCCGAACACTATCAGAGCCGCCGCGACCGGCTGCTCGCCATGTTGCGCGGGGCCGGGTTCCAGGCCATGACTCCCCGCGGCGCGTATTACGTGATGTGCGATATCGCCAGCTGGGGTTTCCCCAATGACGTGGAGTTCGCGCGCTATCTGGTGCGCGAGATCGGTGTGGCGGCGGTGCCCGGAAGCAGTTTCTTCAAGGATCCGGCCGCCGGCAAGGACCTCATCCGGTTTACGTTTTGCAAGAAGCCGGAAACCTTCGACGCCGCCGAACAGCGGTTGGGCCGTCTTCAGAATGCGGCCGGACGGGCCCAAATGGACCAAAACAGCCTCAAAGCTTGATTCTGTGGAGTAAGCTTATACCCACGCAAAAAACGGGGAACGAGGCGACCTGCCCTTTCTGACGGCTGATTTCCCCGTGAAGGAAGGTTCAATGACTAGCAAGAGACTTCTCTATCTCACCCTCGTTGTCGCCACTCTCAGCGTCGGTGTGATGATCGGAGCGATCGTTACCGGCGGTGTCAACGCAACGACGGAACAGAAGGCGGCCCAGCTCCAGATCCCGCCACTGCCCGATCCGTCCACGCTCTCCAACGCCTTCTCACAAATTGCCGACCAGGTGGGTCCGGCTGTGGTGACGATCCGTACGGAGGCGGTGGTGCCCGTGACCACGCGCACAGGCCGGGGGGGCCGAGGCCAGGCGGCGCCGCTGCCGGACCTGAATGAGCTCTTCGGATTCCCGCCGGCCAATCCGGATTCGACCGAGAGCCAGAAGAGTCTGGGCACGGGCTTCATCGTGGACAAGGCGGGATACATCCTCACCAATCATCACGTCATTGAACCTCCTGAGAACGGAACCGTGAAGAAGATCACGGTCGTCCTCGAAGATAAGGCGGAATACACCGCCAAAGTCATGGGCAGCGACGAGGAGACCGATCTGGCCGTCATCAAGATCGACGTCGGACACGATCTGCCGATCGCCCGTTTCGGCAACTCGGACTCGGTCCGGATCGGCGACTGGGTGCTCGCCATCGGCAGCCCGTTCCAGTTCGACCACACGGTCACCGCCGGAATCATCAGCGCCAAGGGCCGTGATTCGGCGAGCGGCCCGCAGATGGGCAGCCAGTTCCAGAGCTTCCTGCAGACCGACGCGGCGATCAACCCCGGCAACAGCGGCGGTCCGCTGGTGAACATGAGGGGCGAAGTGATCGGAATCAACACCGCCATCGTTTCGCAGACCCGGAGTTTTGCCGGACTGGGCTTCGCGCTGCCGTCGAACTCGGCCGTGAATGTCTACAACCAGCTCACCGAGACCGGAAAGGTCACCCGCGGCTATCTCGGGATCAGCTACGCCACCGAACAGGAGAAGATGCTTCGCGCGTACGGTTTGAATCCGGACAGCGGGGTCATCGTCAGCGAAGTGGTGCCGGGGCAGGCCGCGTCCAAGGCTGGCCTGAAACCCTATGACATCATCACGCAGATCGGTTCGACCAAAATCACCAGCACCGGCGTGCTGCTGGAAGTCATTGCCAACAGTCCGGTGGGCAGTTCCATTCAGGTTCGCGTGTTGAGGGACGGCAAGGAAGTGACGCTCCCCGTTGTGGTCGGCGATCGTGAAGCCTACAAACCGATCGCGAACGTCACGCCCGAGCCCACGCCGCCTGCTCCTCCCGCCAATAACGGCGGGCGCGGCAGCGGCAACCAGGGACGCGGAGGCCGGGGACGTGGCGGCGCGCCCGCCAATGGACGGGGAGCCGCTCCGGTTCCCGTGGTTCCGAATTCGCTCGGTCTGACGGTGCAGTCCATCGATAACAGCCTGATCCAGCGTTATGGCCTGGAAGGCGATACGGCGGGGGTGATCGTCACGGGCGTGCAGACCGGCAGTGTTGCGGAAGACGCCGGTTTCACTCCCGGGTGGGTCGTCACGCGGGTGATCACCGGTGGGCAGACCACCATGATCCGCACGACCGAGGATTTTGCCCGCGTCGAACGCAGTTTGCGGTCGGGTAGCGAAGTGGTCCTGGGTGTGCTGGCGCGGACGAGCGCCAACGGTCCGTATTCCAACCGGATGGTTGCGATGACCATGCCGTAACTCTGGTTTCCTGAGTTAAAACTGCCCCTTCCGCCCGTCGGCGGAAGGGGCTTTTCCATTTAGCGAAACATGAACTATCAAAATCTCATCGACGGAAAGTGGACCGATCCCGCGGACGGTGGAACTCACGAGAACCGCAATCCGGCAAACAACAACGAATGCGTCGGCGTATTTCCATCGTCGACGGAGAAAGATGTCGATCGCGCGGTCAGCGCCGCAAAAGAAGCGTTCAAGACCTGGCGTCTTGTGCCGGCGCCGCATCGCGCGGAGATCCTGTTTCGCGCGGCAGAAAAACTCGTCGCCCGAAAGGAAGAGTTCGCGCGCGATATGACCCGCGAGATGGGCAAGGCGCTGAAAGAGACCCGCGGAGACGTCCAGGAAGCCATCGACATGACCTACTACATGGCCGGTGAAGGACGCCGCATGTTCGGTCAGACCACACCCGCGGAGCTGCCCGAGAAGTTCGCCATGTCGACGCGCAATCCGGTCGGTGTGTGTGGACTCATCACGCCATGGAACTTTCCCATGGCCATTCCTTCCTGGAAGGTCATGCCGGCGCTGGTGGCCGGCAACACCGTCGTGTTGAAGCCGGCCGAAGACACGCCGCTGTCGACATGGCATCTCGTCAAGGTGCTGGAGGAGGCCGGGATTCCCCCGGGCGTGGTCAACCTGGTGATGGGATCCGGCAAGAAGGTCGGCGTTCCGTTGACGAGTCATCCCGGCATCAACCTGATGTCGTTTACCGGATCGACCGCCGTCGGCCGGGAAGTGGCCGTCACGTGCGCCCCGTCGTTCCGGCGGGTCCATCTCGAAATGGGTGGCAAGAACGCGCTCATGATCATGGATGACGCCAATGTGGATCTCGCCGTGGACGGCGCCATCTGGGGCGGGTTCGGCACCGCCGGTCAACGCTGCACCGCGGCCAGCCGCGCCATCGTCCACAAGAAGGTGCTCAAGGAGTTCACCGATAAGTTCATTGAGCGCGCGCGCCGGCTGAAGGTCGGCAACGGGCTCGATCCCGGAATCGAGGTTGGCCCCGTCGTGAACGAGACCCAGCTGAAGCGCGTTCAGGAATACATCAGGATTGGCGCGGGTGAAGGCGCCAGACTGTTGTGCGGCGGGAACCGCCTGGAGACCGGCGCGTTGAAAGACGGCTACTTTCTGGAACCCACGATCTTTGGCGACGTCGATCGAAAAATGAGAATCGCCCAGGAAGAAATCTTCGGTCCGGTGGTCGCCATCATCCCGTGCAACGATTTCGACGACGCCGTCGAGATTGCCAACGGCGTTCAATACGGCCTGTCGGCGGCGATCTACACCGCGGACGTCAACCGGGCGTTTCGGGCCATGCGCGATATGGAAACGGGAATCTTCTACGTCAATGCCTCCACCATCGGCGCGGAAGTGCACCTGCCGTTCGGCGGGCTGAAGTCGACCGGAAACGGCCATCGCGAAGCCGGAACGGCCGCCCTCGACGTGTTCTCGGAATGGAAGTCGATCTACGTGGACTACAGCGGCCGGCTGCAGAAAGCGCAGGGCATCGACTAGACTTGCGGCAGGCATGACTTCCTGGAAACTGTTCGTCGATGGACCGTTGAGTGGCGCGCTCAACATGTCCATCGACGACCGTCTGCTGCAGGAAGCCGAAGGATCATCCGATCCGATCACCATGGTGCGCCTGTACCAGTGGGAACGGCCGACCGTTTCGCTCGGGCGCAACCAGAAGCCTGAGGCGGCCGTCGATCTGGAGTTCTGCCGGAACCAGGGGATCGATATCGTTCACCGGCCGACCGGGGGCCGCGCCGTTCTGCACGAAGACGAACTGACATACGCCATCGTTTCCAACGACACGTCCTTGTTCGGCGAGGGTGTCTACGCCAATTACAAGCGGATCGCCGAAGCGCTGGCCGGCGGCCTCAATCGGGTCGGCGCCGCCGCGGCGCTGGTTCCCGAAACCCGCCATGCCACGCGAATGCCGGACGGATTGGACCCGCCCTGCTTCCTGTCGCCGTCGCGCTATGAATTGACGATCGCGGGCAGGAAAGTGGCCGGCAGCGCCCAGCGCCGGCTGCGGCGCAGCTTCCTGCAACATGGCTCGATTCCCCTGACCTGCGACCGGGACAAACTCGCCCGAGTCACGCGCATGGCGGACCCGTCGCCGCTCTACCAGGAGATGGCGGGGCTCAACGAGTTTCTTTCCATGCCTGTCACGGCTTCGGCTCTTGTCGAGGCGTTGGTGTCCAGCTTTCAAAGCTGTTTTGAAATCGAATTCCGACTGTAAGCGTGCCCCTCTCCCGCTCCCTGTCCGTCGGATGCGAAGTCCAGTGCACACCGGAGGCGTGCCAGGATGATAGCCCGGGGTGAGCGAGCTGCGGAGCGCGAGCCTGATAGGGCGATGCAGAAAGAAGACGCGAGCCACCCCGGGGTCGATCATGCAACGAAACTGGCGCCCCGGGAGGGGCGCCGGGAATCCTTGCGCCCCTCCCGGGCCGCACCGGCCGATGGGAGAACCTCCCCGGGTGTCGCTTCGCTCCACCCGGGCTAGTCTCCGGCACGCCTCCGGCGTGCAAAACAGCCAGGCTCCAGCCCTCTCCCGGGGACGGGAAGCAGCTCTCCCGTGGTTGACCCTCAAATTGCCGGAATGCTATAACTTCGACCATGACGCACAGGGATGCCCATGGCGAATTAGTCGGCCGGACGGGAGAAATCCTGCGGCTGCTGGTTCGGATGCACATCGCCTCCTGCGATCCGGTCGGTTCGCGAACGCTCTCGAAGTCCATCGCCGGGAAGCTCAGCCCGGCCACCATACGGAACATCATGGCCGATCTGGAGGAAGGTGGCTATCTGGTTCAGCCGCATACTTCGGCCGGACGTGTGCCCTCCGACAAGGGCTACCGGTTCTATGTGGATACCCTGAACGACGCTACGCGGCTCAGCCGGGCCGACGAACGCATGGTCGATCAGTTGTTCGGCGGAAGCGACACGCCCGAGGAAATCATGGCCAGCGCTTCCCGCCTGCTTTCAACCGTTTCGGGAAACGTGGGAATTGTGACGGCGCCTCCCCTGGCGTCCACCCAGATGAAACACATCGAGTTCATGAATCTGGGCGACAACAGGGTACTCGTCATATTCGTGTCGAGGTCCGGATTGCTGCAGAAGAAGGTGATCCGTCTGCAGGAAGGCTATTCTCAGGAGGAACTCAATCGGGCCGGAAGAATGCTGGTGGATCGGTTCACCGACAAGACGCTGACGGAAATCCGGAGCGAACTGGTCCGGCTGATGGAAGAAGAGCGGCAACTCTACGACCGCATGCTCCATCTGCTGGGAGCGTGGAAGAGCACCCTCGATGAGGAGATCGAACCGGCGGTTTCTGAGGTGTATGTCCAGGGCGCGACCAATATCGTTCACCAGCCGGAGTTTGCGGACATCGAACGGATGCGCGCGCTGTTTGAGATGTTTGAAGAAAAGGGACGCCTGGTCCGGATTCTGAACGCCTGTATCGCCGCGGATCCTGCCGGCGCCGTCAAGATTGCGATCGGATCGGAACTCGGGGCGCCCTCGATGCGCGCTTTTACGGCCATTGTCACCACCTACGCCGCCCGGGACAACACGATCGGGTTTCTGGGGATCATCGGTCCCACCCGGATGGAATACGAACGCGGTATATCGATCGTCGGCCACCTTGGACGGTTGATGACCCAGAGAATCAACGCTTAACGCGACCACCGCTAGCCGTACCGGCGCATTCGCTTATAATTGACGGGCTATGGAAGATAACGCGGACGCCATTATCGAAGAGCCGGGCGCGAAGGAGCCGCAAACGGCGGAACCCACCGAGTCTCTCCGCAAACTTCAGACTGAACGGGACGACCTTTATGATCGTCTTCTGCGCAAACAGGCGGAGTTCGAGAACTTCAGGAGACGAAGCGAGAAAGAGCGCGCCGAACACGCGCAATTTGCGCTGGCGGACCTGATGAAAGAGCTCCTGAACGTCCTGGATTCTTTTGAATTGGCCATCCGGAACGCGTCGGCGGCCGAAAACGAAGCGCTCCTCAAAGGCTTCGAACTGATCCACAAACAGTTTCAGGACACGCTGGCGCGTTTCGGTTTGAAAGCCATTGACGCCAAGGGCGCGCCCTTCGACCCCAACTTCCATCGTGCAGTGACGACCATGGATGCGGCCGGCGTCGATGAAAACACGGTTATCGAGGAACTGCGCAAGGGATACCTCCTGAATGGCCGGCTTCTGCGTGAGTCCTGGGTTGCTGTCAAAGGCGATGAAGGAGCGAAAGGGTGAGTTCGAAGCGCGATTATTACGATGTTCTGGGGGTTTCCCGTGGCGCTTCGGACCAGGAAATCAAAAGCGCCTACCGGAAGCTCGCCATGCAGTACCACCCCGACCGGAACCCCGGCAATCACGAAGCCGAGGAAAAGTTCAAACAGGCGGCGGAAGCCTATTCCGTGCTGAGTGACCCGGAGAAACGCGCGCAATTCGACCGCTTCGGGCACGCCGGTATGTCGAATGGGGCAGGCGGTTTCGATCCGAACGCCTTTGCCGACTTCAGCGACGTCCTGGGTGATCTTTTCGGATTTGGCGATCTTTTCGGCGGCGGAACCCGTCGTGGACGTGGTGGCGCCGCACGGGGGGCCGACCTGCGCTACGATCTCGAGCTGACCTTCCAGGAAGCCGCCTTTGGCGTCAAGACGAAGCTCAAGGTCCCCCACCAGGAAGGCTGCAGCGAGTGTTCCGGCAGCGGAGCGCAAAAGGGCAGCGGCCCGTCCACCTGTCCGACCTGCAATGGCTACGGTCAGGTTCGCTTTCAGCAGGGATTCTTCAGCATTGCCCGGACCTGCTCGCACTGCCGCGGTTCGGGGAAGATCATCAAGAATCCATGCAAGGAATGCCAGGGCTCGGGCCGCGTCGCGCGGGAAAAGACGATTGAACTGAAGATTCCTGCCGGAGTCGATAACGGCGACAAGCTGCGCGTGACCGGGGAAGGAGACGCCGGCGCCCAGGGCGGACCGGCCGGTGATCTGTATGTCGTACTGCGGGTCAAAGACCATGAATTCTTCGAGCGGCGTGAGCACGATCTGTATTGCCACATTCCCGTTTCGTTTCCCCAGGCGGCGCTCGGCGCCGAGGTCGGCGTGCCCACGCTCGAGGGCGAAGAAGAAAAGCTCGCCATTCCCGCCGGAACCCAGCCCAACGCCACGTTCCGAATCAAGGGCCGAGGCATTTCCAGGCGTGGCGGTTCGGCGCGCGGCGATCTGTATGTGACCGTCACCGTTTCCGTGCCGAGAAAACTGACGCGCGAACAACGCGAGCTGATCAACCAGCTCAACAGCGCGTTCGATCACGACAACAAGCCGATCGAAAAGACCATTCTGGAAAAAGTCCGGGAAATCTTCAGCTGATACGAAGGCGCTCTATGTCCTGGACCCAGATCGCGTTCGACACACCTGACGATCTGAAAGACGCGATTGTTGGCGCCCTGGCCGACGACGACATCGGAGGTATCTGGGAAAGCGGCGAGCCGCGCCCCGGAGAAACGCGTCTCGTTATCTACGTCTCCCGTCCGGACCGCGTGGACGCCGTTGAGCGTGGGATCGCCGCGTTCTTCGAACGCCTGGGAAGACCCGCGCCGGCGCTGACCCGGCTGGCTGTTGCCGACCGCGACTGGAACGAAGAGTGGAAGAAGACGTACACGAGCTTCGCCATCGGCAAGCGTTTCTTCGTCATCCCCAGCTGGCGTCACGACGCGTGCCCTCCGGAGCGCATGCCCATCCGGATCGATCCGGGACAGGCGTTCGGCTCCGGCGTCCACGAAACTACCCAGATGACTGCGGAAGCCCTGGAATGGCTGGCGCCGGACCTTCGACCGGGTTCTGTGGTTCTGGACCTCGGAACCGGTTCCGGAATCCTCGCCATTGCCGCCCGAATGCTGGGCGCAGAAACGGTCATTGCCTGCGATTTCGATGATGTCGCGACCGGCGTCGCCCAGGCTAACGCCACGCGAAACGAACAGGAGGCGATCCGAATCTACTGCGGGTCCGCGGACGCTGTCGCGGCGGGGACCATCGATCTGATGCTGGCCAATCTGACGAGCGACACCATCGCCGCTCTTTTTCCCGCCATCGATCGCGCTCTCACGTCGTCCGGCTACGTCGTGTTTTCCGGAATCCTCATCGAACAGGGCGCCGACATTCGCGTTATTGCAGAGAACCTCGGGTACTTCATCCGCGAAGAAACGGCGCGCGGCGAATGGCTCGCCATGGTCTGTCAGAAACATGGCGCTTAGATCGGTCTACACGCCGGATCCGGACTGGGTTGAAGACGGGTTGCTCCGCATCACCGGGGATGAACTGCGGCACCTGCTGGTGGCGCGTATAGAGGCCGGCGAGACGATCGAGGCGTTCGACGGTAAGGGCGCCGTGTGGACCGCTGTGGTGGAGTTGACGGGTAAGAAGGAAGTCCTGGCCCGCGTGACGAATCACCGAACGGCGCCGCCGGATCCGTGCCCGTTGATATTGGGCATGGCGCTCGTGCGTTCAGCGGCGTTTGAGTTGGCCCTCGAGAAGGCCGTGGAAATCGGCGTGGGCCGCATTGCGCCGTTCATTGCCGCACGATCCAATGCGGCGCCCCCGCGGCAGATGGATCGGTGGACACGCATCGTGGTGGAGGCGGCAAAGCAGTCCAAACGTTTTCGACTTCCTGCGGTCGATGCGCCGGCGCGGTTCGAAGAGATTCTGGAGATTCCCGCCAGAACCCGTGTGGTTTTTGCGGAGCGCGATGGCGGGCCGTTGAAGGCCGCCGTCAAGGGATCGCCGGCGCTCTATCTGATCGGTCCGGAGGGCGGCTGGACCGACGAGGAACTGGACAAGGCGCGTTCCGGGGGATTTGCGCTGGTCAGTCTGGGATCGGGAATTCTCAAGGCGGAAACCGCCGCAATTGTGGGAAGCGCGCTGCTGCGATACTGCTTGTAGGGGCGCCCTCTCCCGGCTCCGCCGGGAGAGGAGGGAGCGAGCGCAGCGAGCGACAGGTGAGGGCAAACAATCAGGGGATTGTCCCTTGATTGTTTGCCCT
>DASUFH010000479.1:0-24402 GCA_036274645.1 Terriglobia bacterium
AAAAAACCGAACGCGATCCACGTCAGTCGCATGGTGAGCAATCGCGGGAGGCTCACCGGATTGCGCCGTCGCCGTTCATTTTCTTCGGCGCGCGCTTGCCCGGCCGTGTCATCCCGCAACACCGCTCGCCTCCAGATGAGAGTCGCCGGCGACGCACATCCGAGCAATCCCGCGACGAGACCCGCAACACGCCATCCGGCGGCTGTCGCCGCGGCGGTCATCACCAGCGGACCGGCAACCCAGCCGAGGTTTCCGGAAAGACCATGGGCCGAAAACGCATGCCCCAGTCGCGCCGTCGATACGCGATGGTTCAGCAGGGAAAAGTCGGCGGGGTGAAACACACTATTGCCCAGTCCGGCGACAAACGCCGCGACGTAAAGCCCCCACACGGCCGGCGCCGCAGCAACCAGAAAACCCGAAGTGGAGAGCAAGCCGACGCCGAGACACAACACGCGATGGGCTCCCCACCGATCGACCAGCGCTCCGGCCAGCGCCTGCCCGGTTCCGGAAATCGCGAAGAAAACCGTCATGAGCGCTCCGGCCTGCACATACGAGAGCGAATATTCGCGCATGAACCACGGAAACAACGGCGGCAGCATCAGATGAAAGAAATGCGACGTGCCGTGCGCAAATCCGACCAGAGAGATTACGGTCGCATCACGCCTGGTGATACTGGGCAGGGCTGCTGATGACACGTCTGTAATTGTAATCGCCAACGATGAAGCATCGGCGAGACAAAGAGCGCTATACTCCGGCGCGATGTCCCTGTTCAGACCGCCCGCTTCCCGCGTTCCCGGACAGCTCCATCGTTTGCGCTGGCTGGCTATTGGCATTCCGGTCGCTTTTGCGATGTTGACCGGGTGTGTCCTGGTCGGCGTCAACTGGAGATGGAAGTTGACGAAACAACGCGTGGCGACGCTTGCGGCGGAGGCGAACGCGCGGAACAACACAGGAACCGCGCTTCGAGGCGATCCGATCCCCGGCAACGGGTGGGATGACTACCGCCTCGCGCTCGGCGCCGCCGCGGCTCTGAACGAGCAGGAAACGTGGAAGTTGCTTTCCGGTTTCATGGACGGCAGCGCGGAGGCGGACAGGAGAAGAGTCGAACAGTTGCTCTTGAGCAACACGACGATACTCGCTTACCTGCAGAGAGGCGTCCGCCGCAGCAGCGGACACTTCGCGTACGAATGGCAGAAAGAGACCGTGGGAGCGATTCCGCTCTCCCTCCGGACGGTGGAACTCCTTGCCGCCGTCCAGGTCCGGCTCTGGCTTGAGGCTGGGCGCACGGAGGAGGCGCTGGACCTGCTGATAGACATGTGCGCGTTCGCTCGGGATATCGGCCTTAACGCGACATCTTTAAACCGGTCGTGGGCCATAGGGCTCTACGAGCTTGCATTGGATGAGATGCGGATGGGTGTTCAATCGGGCGTTTGGCGGCGCAGCGCCCTCGACCGCCTCGAGCGCGAACTCGAGTTCGTCGACCGTGAGTTTCCCGCACTGGGCCCCTCCTTTGTGAACGACGCGCTCATCGAGGGAGCGCATTTTGTTCAGGTCGACGAACAACAAGGGGCAACGCCCGGCGCCGTCATCACGTCGGTCGTGAACCGCCTCTTGTTTGCGCGCGCCTTTTTCAAACTCGAAGCTGCCGCCAGACAGTTTGAGAATTGCGATCGGAGACCATTTGAGGAGGTGAAGGCGGATCTCGATCGTTTCGCGCATTGGGATCCAATCACCGCTTCCGTCGATCCCATTGTTATTGTAAACACGCCGATTGACGGCGATGCCGTTTACACCTTCCGTGGAACCCTTACCCGGCTCCGCATTCTGGAGACTGCAATCCGGTATCTCCAGAACGGCCAGACGGTCGCTTTGGACGACCCGTTTGGCGACAAGCTGATCGTCAGTACGGCAGGGGGTAAGCTGCGAGTCTCAAGCGTTGGTCCCGACGGAAAGGACAACAGGGGGAATGGAGAGTGGAGACCAATCCTCTCCCATAACGGGCGGTTACTGCGATTTGCGGAAGGAAAAGATATCGTCATGGAAGTGGCGTTGCCAACCGTGGACATGGCGCGCGAAGCCGTTACCGCTCAACGATGAGATGTTGATCCGGCCGTCTTCGCGCTGAAGGGCAACCGGCGGTACTCCGGGCGCCTGCCGGCCAACCGGGATCAACAGCCCCGGGCCACCCGGAGTAGCGAGTCTTCATATACGGGCGCCCGTCCATTCCTGCATCGGCGCCGTCGAGTGGCAATTCATCGGTCGCCGGTTGTCTCCGAAAGACAGATGAAACCGAGAGTCGAAGGTGACCCGGATCCACCGACAGACCGCCAGCGATTGGAAGCGGAGCAGCAGATCCGGCCGGCCTGTGTGACCTGTCATTCCACGATCGACCCGCTCGGAAATGCGCTCGGGAACTTCGATGCCACCGGCCGCTGGCAGAGCGAGGAATGGGGAAAGCCGGTCGACGCCGCCGTCACGCTCGTGAACGGGACGAAAGTGAATGGTGTGGCCGGCCTGCGCGGTGCTCTCGTCGGCCACTCCGATCAGTTTGTTCAGGCGTTCACCGAGCGGTTATTGGTCTATGCTCTCGGCCGAAGCATTGACCGGAGGGACATGCCCGCGGTCCGATCGATCGCCCGTGACGCCGGGCGCCAGAACAACCGGTTCTCCGCAATCATTCTGGCTATTGTGAAGAGTCCGACATTTCAGGTGAGCAGGAGGCCGGGAAACGCCGGCTGATCGCCTGAAGTACGGCTCGATGATCTTTGTTGATCATGGAATTCGCGAGAGCCAGCGCTGGAAAATTCAGGCCCGACGCAGCAATCGAACGCTATTCCGAGCACCAGGAGCCCGGCGGGTGAAACCCGCCCGGGCAAAGCCACATAATACGGTAGAGTTCGTTCACAACGGCAGGCCGTACCGGTTCAAACCCAAGCTGTCGTCGCGCCGGCCTGCCCGATTCGGTCACTGCTCGTCCGGAATTTCAGCCTCCACGAGTTTCGCCAGCAGCGTCAGGGACTCCTGCCAGCCGAGGTAGCAGGCTTCGGGTGGAATGATTGCGGGCACGCCTTCCTGAGTGATGTTTACGTCTGTCCCAACCAGTACCGGTTTCAAGACAATGGTCGTCTGCATCACTCCAGGCAGGTTCGGATCGTCGAACTTGTCGGTGTGACGGATGCGCTCGTTTGGAACGAGTTCCAGATACTCTCCTCCGAAGGAATGGCTCTTCCCCGTGGTGAAATTCGTGAACGACATCCTGTAGGAGCCGCCGATACGGGCATCGAGTTGATGAACCCTTCCGGTGAATCCGTTGGGAGGAAGCCACTTCACCATGGCGTCCGCATCGAGGAACGCCCGGTAGATCCTTTCGGGCGTGGCCCGAAGCACTCTATGAAGCTGGATGGTGTTGGCGGTCATGGGTATCTCCTGTTTTGTGCTGTTCATAACCGTATGTCGAATCGGCTGGCCGGAAATCGACAGGCGCAAACGAAAAGTTTCAAACTTTTCCCGATCGCTGACAAGATACGTTTCAGAAGGCGAGAGCGCCTTCGATGTCTGCCTGGATCGACGTCTCGAGGAGTCGGGGCGAAAATCGGGGCGAGATCGAAGGCGAAATTCATTGCGCCACTTCCCGGAATTCCGTAACCTCTCTGCCGGCTGTCCTGGAATTGAGCGCTGGGTATGAGGATTTTCTGATGAAACACCATCTTCCATGGAGGTCGATCGCGGGCATTGTTCTGTCCGTCGCTCTTGCCGTCAATCAGGCCGAGCCTGCCCTTTTTGCGCAGTCTGACGCCGCGCCACAGGCCGTGCCGGCAACTTCGCCGGGCAGTCCCGCCGCTGGACCACGCGCCGCCCAGTCGTTTGAGTCTCCGGCTCCGAGGCCCAGAAAATCACCCCTTAAATGGATCCTGATCGCTGCGGCGGCAGCCGGGACTGCTATTGTCTTAGCTGTTTCCAAAAAGCAGAATCCATCGCCCGAACCGGGAACAATTACCATCGGCCCTCCAACCGTGGGGCAGCCCTGATGATTCGGCGCATTCTGGGCCTGGGATATCTGGGGTTGATCGGGTTGGCCATCGTCCCACCGATTGCGTGGGGGCGCGCGCAGAGCAACTCGTCTTTGAGCGGACCGATCATCGGGTACGTGTTCAACTCGGCCGATGGCTCGTTGCGGCCATTGCGCGGCGCGGTGGGCAGCGCCACGGTTGGGCCACCAGTTAATCTGGGCTTTTCGATCAAGCACGCGCTGGATCTGGATGGGCGTCGTTTCGTCGCCTCCACGGAATCCAGCCCGAATCTTGTCGCCATCCGCATGGAAAGCGGCGAACCACAGATATTGTCACTATCCGTGCCGCGTGAGCGGTACCTCCTCGCTTCCGCAGCCGCGGGAGGAAACGCGGCCGCTTTCTACGCGCCTGGAGGCGCGTTGTCGATCATCTCGGCGCTGAAGACGGCGTCTCCCCGCATACAGTCTGTTGACCTGGATGTCTCCGGTGATGGCGCGGTGACTCACATCGCCATCAGTGACGACGGGAATCTGCTTGTCTACGCTGTCCGTTATGAAAAGTCGGAATCGTTGTACATGTGGGCCGGCTCCGACGCTCCGGCGCGTCTGATCGGTGTGGCGAATTCGGTGGGAGGCATTGCCATCACCAGAGAGGGTGCGGCTATCGTGGCGGATCGTGGCGCGAGTGAAGTATTTGCGATCAACGATGTCCGCAACTCGGCGGTTCGTCAATTCTGGGCGGACGCGAGAGAAGGAGTGACGGATCCGTCGAGTGTGGCGGTGTCGGCGCGCAACGTGGTTTACGTGGCCAATGTTCACTCCGTACTGACGCTCGATTCCGGCGGCCGGCTGGTTCGCGCTTCGACGTGTAACTGTGTTCCTTCCGGTTTCCACGCCATGGAAGACTCGCTGTTTCGACTGACGGACGGCGTGGACCGGACGATGTATCTGATGGATACAAGCGGCGTCGTGGAGCGCTTTGTGTTTGTGCCGCCCGCTGCAGCCCGCTGACAACGGTACTGAAATACTTCTGCTGCGGATCCCCCCCGTGGCCTGTGCCTCCTGGCCGATGACGAAGAAACTTCACGAAACGGCGGTTTCGTCTGTTAGACACGTCATCCAATCGTGAGTGTTGGCGTCATGATGATGAAGAAACTTGTTCTGGTGGGCGCGCTGACAATCCTGTACTGCGCGAAGTCCGAATTGGCCGTTGCGCAATCCACGGGAAGCCTTGCTCAGGGATTGATTCAAACTATTGCCGGGACGAGTTCCGGGTTCTCCGGGGACGGCGGACCGGGCACTTCCGCACAGATCAGTCTCCCGCACGGTCTCGCTGTCGATCCTTCCGGCAATCTGTTCATTGCAGATACCGGCAATGATCGAATTCGGAAGGTCACTCCCGACGGCGTGATCAGCACGTTTGCAGGGACGGGAACCTCTGGTTTCAGCGGAGATGGCGGGCCGGCGACGGCGGCGCGGCTCTGGATGCCCGAAGACGTGGCAGTGGATCTGGTCGGGAACGTCTACATCGCCGATCGGAGGAATCACCGTATCCGCAAGGTGAGTCCGTCCGGCACGATTACCACGGTGGCGGGTAACGGCACGCTGGGTTACGGCGGAGATGGCGGTCCGGCGACAGCGGCGGCGTTATTGGATCCGTTCGGTGTCGCCGTCGATGCCTGGGGAAATATCTTCATCGCCGACACGGGAAACAGCCGGATCCGGCAGGTGGATGGTACGGGAACGATCAGCACGGTTGCGGGGACCGCGATTGCAGGGTATTCCGGCGACGGCGGTCCCGCCAACCAGGCCCGGCTCAGCGGTGTTTATGATGTCGTTGTCGCCGCGGCAGGCGACATCTATATCGCCGACCGGGGCAACAATCGGGTTCGTCGCGTCGGGACCAATGGAATTATCTCGACTGTCGCCGGCAATGGCGCGAGCGGCGCGACGGGCAATGGCGGCCCCGCCACGGCAGCGTCGGTCACGCCATGGGCCCTTGCGTTGGATGGAATGGGCAATCTGTTCATCGGGCAGTCGTTTGAACGCGTCGTCCGCCGGGTGGACTCCGCGGGGATCATCACGGCTGTCGCGGGCCTGCCCAACTCGGGATTTAATGGAGACGGCGGCCCGGCGATATCCGCGAACCTCGGCGACGTGGATGGGCTGGCCTTTGACGTCTATGGAAGGCTCTTCATTGCGGATAACGGGTTCCATCGCATCCGCCGTGTCACTCCCGACACCGGTGTACCCACCGTCACCTCCGTTGCTCCGGCATCCGCCGGCCAGTGGACCACCGCGGCCGCAACCATTTCCGGATACCGGCTCACGGCGCCGACCGCGGTTATCTTCAGCGGAACGGGAGTAGCGGCGGTTATCGGCGGCGGGGGGACCGATACACTCCTGCCGATCACGATTACCGTGGCCTCCAATGCGGCCCCGGGCCCGCGCGAAATCACCGTGGTCACCGCGGCGGGATCATCGGAGCCGTTCGGGGGATTTTCCGTGACCGCTGCCAGCGGGCCGCCTCCTCCCGTGCTGACGTCGATTTCCCGTGTTTCCGGAATTGCGGGCACGACGACGCGCGCGCTTTTGATGGGTTCGAATCTCGATCAGGCGTCTACGGTCACATTTAGTGGAGCCGGCGTTACGGGAGTCCTCATTCCGGACGGCGCATCGAACTCGAGTGTCACCGTGAACATCACGGTTGATGCGGGCGCGGCCGCCGGCGCCCGGACGATAACAGTCACCACGCCGAACGGTACGTCGGCCGGTTTTGCCGGCTTTTCGGTGATTGCCGCGAGCGGCGAATACGCCGCGCGAACCCTGGCGGGGACCGGCAGCACCGGCTACAGCGGGGATGGAGGTCCGGCCGCCACCGCGCAACTTCGACGCGTGTCCAGTCTTGCGCGCGACAGGCAGGGGAATGTGTTTGTCGCGGACCGGGACAATCACCGCATTCGCCGGATCACACCTCTTGGCGTCATCACGACCGTCGCCGGAACCGGAACAGCCGGCTTCAGCGGCGATGAAGGGCCTGCGGCGTCGGCGCAACTCAACGGTCCTGAAGCCGTGGCGTTCGATGCCGCCGGAAATCTCTATATAGCGGACGCTGCGAACAATCGGGTTCGCATGATCGACTCCTCGGGAGTCATTCATTCGGTCGTCGGCTCGGGCATCCAGGGCTTCAGTGGAGACGGGGGCCAGGCCGCTTCCGCGAACATCACCGTCCCACCGATATGGCGTTTGACATGGCCGGCAACCTGTTCATGGTTGGCGGCAGCCGCGTGCGTAAGGTGGACCTCACCGGTGTGATTTCGACCGTTGCCGGGACCGGTGTGGCGGGCTTCAGCGGGGATGGTGGATCTGCCCTGCTGGCCCAGTTTGGCTCGCAGCCGAGCATCGACGTCGATCAGACCGGGAACCTCTTCATTGCAGATCCAGCCAATGGCCGGGTCCGCAAAGTAAATACCTCCGGGGTGATCATGACGTTTGCCGGCGGCGTGTTCGGAACTGGTGGCGACGGCGGCCCGGCCGGCTCCGCCCAACTGGAGTTTCCATCGGATGTGGCGTTCGACGCAGCCGGGAATCTTTTCATTGCCGACGGAAACGGCCGGAACATACGGAAGGTCAATCCTGCGGGTGTGATCAGCACCGTGCTGTCCACCGGTTCCGTCGGCGCGCTGGATCTTTCAGTCGATGCGATCGGGAACCTGATGTATTCATCGACGGCGTTGGTACTCGAGGCTCCGAAACTGCCCCCTCCTGTTCCGGTCGTGACGTCGATCTCCCTGACGGCTGGAACTCAGGGCGCAATCGTCCCGGCAACGATAACGGGATCGAATCTGCTCGGCGCGGTGGGCGTCGTCTTCAGTGGAACCGGTGTTACGGCGTCGATTGCCGGAGCCCCCACGGATACAAGCCTGCCTATCGCGATCTCGATTGCAAACACAGCTTCGACCGGTCTGAGGGCGTTCACCGTATCCACGCCATACAGTGTTTCGGCCGGCTTCAGCGGGTTTACGATCGACCAGACCTCACTGCCCAACGCGTTGGCGATGACTCCGGCGGCCGGCAGGCAGGGGACGACGTTTGCGGCCGCCATTACTGGAACCGGCCTTGCTGGCGCAACAGACGTGACGTTCAGCGGAGCCGGTGTGACAGCCGCAATCACTGCTGGAGGGGGGGACACGGTTGTGCCCATCCTGATGACGATTGCGCCCAACGCCACCCTCGGTCCGCGTACCGTGGTCATCGCGACCCCCGGCGGTCTCACGTCCGTCGCCTTCAATGTGGATCCGGGAATTCCGAACATCACGTCGATCACCACCGCATCCGGTCTCCAGGGGAGCGCGATTGCGCTGACACTGAATGGCACAAATCTTGGCGGGGTGACAGCCGTTGCGCTCAGTGGCGCCGGCGTCACCGCCGCCATCACGGGGCCCGTTACCGAAACGTCTGTTCCGGTAACGTTGACGGTCGCATGGGACGCCCAACCCGGCGCGCGAACATTGAAGGCGTCGACGGCATATACGACCTCGCCGCTCTTCGATGGTTTCACTGTTCAGGAGAACCCGGTCCCCCGTGTTGTTTTTGTTATGCCCGTGGCCGCTTTACGCGGCACAACGCAGAACGCGGTGATTGGCGGATATCATCTGGCCGGCGTGACGGCCGTCACATTTACGGGAACCGGGGTGACGGCGTCAATTTTACCGGGAGCAACAGATACCCGTCTTCCGGTGTCCATTCAGATCGCTTTCGACGCCAGTACGGGAACGCGCAACCTGACTTTGACATCGCCGTCCGGCCCATCTAACGCGGCGGCGTTCACTATCGCGACGGCAAACGCTGTCCAGGTCACGGGCATTTCCACATCTTCGGCGCCCGTGGGCGTTACGACGCATCTGACGATTTCAGGAAAGAACCTTGCGAACACGACCGGTGTGACGTTCAGCGGCGCCGGCATGACGGCGGTCGTTTCCGGCAGCGTCACGGACACCAGCATTCCCGTCGATGTGACGATCACCGCGGGCGCGGCATTGGGGATTCGCACGCTGACCGTCACCACCACGTCCGGGAATTCCGATCCATTCAGCGGATTGCTGGTCCGGTCTGCGCCCAGACCGAGTGTGATTCAGACCATTGCAGGAGGCGACGCTTCGGGGTTCACGGGCGATGGCGGCCCGGCGACCGCAGCGCGCCTGACCTTCCCCGCCGGTGTGGCCATTGACGGCGCGGGGAATGTCTTCATTGCCGATTCGGGCAACAACCGGATTCGCAGAGTGAGCGCCGACGGAATCATCGTAACGGTGGCGGGAACGGGCGCAACGGCGTTTGGCGGAGATGGCGGTCCGGCGGTCCTGGCCCCGCTCAAAGCGCCCCAGGGTGTGGCGGTGGATGGCCTCGGCAACCTGTACATCGCGGATACCGGCAATAACCGAATTCGCAAGGTGAACGCCAACGGCACGATCACCACTATAGCGGGAACCGCGACAGCCGGTTTCAGCGGCGATGGGGGCCCGGCCTCGCTGGCGCAACTCAACGTTCCTATCGATCTCGCCATCGATCGGGACGGGAACCTCTACATCACCGACCAGGGGAACAGGCGGATCCGCAAGATCGGCGTGGACGGCGTCATGTCGACAATTGCCGGTACGGGAACCGACGGTTTTAGCGGCGATGGTGGACCGGCAACGATGGCGAAGTTGAACCGGCCAATGGCCGTGAAGGTTGATGCCACCGGAAACGTGTTCATCGCGGACACCAATAACCATCGTGTCCGAAAGATTGATGGCTCCGGTGTCATCAGTACGGTCGCCGGGACCGGCGTGGGAGACTTTGGCGGTGACGACGGTCCGGCGACAGCGGCGTGGTTGAACCGGCCACGCGGGCTGGCGTTCGATCCGGCGGGAAATCTCTTTATCGGGGATACCGACAACGCGCGGCTGCGCATGGTGACGCCCGCGGGGAGCATCACAACCGTGGCCGGTACCGGAACCGCGGGCTTCACTGGCGATGGCGGCCAGGCGACGATGGCAGATATTTCCCTCGGCAGCATTGACGTGGACGGAAACGGAGACGTGGTTCTCGGCGGAGGCCTCAATCGGGTTCGCCGGGTCCGGTTTACGGTCTCGCCGGGTCAGCCGGTAATCCACGGCATTTCCGTTTTCACGGCGGCTCAGGGAGGCGCTGTTTCAGCAACCATCGAGGGCGAAAACCTTAACGGAGCGACCGCCGTCACGTTTTCAGGTTCCGGGGTGACCGCGACGATAGAAGACGGCGGAACCGCAACCAGTCTACCGGTATCCATAGTTGTGAGTCCCGGCGCGATCGTGGGGGTTCGGGCATTGACAGTGAACGCGGCCGGGGGCGTGTCGGATTCTTTCACCGGGTTTAACGTAACGGGAACGCTCGAAGCTCCCGCCATCACGTCCATCAGTCCGTCTGCAGGTACGATTGGAACCACGCGCTCGGTAACGATCAGAGGGACGGGACTGACCGGCGCAACCGCCGTGACATTCAGCGGAACCGGCGTGACCGGCGCGATTGAAAGCGGGGGAACGGCGGACGGTCTGCCTGTAACCGTCACCGTCGACGTGGCGGCAGCCTTGGGAACACGCACATTCACCGTGACGACGCCGGGTGGCGTTTCCGCGGCCTTTAACGGGTTCACCATAGTCCGGCCGACGATCACGGGAATAACGCCCGCGCTCGGTATGCGCGGAACATCCCTGGCGGCGGCAATTTCCGGCAGCAACCTGAGCGGCGCCACGGCGATCACGTTCAGCGGAACCGGCGTGACCGCAGCCATTCGTCCCGGCGCTACCGACACCTGGCTTCCCATCACGATCTCGATCGACGCCTCGGCCGCGTTGGGCATTCGCAGTATTGTGGTTACAACCGTCGACGCCACGTCGTCGAGTTTCTCCGGAATCACGATCGTGGCCGCAGACCCCGGCGGAATGATCACGACCATCGCTGGCGCCGGCGGCTCCGCCGACTCCGGCGACGGTGGACCTGCGGTGCTTGCAAACCTGTCGGCGTCCGGTGTGGCCGTTGATGACAATGGAAACGTTTTCGTCGCGGATGCCGGCAACTCCAGAATCCGCCGGATCGGACTCGACGGAATCATTGAAACCGTCGCCGGTGAACATAGCGGTGGAAACGGCGCGGGAGACGGCGGTCCGGCGACGGTTGCCCAGCTGGAAAACGCAGGTCGCGTGGCTGTTGACCGGGTCGGGAATTTCTATATTTCCGGCAGCGATCTGGGAAGGGTACGGATTGTCACCCGGGCTGGGATTATTACGTCCGTGGCCGGCACCGGCTTTACCAACGCATTCGATGGCGATGGCGGCGCGGCGCCGGCCTCAGCGCTGAATTTTCCGCGTGGCATCGTACTGGATCCTGCGGGCAACCTGTATATCGCCGATTCCTCGAATCGGCGTATTCGCAAAGTGGACACGTCGGGAATCATTTCGACGATTGCGGGTACCGGGACCGCCGGCTTCAGTGGTGATGGAGGACCTGCGGTGAATGCGATGCTGACTTTCCCGTCCGACATCGCGCTCGACGCGTCAGGGAATCTCTTTGTTGCGGACTCGAGTGATAACCGCGTTCGGAAAATCGATTCGGATGGAACAATCACGACGGTGGCGGGTACCGGGACTTCGGGCTTCTCGGGAGACGGCGGTCCCGCGACGAGCGCGAAACTGTCGAGCCCGTACGGCGTCGCCGTCGATGCGTCGGGGACGCTCTTCATTGCAGACTTCGGCAACCAGCGCGTTCGCAAAGTCAGTCCCGGCGGCGTCATTTCCACGGTGGCGGGTACCGGGACGGCAGGGTTCAGCGGAGATGGCGGTCCCGCGGTCAATGCCCTGCTTCGCGGCCCGACCGCCGTTGCGGTCGACTCTTTGGGGAATCTGTATATTGGGGATAACGAGAATCGCCGCGTACGAAAGGTCACGTTTCCAACGACGGCGGCGCCTGTCGTCGCGTCGATGTCGCCACGTTCCGCTGATCGTGGAACTGCCGTGTCCGCGGTGATTCACGGGAATTTTCTGGTGGGCGCCACGGGCGTCACGATTTCAGGCGCCGGAGTGACGGCTGTCATCCTGCCCGGAGGAACGAATTCGGACCTGCCCGTGACCTTTACCATCGATCCGGCAAGCGCAACCGGGCCGCGTGATGTCACGGTAACGTCGGCAAACGGCGCATCCGTTCCAGTGGGGATTTTCACCGTAAGCGATTCGTCCGATATGCCCATGATCACGGGAATCACGTCAGCGCCGGGCACGGTGGGCACAACGATATCCATGACAATATCCGGCCTGGCGCTGGGCAGTCCGGTGAGCGTCGCCTTCAGTGGAGCGGGCGTTGCTGCCGCGATTCTTTCTGGCGGCTCCGGTTCCAGCATTCCAGTGTCGGTGACGATTGCCTCTGACGCGACGCCGGGACCGCGATCCATCACCGTAACCACCGCGGGAGGCCCTTCAGCGCCATTCGACGGATTTGCCGTTGTCACGTCAGCGATATCGACCATCTCTCCAACGTATGGCCTTCGCGGTTCGACGCTGACATTGACCATCGCCGGATCGGGCCTGAGCAACGCAACCGCAGTCGCCTTCAGCGGGACCGGTGTGACCGGAACGATCAATCCCGGCGCCACGGATACGAGCGCCGTGGTCAGCGTTACAGTGGCGCCGGACGCCCTGCTCGGCACACGCCTCATGACCATCACGAGTTCCGGAGGGACGAGCGCGCCCGTTCCATTTGATGTGCTGGTGATGCTGCCAACAGTCACGAGTATTACTCCGTCGTCAGGGTTCGTGGGAACAACCGCGACGGTAACGATTGTGGGAACCGACTTTATTTCCGGCGCGACATCGATTGTGATGCGGGGATCCGGATTTTCGGGGAGCGGGGGCGTGACCGTCAGCAACATCAATGTCCTCAGCCCCACATCGTTGAGCGCATCCGTGGAGATCGCCCCGGACGCCGTTGTCGGAACCCGCCTGACGTTGCTACAGACGACAGGGGGAATCGGTCTTCCGATAAGCTTCAAAGTTCTCTCGGCCCCGCCAGCGCTCGCTGGAATCAGTCCGTCGTCTGGCGCGATCGGCAGCGCGGTGGACGTGACGCTGACCGGATCGAATTTTGACACGTCGGCCGTGATTCTGCTCACCGGCGGCGCTGGGATCAGCATCAGCAACGTTCATCTGGTCGACTCGAATACCTTGACGGCGACTTTTGGCGTTTCTCTGGGCGCCGTCGTTGGTAGTCGAAACGTAAGAGTCTTTACTACGGCGGGATTTAGCAATACCGTGACGTTCTCCGTGTTCAACCCCTATCCTGACGCGTCCATCACAATGACGCATTCCGGTCACTTCGGCGCCGGCTTCAACGAGATCTATACCGTCACCGTCGTGAATCACGGAGGCGTTCCCTCAGGACCGGTGACGGTCACCGACATTCTGCCAGCCGGGTTGTCGTTCGTGTCCGGCGCGGGAACCGGTTGGAGTTGCGCAGCCATAGGCCAAACGGTTACGTGCAATTCTGCCGGAATGGATGTGGGCGCGCCTGGCGTCATCCAGCTGACCGTGGCGGTCGACAAGAACGCTGGACCATCGGTGTCCAACACGGCGACAGTCGCCACGAGCGGAGATCCCATTCTGACGGACAACAGCGCGTTGGACGCCACCTCCATCGTTCCGCTCTCCGCTCCAGCGCTGACCTTTGTTCCGAGCGCGCCTGAGCCCGGCCAGCAGGGAGCCGTTCGGCTCTTGCTGCCGGAGGCGTTTCCACATGACCTCAGTGGAACATTGAATTTGTCCTTCGCTTCAACGGCGGCCATTCCCGTTAACGATCCGGCGATCCAGTTCGCGACGGGAGGCCGCCAGATATCGTTTTCGTTCCCTGCCAACAGCATGGAAGCGACATTTGCCGGTTCGAACCTGGCCGGGCCGATCGGCTTTCAAACCGGAACGGTTGCCGGGACGCTGGCGTTTCTGGGCGAAGTCGGCGGAAATGGGAATTCCGTCGCGTTCGGGTCTTCCTCCACCAGTTCTGTGGTTGTCGCGCCCCTTCCTCCACGGATTCAAAATGCGCAAACGATGACGCAGCCGGACGGATTCGTCACATCGATCAGTCTGCTGTCCACCATGCGGGAGGTGACCCATCTCGTGCTCGAATTCAACACCGCGCCGGTGGCGCGCCTGAGTTGCGGTTCGTTGCCGGGGTGTGTGGTTTCCGGCTCGACGATCACGCTCGACGTCCGGGGGCTGTTTGACGCCTGGTATGCCGGCGATGCCGTTTCCGGCAGCCAGAGCGTCCTGCGGCTCCCGTTTTCGATCCAGGGCGGAACCCTGCATGGCTCGATCATCATTAAATTGCGGAACAGCCTCGGCATCTCCAATGCGATTTCCGTGGCCATTCCATAATGGTATTGCCGTGAAGAACGATCATGCGGCCTGGCTGCCCGTTTGCCTGGATAGTCACCGTTGTCGATCTGACCGGTTACCATGGAGAGGCAGATCAGGCTCCGCTCAAGCCACTGTTCGAAGATCGTGTTCGATGTTGCTTCTGATGTTGCCCGTCTTACTGATGGCGCAAGCGAAACCGGGAGCTATAACGGGGCAATTGCGGACGGCCGATGGTCAGCCCGCAAAGGGCGCGATCGTACGGGCGATACCAGCGGGCGCGCGAAAGACTTCGGCGCCCGCCTTAACGCCGCCGATCGGCCGGGCGGCTCAGCCGCGGACGTAGACGGCTTTGCGATCGACGAAGAATTCGAGGCCGGTCTGGCTGTTTTCCGGAAGGCCCGCGCCGGACTGCTTCACGCCCCCGAACGGCATCGAGGGCTCTTTGTATCCGGTGTGGATGTTGACGTGCGCCAGTCCAGCCTCGATGCCATCGACGTACTTCTTCGCGTTCGTCAGACTCTTCGTGTAGATCGCCGAAGACAGGCCGTAAATGGATTTGTTGGCCAGTTCGATGGCTTCATCGAGCGAGCCGAACTCGCACACGGCGAGGACGGGTCCAAAAATTTCGTCGCGAAAGATCGGCATGTCGGTGGTCACGCCCGTGAACACGGTCGGACGGATGAAGTAGCCTGCCGGGTCCGCCGGTTTCGCGCCGGCCACAAGCGTTGCGCCGGCGGCCTTCGCTTGCGCGATGGCGCTGGACACATCGCGGTATTGATCGGGGCCGGCCACCGGGCCCATATCGGTGGTTTCAATCGTTCCGTCGCCGACGTTCATCGCGTCGCTGCGCGCGACGAGCGCGTCGAGGAACGATTTGGCGATGCCTTTGTGCAGCAGGATGCGGCTGGTCGATGTACACCACTGTCCGCCATTGGAAAAACCCGCGGTGGTCGCGGCGGCGACCGCTTCGTTCAGATCGGCGTCGTCCATCACGATCAGCGCGTTTTTGCCGCCCAGTTCCAGCTGCGTGCGCGTCAGGTTCGCCGCGCACTTCACCTGGATTTTCTTGCCGACTTCCGTCGAACCCGTAAACGATATCGCGCGCACGCGAGGATCTTCCACCAGCACGTTGCCGATCTTCGATCCGAGCCCCGTCACGCAATTGAAAACGCCCGCGGGCAGGCCGGCGCGCTCGAACAGCCGGGTCATGAAGATGCCGGACCAGGGCGTGAACGACGCCGGTTTGAAGACCACCGTGTTGCCCGTGAGCAGGGCCGGGACGGCCTTGCGATTCATCACGTTCATCGGGAAGTTCCACGGACTGATGATGCCAACCACGCCCAGCGGCTGGTACTGCACCCATGTGGAAATGTCGCGGAACGCGCCAGGCCCGGAATGGCCGGAAAACGCGGCGATCTGATTCAGATGGTAGCCGCCCTCCACCAGGGCCGAGTCCACTTCGGCGCGCGACTCCTTGATGGTCTTGCCGTTCTCGATCGTCACGATGCGGGCCAGTTCTTCGCGCGATTCCGCCAGCAGCCGCAGGAACTCACCGACATACTTCTGGCGCTCGGTGATGGGCGTGCGCCTCCACGTCCGGAAAGCGGCATCGGCGGCGTTGATCGCATCGAGGACGTCTTCGGCCGTCGAGGCCTGGAACTGCCCGATGTTGCTGCCGCGCTTCGCCGGGTTCTCGTCCTCGAACGTGGCGCCGCTGCGGGAAGCGATCCACTGGCCGTTGATGTAATTCGTGTGGGTTTCGACGGTCACTTGCGATGCGGACATCTTTAGAACGCGGCCTCCAGAATTCCAATGAGAGCCTGCTTGTCGAACGCGACCGGACTGTTGTCGAGCAGCCGCTTGACGCTGGTCGCCAGTTCAGCCATTTCGTCGATCTGTTCGCGCTTCATGCCAATGGCGCCGAGGCCGCGCGGGATCATGACCTTGTCGCCCAGTTGCGCCACCAGTTCGGGCGCCTGTTCGGCGGCCTCTTCGTCCGAAACCGTTTTCAGGCCGGGATTGAAGGCGCGGGCGATAAACGCCATTTCGGGAATGCGCGACTTGACGATCGCTCGCATCACGGACGGCATCAGCACAGCGTTACCGAGTCCGTGCGAGGTGTGTGTCGCTTCGCCGACCGGATACTGCAACGCGTGAACCGTTGCGGTGCCCGCCGCGGAAAACGCCATGCCGGCCAGCAGGCTGGCCAGAGCCATGTCTTCGCGGCCCTGCCGATTCGTCGGATCGTTCACCGCGGTGGGCAACGATCGCGCGATCAGTTCGATGGCCTGTCTGGCCAGGCTGTCGGACGCCGGATTCTTGCCCACGAAAATCGCGTGGGGCGAACGGCCTTCGGGAACCTTCGCGCAGAAGGATTCGATTGCGTGACTGAGCGCGTCCATGCCCGAGTGCGATGTAACCCGGGGAGGGCAGGAGACCGTCAGGGATGGATCGACCAGCGCCCATTTGGGAATGATCCGGCGTGTGGCGATGCCGACCTTCATGAACCGGTCCGGATCGGCCACGACGGCCACCGGGCTCACTTCGGATCCCGTTCCGGAAGTCGTCGGGATGCAGACGATGTCCATCAGCGGGCCGGGCACGTTATGTTCGCCGTAGTACTGCGACAGCGCGCCGCCGTACTTGTGGAGGATGGCCGTGCACTTGCCGAGATCCATGTTGCTGCCGCCGCCCACGCCGATGATGACGTCGGGTCTGAACTCGGCGGCGACTTTGGCCGACGCGCCGATGGTGGCCAGATCGACTTCAGGTTTGCCTTCCGGAAAGACCAGAACTTCGGCGCCGCCTTCCTTCAGCAGGCCTTCGACTCTTTCGGCGATGCCACTCTGCACGATGTTCTTGTCCGTGCAGATCATGGCCCGTTTGCCCAGCTCCTTGCTGATGGCGCGGAGTTCCTCCGAGACGCCCCAGCCGAAGAACACGCGCCCGGCGGTGGAAAACCCCCAGTGACGATTACTTGTCGATGGTGGCGCGGAGCTGTTCTGCGGCATGCCAAACCTCCTCGGGATGTGGAATCCCGTTCTTCAGCCTTTCTTCCCGGATCCGGACCTCACGATCGCCGGGGACCCGAACCTGATTGACGCCGACCGCGGGGCGCGAGGCGCGCAGTTCGTCGAGATATTCCTTCACGCCGTCCAGCAGCGTGTCCGCGCCCGGAAACGCTTTTGGGTCGAGCACGATGAAGAGATCGCCGATCGTGCATCGATGTTCGGTGTCCAGTGTGCCAAGGACCTTACGTCCGATTTCCGCGCCCGGCACCAGTCCGCTCAGCATCGCGATGGCGATGCCGAGACCGTAGCCCTTCGGGCCTCCGGCCGGACTGAGGGATCCGTGCATCGCTTCCTCGGGATCGGTGGTCGGACGTCCGTCCTTATCGACCGCCCATCCCTCGGGAATTCGCTCGCCGCGATGTTTCATCGCAATGATCTTGCCCATGGCGCCAACGGCCGTCGCCATGTCGAGGACGAAGGGCCGCGGGTTGGCGGGGATGCCGATGGCCACGGGATTGGTTCCCACCAGCGCTTCCGCTCCACCGTAGGGATGAACGAGCACTTCGGTCGTCGTGAACGCCAGGCAGCAGAAACCCTCGCGGGCGCGGCGTTCCGCATAGTAGCCGACCATCCCGATGTGCGCTGCATTGCGGACGGTCAGCACGCCGACCCCATTCTGGCGCACGGCGGGGAGCAGTTCGCGCAGGCCGAGTTCGCAGGCGGCCGTGCCGAATCCGTCTTTTCCATCGATATTCAGGACGGCGCCGGTCGACCAGGTTTTTTCGGGCTTTGCTTCGGCTTTGAGGAGACCTTTACGGATGCGGGTGGCCATGACGGGAAGACGCTGCACGCCATGGGAAGGAATGCCGCGGAGATCGGCTTCGGTCCAGACGTCGGCCTGAATGTGCGCGTCTTCTTCGCGAGCGCCCAGCCCACAGAGAACCGCGACGATCAAGTCCATCTGCTGGCGGTGCGTGACTGTGACAGCCATCTGTGGGGTCCCCCTTGAACTACCCGTTGGCAGAAAGGAACAAGCCCGTGGGTACAGAGCCGCAGCCCGCCAGACTGGTTCCGGTCTTCACCAGGATGAACTCTGCCGCAGACGGCAAGGAGTCCGATGCCTGTGGCTGAATTCTTAGTCGTTTTCGCAAACAGGAATTCTGCCACAGGCTTCGGCGAGGGAACAGCGCTGCGCCGGATTTCCGGAGCGCCTCCGTTCCCTCACTGCCCGGGAAGCGGACTAGAACAGAGCCGTCGGGCGGCGCGTCCAGCCCATCTTCGATTTTTCTTTGGCAATCTTTTCCAGGTCGCCCACGTACGCGCCGGACTGCGTCAGCACATGGTGCAGATCGTTGCCGATGCTCTGGAAGGGGAAGCCCTTCTCCAGGAACTCACCCACGCGGGCCGTGCCGAACAGGAAGAGTCCGAGAATGACGTTGTTCTTCCGGGCGGCGGCGATCAGCTTGTTGGTCGCATCCTTGAGCTCTTCGGAGAAGTACATGTCGGGGAACTTGTACTTGCCGTTGAACAGGCCCATCGACATGCAGAGGTCGTTCTGGCCGAGGAACAGCATGTCGAGACCCGGAATCGCCGCGATCTCGTCGATGTTCTTGATGCAGTCCGCGGTCTCCACCTGCAGGGCGCAAATGACGTTGTCATTGGCCGCGCCGGCGTAGCCCAGAAGGCCCTTTTCGTTCATGCTGCGCTGCGGGAAGTAGACCGAACGGGTTCCGTTCAGCGGCGCCAGGGGATAACGCGTGCAGCTGATCGCGTGCCGGGCTTCTTCGGCGTTATTCACATAGGGGATCAGGACGCCATCGGCGCCCATATCCAGCGCCTGCTGGATGCCCGGACGGTCCATGGCGCTGCCAACGCGCACCATCGACATGGCGCCGCCGTTGGAGATGCCCGCGAGCATACCCGAAAGGGTCTCGTTGCCCATCGGTCCATGCTGGGTGTCCACCAGCATCCAGTCATAACCGCTGAACGCCAGCTGCTCGACCAGCGTCGGGCTGTGAGAATTGATAAACAAGCCGAACTTCGGCTTTCCTTCACGCAGTTGTGCTTTAAACTCGGCGCCACTCAAACTCATTGCATTACTCCTCGTCTTGACTGTCTTTTAAAGACGGACAGCTTTAACTATCCGAATACTTTCTGATTTCGATACTTGGATGGCGTGACAATAGGCAATTTTCTCGCCTTAGGCAATCTCTCGCCGTCGCAGGATTTCTCGTGCCCAGTTTTTGATTCTGCGGCGGGCCGGATTATACACCGCCCCCAAACCATTTCAAGCGTTGTGTTCTTGGGCGGTTCTCCCCGGATTGTCTGCCGGCGCCTGTCGCTTCTGGGAGCGCCGGTCTGCCTGTAGGGGCGGTCTGTGACCGCCCGGCGTTTCCGGGCGAATTGTCGTGAAATCAAGGGAATCCGCTCCGAAACGCGGACCGCCCCTACAAGCAGTGAAGTTGTCGCACGAGTCGATGCGCCCGTGTCCAAACTGCGTCCAAACTTGCGCTGGCCCATTCAACGTCTTATCCTCCCTTTCCTGATGCCCTGGGTCGCTTTGAATTGTCCGCAGTGTTCCGCGCCGCTGCCTCGCGTGGCGATCTGGCGAGCGGTGAAGTGCGGTCACTGCGGCGCGCTTATCCACAAGACCGAGTCGTTTGTGACGCGGGACTCGTTCCGCCAGGCGCTTGTCCGGATGCGCCGCGATCCGGGAGTTGCCTTCACGGGGATCCAGTGCCGGGGCGACCGGTATCAACTCGTCCAGCTTCTGGGGACCGGTGACCTGTCGCAGGTTTATCTCGCGCGCCGGATCGGAGCGATGCCGTTTCTGGCGGCCATCAAGCTTTCGTCATCGCCGGCGGCCGCCGCTCGACACGCCCGGGAGGCTCGCGTCCTCGGTGAACTGCAGGCGCCCCTAGGTGGAGCCGCCGGCGCCTACGCCTCGCTGCGATTGCCCGAGGTGGTGGCGGAAGGCCCGGTGGAGGGAACTGGAACGGAACACGCCCTGGTGCTGCGGCATCCGAACGGATACTGGGGCAGCCTGGCGGACCTGAATGCGCGCTTTCCCCACGGTCTGGATCCCCGCCATGTGGTCTGGATCTGGCGGCGCATGCTCGACGTCCTGCATTTCGTTCATGTCCAGGGCTGGTCGCATGGCGATATCCGTCCGGAGCATGCGCTGGTTCATCCCGCGGACCATGGCGTTCGCCTGATCAGCTGGGCTTCCGCCGAAAAGGACGCGGATATCGATCGTCAGGCGATGGATCTGGTTCGCTCGGCGCGAGTGGCGCTGGTGATGGCATGCGGGGCCGGCGATGCGTCTACCATTCCGGGCGCCGTGCCGGCCGGTCTGGCCACGCTGTTGACGCGCGCGAGCCAGGATCAGGCGTTCTGCAAAGCGCAACGCGCGGAAGGACTGGACACGCTGTTGCGGGAGGCGGCCAAAGAGGCTTATGGGCCGCCGTCGTTCGTGCCGCTGAGCATTTAAGTTAAAGGACCCGACAAAGAGGCATCCATGGGATACGGAAACTATTCGATAGACGCTCACAACGCGCTCATTGCCGGCCGCGCCCATCAGGGCCGGACGGAAATCTTCAAACAGCAGCAGTGCCACGCGCTGATGAATCCCAAAGGGCTCAAAGTCCGCGAGTCGCGCGACAGCGCGGATCATCCGGACGCTCTCGGGATCGTCTTTGCGCTCGATGTGACGGGATCGATGGGCGACATTCCGCATCTGCTGGCGAAGCAGGAGCTGCCCAATCTGATGAAGCTGCTCAACGCCTGCGGCATCGCCGATCCGCAGGTGATGTTCATGGCCGTCGGCGACGCCACATCGGACCAGGCCGCGCTGCAGGTCGGACAATTTGAAAGCACCGCGGAATTGATGGACCAGTGGCTCACCTGGAGTTATCTCGAAGGTGGAGGCGGTGGTACCGGCCAGGAGAGCTACGAACTCGCGTTTTACATCGCCGCGCAACACACCGACACGGACAACTGGGTCAAGCGCAAGAAGAAGGGCTATCTCTTCCTCACCGGCGACGAACTGCCCTATCCGGCGGTCTCCCGTCATCAGGTCGAGGGCCTGATCGGTGAGAAGCTCGATGAAGACATTCCGATCGAGGAAGTCATCGCCGCTGCCGCCGAAACCTATCATCTGTTCTTCCTGATTCCCGACCTGGGCCGCGCGAAGCGTGTTCAGTCGCGCTGGCGGCAACTTCTCGGCGACCACGTCATCAGCATGGAATCGCCGAAGGACACCTGTTTCGTTGCCGCCGCGATCGTGGGGTTGACCGAGCAGCGCATCCGCAATTTCAATGACCTCGCGACGATGTTGTCCTCGAATGGCCTCAATGACGACCATGTACGCTCCACGATCCGCGTGGTTCAGGACTATGCGGCGTTGCTGAATGTACCGTTGCGGACGTGGTCCAACCCGGCCGGCGCCGCCGGCGCGTTGTGGAAACGGCTGTTCGGATAAGCCTTCCTGATTTGTGAGCGCGACGCGTTATGCCTCGGCGCTGGGGTTGGGTTTCGGCGACTGCGGCAAGGGACACTTCATCGACGCGTTGACGCGACGCTGGCAGGCCCACACCGTCGTTCGTTTCAGCGGCGGCGCCCAGGCCGGTCACACTGTCGTTACGGCGTCCCGGCCAGGAGCGCCAGCGCGGCATCACACGTTTTCCCAGTTCGGCGCCGGGACCTTTACGCCCGGCGCGCACACCGTGCTGCTGGATCCCATGGCGCTCCACCCCACAGCGTTGCTGGCCGAGGCGGAGGCCCTTGCTCGCATTGGTGTCCACGATGCGCTGGCGCGCCTGATTATCGACGAGCGCTGCCGCATCACCACTCCCTACCATCAAGCAGCGGGCCGCTTGCGCGAACTCCTGCGCGGCAACGCGCCCCACGGCACGTGCGGTGTTGGTGTCGGTGAAACCGTTCGGCACGCCCTCGAACACGCCGGCGAAGTGTTGCGATATGCCGATCTCGCGCCGCTCGGCGCGGCTCACACACAGGTTCAACTGGAACGGCTGCAGACCATTCGCCAGACGCTTCTGGCGGAACTGGAGGCGCCGGCCGGCGAAGGCCGACCGGGCACGGAAACGGAACTTCAGGCGCTTCGCGATGAAACCCTGGCCCGGCGGTGGTTGAACATCGCCCAGTCGCTGGCGCGACAATGTCCGCCTGCGTCCGCCGAGACGATTCGCGCTCGACTGACACAGCCCGGCTGCGTGCTGTTCGAAGGCGCCCAGGGCGTGCTGCTGGATGAGTGGCGCGGCTTCCATCCCTATACGACCTGGAGTTCCATTACCACGGCGGCCGTCGATGCGGTAGCCGCGCGCTTTGGTCTGATTGGCGCTGTCGAGCACTATGGCGTGCTGCGCGCCTATCTCACCCGCCACGGCGTCGGGCCGTTTCCCACGCACGATGATTCGCTGGATGAGCGGCTGCCCGAGCCCCACAACAGCGGGGATGGCTGGCAGGGTCGCTTCCGGCGCGGGCATCCCGATGCCGTTCTGCTGCGATATGCGCTTGAGGCCGTGGGTGATCTTTCAGGATTGCTGGTCAGCCATCTCGACGTCTTTGATCGCGGTGTGCCGTTGAAATGGTGCGAGCGGTACCAGGATCTTGAGCGCCTTCCTTTAGGGGAACGCGGCGACCTGTCTCATCAGATGGAGCTGACCCGGGTGTTGGAGGGCGCCCGGCCGGTGTATGCCCCTGAAGTCATCGGTTCCGAGGCCGGATACCTTGAACGCCTGGCGAGTGTTACCTCGCTGCCCGTCGTCTGCCGATCGAGAGGCAACACCATCGACGATGTGGCCTGATTGTCTGCCGGCATTTAAGCGCCGACGAAGGCGGCTTTGCACAACTATGACCGCCCAGCGTTTCAGCGTGACGTTTTCTTAAATCAGAGGCTTCCACTCCGAAACGTCGGGCGGTCATAGACCCCCTACCGCTGGCCCCTTTCCACGATTTCGATTTCCGTTCCGTCCGGACCCTCGACAAACGCCGATCGCATCAACCCGTTGAGAGCCGTCTGCGGGCGTTGCGTCACTTTCACGCCCTCCGATTCCAGTTGCGCTACAGCCTTGTCCAGCCCCTCGACGCTTAAAGCAATGTGGTCGATGACGCGTCCCCGGGACGACGCAAAGCCCGTGCGTCCCTTCCAGGCTTCCGGATACGACCCCTCTCCGAACGCCCGGGGATACCAGAAGAACTGGATCCCATCGAGGTTCGCGCCCATGAAGGGATAGATCTGCAGGCCGTTATACACCCGCGCTTCGCGCGACGCGTTCCGGTTTCCGGTCGCGCCGAAGTGAGTCATGTACCACTGCCCGGCCGACACGGGATCGTCGCTGAGGAAGTGGACGTGTTGAAAGTTGTCGTTGTTGGCCGAGTTGATTTCGATCATGGCGTGATCCGGGCCATCGACGTAGGCAAAGAAGGTCCGGCCGGATCCCGACTGGAGGACCTTGGAGATATCGGTGAGCGGAGTTTCAAACTTCACGCCGTCGCTCACCAGCTTGTCGTAGGCGGTCTTCATATCCGGCGCGCCCCACCCGATGTGATAGAGCGGGGAAATGACGGGCCATTCCGGCGCGCGGCTGACTTCGTTGAACAGGAGCCATTTCCCCTGCGCCAGCACGGCGGGAACCGAGCCTCCGAATTTTCCGCGCTCGGCTTTGAAGTGTGTCGTATAGAAGTCGATCGCGCCGGAGGCGTTGACGGTGTTGAGGTGCACGTGATGAAACCGGAATGGCGATGCGGGCGGCGCGGGCTGCGCGGCCGGCGCGCGCTGTCCTGCGGAACCCGATCCGGCGCCCGCCATTCCAGCAGACCCAAACCCACAAAGAACCCATGCAACCCACATCCATCGCGCGCGCTTCAGGCCTGTTCCTCCGTCTTTCGTTGTTTTATCTAGTGCGGGGAAATTGGGGAAATTGGGGACAGAGAGGAATTAGGG
>DASUFH010000480.1:0-6372 GCA_036274645.1 Terriglobia bacterium
TTCGTCCAACAGCGCGCCAGTTCGGAATATGTTTTCAACAGCCTGCATGAGGGCACCATCCTTGCTCCTTACCCAAATGCGCGTCTCGCTCTTAGCCTTCCGCTGCACGTGCTCAGAACGTCTATCCATCTCGACCTTCCACGGACTGCTATTGAAATAACTGAACAACGATCTCACTCTATCTGCGAGCTCAGCATCCTGTAGGTCGTAATAGCGGATAGTAACTGTCTGACCCCTGAATGTTGGCGGTTCGCAACCAAGCAGGAACAGCTTTTCCAATGCCCTAATAAAGACCTCGTTCCTATATCGTCGCTCGGCCGTGAGATGCTTTTCCGTTAAATCTAAGAACTGGCTCTTGTTTCGCTCTTTCTCCTCCTGTAGTCTCGCATTAACCTGATCCAGTTCTTTTGTTAGAACTTCAATCTGTCTTTCATGGCTTCGGCGCGGGGGCTGTCCGCTTAATAGCGTCCAGTTCGGATCTTCCTCGGGCATGCAACGCCCCTTCCATTGAACAAGTTCTTGCTCCAGTCTCTTCGCGGTCGCCTTCATGTCATCCAGTTCGGCCACGAGCGACACATTCTCTGTACTAACACTATTTGCGCGTGAAATCCACTCAGACAGCCGGGCCGACATCTGCTCCTTTTCAGCGCGCAAGAGATTCTCTACGCCCTTAAGCTTGTCGATCTCTGCCTGCAATCGATCAATATTTGCCTTAACGGGCGCAGCCTCAACGCGTGTGGTCAGCGACCATTTCCCTCGTTCGGCTGGAAGAGCATGGATCTGAGCCTGATATTTCTGACGGAGTTCTCCAATAAACGCATGCATCAGATAGACGGTCAATGTGGCAACGCAGAATGCAAGAAGCAACCGGCTTTCCCATGGCAATTGCGACAGAAACGCAGAGATCATTGCTACAGTTAGTCCGCTACCAAAAATAGCAGCGGTAGATTGAGACAGCAGTAAATTGAAAAGGATATTTCCGGTTGCCCACTTTACAACCGCTGTGGACTTGTCCGTGACGGGTGAAGACATGCGGAAATCTTACTTCGCGACACCATTTGAGCCAAGCATAGTGTCGCCCTCCGATGCGGAGAGCCGCTAAGCCGCAGGTCCATAGCCGCCGGGAGATCCGTGGGACAGCTTCCAGAGTTAGGGTTGACACGGCAATGCTGCAGTTGTAGTTGGCTCAGCTGCTGATGACTCGTGACGGTCGCCATCCGGGGCAATCGATCAGTAGGAAGGTAACGGAAAAGGCTCGAGATCCGGAAGCGGGGAACGACCGTACTTGACCTTGATGAGTTGAACTGTTTCGCTGATCGTCCCGGACTCCCCAACCCGGACCGGCCGACCGAACTCTTCAAAACTCTCCATGAACTTCGGCCTGCGCCAGGCTTCGGGGACCATTCCATCCCAGGCGAACACTTTATAGTTTCCGGGTCTCACTCTGGAAAAGACGGCCTTTCCTGAAGCGCCGGTCATCTCAGTCCTAAAGAAACCCATCTTATTGCGGTCCTCAGGGGCGAGCAGGACCACCCGGTCTTGCTGCGGTCTCTCATGATCCAGCGCCACGACTTCGACCTGTGCGTTCGCAAACGCAATCGGGAGATCAACAGTCCTGTCGTTTTTCCCGAATCGGACCGGACCCTTCAGGATGTCTTTTCCCCGGACATCAAAAGATGGAGAGAAGAAGCCCGTGGCCACCATCTGCGTGCTGGAAGTGCCGAGCGTAGCGCTGTAACGCCCACCCGGAATCAGGTCGTGAACTACGAAGGCGCCGTCCTCCTCAAGGTTGGCCGGATAAATCCTGGCGCGCTCCAGAGCCGGAAAAAAGTCGGCATCGTGGAGCGTAAGCTCGAGGCCTAATTCTCGAATCTGAAAACCGGGAGGAATCGGGCGTTCGATTCGCATCCGGCCTGAAATATCGATTCCATCCTCCAGCGCGAGCGTCAGGTTCTCCGCGGCGCCAGCCTGAATATCGACATCCCTTATGGCGGTCCGTCGCCGATTGAGGTCGTTGGCAACCGCCATGACCTTATAGGCGCCTGGGACCACGTCATTGAACTGAAATCTTCCGTCCGCTCCAGCTCTGGTTATTGTGGGCCGTGACATGCCGACCGGCTGCGGTCCTCGAAGAAACGTGTCCGGGCCGATTCGAATCAGCGCGACGTCGGCGGGCAGCGCGCGACGATCGGTGGTGAGAGCCGCGCCCGATACCGTTGCCAGTCTGGTTGGCCGGATGGTGAAGTCGATTCCCTCAATCCGGCCTCCGGGAGAAACCCTCACGGTCCCGGCCCTTTCCGCATCGTTGGCGCCGGGATAATACTCCGTGATGTACGCTTCCCGATGCCCGCGCCGATCGGTCTGACTGTCAACTCGAACATCCGGCATTTGAGCGGCGACATAGTAATTGCCGGGCCCGAGGTCCTCCAACCGGTACTGACCTGAACGGCCGGTTCTGGCAGAAAACGGCTCTATGGCGCCAAAATCCCCGCTCCACTTTCTGACCCCGGCTGCTGCCAGCACACACGAATCTTTATCAGCGCTTTCTCGACAACTCCGCGTATAGACCCGGACGTCGACGTTGGGCATTGGCGAGCCGGCCTGGTCCACAATGGTCCCTGCGATCACGCCTTTGTGCGCCAGCGGAACATTAAAGCCATCGAGACGTTCATCCGGGTGGAGGGTGAAGATCCTGCCATTGCCCCCCGTGACGCGCTCACCATATTCCTGAGAGATGTAATGGTTCATTGTTGCGGCCAGCCTGTAGTTCCCCGGCGGAAGCCCGGCAAGCACGAAGCTGCCGTCCACGGCTGTTTCAACAGAGCTGACGCTTGTGCGTCCCAGTGTCCACGCCGAGTTCGCCGTCGGCGTAAAAACGCGCCATGCGTACACGGTCGCCTTTTCGAGCGCATCCCCGGAAGACTGATCAAGGACTCGGCCTGAGATCCTTCCTTGCGGCATGTCAATGCGAGTCGCCGCAAACGCCTTCGGGCCTTGAGCGCCGTAAATTCCATCACCGCCGGGTGAGCCCTCCGCGAGCACGACCACCGAACGTGTAAAGGAAATAGCCGCCCCGTCTCGCGTTCCCTTAAAGGTTACCGTTCGCTGTCCGTCCGGACTATCGACGGTGAAGGAAATATCGTTCCCATCTGCAAAACCGCTGGTAATCGGCGCCGGGGCGCCGCTGGCTGGCCATATGTCCCCTGCGACGGCGGTTCCATCGACGGTCAGCGTGATCTGCGACGCAAATTCCGACGCCCGCCACGTTCCAGCAAAGGGAGAAGCTGGGCTTTCCGTTTCGAGCGGCGGGTCCTGCCCCAGTTGCCACACATCGTACCGAGGCGCCAGCGCCGCCGCCGCCAACAGAGCGCCGGCGCCGAGAAGTATCCAGTCGAGATACCGCTTCGGAATCCAGGACCTTACGTTCATGAAAACCTGTTCCTTCAACAAAGGCCGTCGGCAACGTAATCGAGATTCTCGGGCCTATCGAGGCTCCAGCGCAACGTGAACGCCGTGTTTGGGCCTCAGGGTGATGAGCGCCTTTGGTGTGACCCCGGTTCCCGGAACCAGGCGCGCGCGCCAGCGCGTCGCAAGGGTCGCGAGAATGAGAATGGTCTCCGCCCAGGCAAAACTTTCGCCGATGCAACGGCGCGGCCCGCCACCAAAAGGAAAATAGCAATACGGTGGCCTCGACTGTCTCGCCTCGGGCGTCCAGCGCTGCGGATCGAATCGTTCCGGGTCCGGGAAAAATCGCGCGTCACGATGAGTCACGAACGGACTGAGCAGGACAATGCCATCCGCTGGAACGGCCACGCCTCCGATCCGTTGTTCCGAGAGCGCGCGCCGGCCGATGGCCCATGCGGGTGGATACAGGCGCATGGACTCGGCCACCACCGCTTCCGTGTAAGGCAGTTGGGGAATGTCCGCCATCCCGGGCAAGCGACCATTCAATTGGACATTCAGTTCCCCAGCCAGCTTCGCGTCCACCTCGGGATGTTCGGACAGCAGATACCAGATCCAGGAGAGTGTGGCCGCGGTCGTTTCATGACCGGCCAGAAATAGAGTCAGGGCTTCGTCGCGTACCTCGGTGTCGGACATTCCGCCGCCATGCTCCTCGTCCCGGGCCAGGAGGAGCATCGACAGCAGGTCTCCGTGATCGGCGCCGCTTTGCCGCCGTTCGTTAATGATCCGGTAGATGACGGAATCGAGGCGCTCGCGCATCCGGCGATAGCGCCGCATGGCGGGCAACGGCGTCTTCTCCAGCAGGTCGGCAAACGGGAACAGCAGGAGATTGAACATGCCGAGAATGCACGTCATGGCTTCGCCGATCTCCTCGGCTTCGGATTCCACATCCGCGTCGAACAGCGTCTTCGCGACGATGCCGAGCGTCAGCCGTGTCATCTCCTGACTGATGTCCATTGTGACGCCGGGCTGCCATCGATTGGACATGCGGTCGGCGTGCCGGACCATCACCTCGGCATACGACGCAATACGCTGGCGGTGGAATGCCGGTTGCGCCAGCATCCGTTGCCGGCGATGCCGCTCCCCTTCGCTGGTCAGCAGTCCCTCCCCGAGGAGACGCTTTGCCCGCTGCAACGCCCGTCCCTTGACGAAGTTCGCATTGCGCGTGACCAGAACCTCGTGAATGTATGACGGGTGATTGACCAGGAACATCTGCTGGCCGCCCATCCGGAAGGGGACAATGTCGCCGGACCGCCTGGCCATTCCCTGAAGAAACGACAGCGGATTGCGTCTGAATCGTATGAGGTTCAACGCGGACAAACTGTAGTTCGCGTTGGGCGCGGGATCGGTGGAGGGGGGAGGAATGTCGACTCCATTTCGCATCGGCTGAAATCGTAACGTTTCATCGACGTTACAAAACTATCCTATTTGCTCTTGCCCTTCGAATCCCGGTGAAAGACGAGCGTGAAGAGAGGATCGTGGGCGGGCGGCGCCAAAATATCGTACACAGCAACGTTCAGCGTTCCTGCATCCGACAACTCACCTTTGTAGACGAGGGTATATCCCACGTCCGACCGATCCGCGGAGATCTCAAACTCAAATCGCGCGCCCTCCACAATGCTGTTTGACACGGCCGCCTGGATTTTGTGGGCCAAGTCGGAGACCGTTCCTTTCAACCTACCTTTGTCCATCCTCAGATTCAGAGTCTGTGCGCTGCTGAAGAATGGCGCAACGCCACAGGCGCTACCACATCCGTCCTTTTTCGCCGCCTGAACCGCGTCAGTGACCCAGGTCCCGGACAGGTCCGCGTTCCGCCTGACGCCGAGCGAAGTCGCAACCGTCGCAAGGGACAGTAAGCCGGCCAGGAACAACTTCGCTCTCATGACAGTGACCATTAGTCCTTCACCATCAACGAGGCCTGGCCGGCGCAATCGGCGTGATGGCCGATTCGGGAACGTTCTCGGCGGGGGCCGCTGGAGAGTAGGTCGAACCGGGAGACGGAACATCTCGGCCGGAAATGGCCTCGTCTTCGATCCGGTCGCGGCGCATGTCGGCCAGGCCGGTAACGTTTTGAGTGGAGAACGCCGTTACCTGGTTCAGCCTGAACAAGGGGGCGCCCGCGGCGGCCTGCGCGTCCACACGTTCAAAACGCGCTCCCGCCACATCGTAGAGGATAATTGGGGCCCGATCGTCCTCGCGCATCAGGCTGAGATTCACGTGATCCATTGAAACACGCCGCGTGTGCCGCACGTAAAGACCATACGACGGCAGCGTGCCGAACATGGTGGGTTCGGGATAGTTGTCTTCCAGTTCGCTGACGCCAAAGG
Source organism: Terriglobia bacterium (assembly GCA_036274645.1). GTDB lineage: Bacteria > Acidobacteriota > Terriglobia > 20CM-2-55-15 > 20CM-2-55-15 > DASUFH01. The sequence goes on from DASUFH010000480.1 coordinate 5,790, forward strand.
GATCCGGACCGGCCGTCGGCGAACCGGTCCCACGACCGCCGGTGCGGCCACCTCCGCCCCCACCGCGGCGGCCCGCGCCATCGCCACCGTTGGCAAGGATGCGGACGCGGCTGAGGTTGACGTCTTCGATCGGATGACCCGGAATTCCGCTGATGACCGAGGCGCTTCGTGAAGCAACGTAGGAGGCGATGAAATTATCGATGTTGATGCGGCGAACCGCGCCGATCGGAATCCCCTCCGGCCCGCGCATGCGCGCGCCGAGACGAATGAACAGCGGCGGGTTCGAAATGTGCTGCATGGCGATATTGTTGATCGTGACGTCTTCGATGATCGCCCCGTCCACGCTTTCAATCGCCAGTCCGTTGCAATGGACGAACACGCAGTTGGAAATCGTGATGTTGCGAAACCCGCCGTTCGATTCCGTCCCGAACTTGATGCGTCCCGTCCCACCGCCATTGGCCGGCGGCTGGTAGGTTCCGTCGAACAACGTACCCATGTTGTATCCGCTCACCTGGCAGTTCGTGATGGTGACGTTATCGGTGGAGCGCGGGAACCCGAGGCCATAGGAACTCTTCAGGCAGAT
>DASUFH010000481.1:0-17758 GCA_036274645.1 Terriglobia bacterium
CGCCGATCGCGATGGGAATGACAGCGCTTGCGCCGGACCCTCCTTCGTTCTGGAACCGTGAAGCCAGGGCGATGCCGAATGGCGCGCCGATCGCCCCGCCGATGACTGCGCCGGGAACGCCGCCTCGTCGCTCACGCTCCACGCGCTGGATTTCCGGTACTGGGATGCTGCGTTCATCCCTGTCCACTTTGATTCGGATAAGACCGGAGGTGGCCTCGATCATCTGACCCCTCGTTTTGACGCCTCCGGTGGTCACGATAACCGTCTGGCCCGGTTTGATGACCTTTTGAACTTTCTCGATGGACCCCACATTCTGGGCTGCGCCCTGTTGGGTAGAGGCGAGCAGAAATGCGGAAAGGGCCGCAGCTGTAGTCAAGATGTGTCGATGTTTCATAATTCCTCCTATCGAGGAATGCGCGAACTCCGACCGAAAGCTGCAACGGGAGATTTCTAAACCGCAAGATTTCGAAGAGACACCGGCGGCAGATACACGTCGATGAGGCGGCGTGTCCACCATGCCCCGGTCTCTTTTCGTTCCTCAGGCGTCGTGTAACGGTAGGAGTAGAACAGCGCGCGGACGAAGGTCGGCGGAGTCTCCCGGAACGGCGAATGCCGGAGGAGTTTCAGAGTGGCCGGGTCGTGCTCGAGCAGTTTCCGGATGAGCGCGATAAACCATCGTTCGTATCCGCTGAGGCGAATGCCGCGCGTCGTTACCTGTACAGAGAAGGGAAGGAACCACATCAGCCAGTCGAGCCGCAAATGGTAGGGCGCTACCTGAGGTGGCCGGCGCTGTGTATCGCCCGGCTTGCCGTTGAATCCGTATTCCTGCCATTGAGTCCGGGGAGTGATCGCCGTGTCGCTGGTTCCTTCGATGACAACTTCGTATCGGTGTTTCGTCACGCTTCCAAACGCGCCGTACGTATTGATCAGGTGGAAGCGGTTGTAGCTCGTGTTCATGACCTGATTCCTGGAAAACATGTTCCGGACCGGCTGGACACTGAGAATGGCGGTCGCAACGCCGGTTGCGATCATCGCCAGATTCGTGACCGTATCGCGGGGCAACGTCCGGGGAATGGTGATCGGCAGCGCGATGGCGAGGGTTGCGTCATTGAAGGCCGTCAGGCCCAGAACGACGGTGAGCCAGTTCAGCCACGAATAGTTGCCGCTGACGATGAGCCAGAGTTGGTGAAAGATGATCAGGGCGCCCGCGACTGACGTGAAAGGCTGGGGCGCAAACAGCGCGAACGGAACAATGACCTGGACGAAATGACTGAAGAGTACGCTGAAACGGTGCATGAACCCGGGCATCCGGTGGAAGTACCAGCTCAGCGGGTTCGGCAGCGGCTGGGTTTCATAGTGGTACATCAGGCAGGTGAGGTCACGCCAGCAGGGGTCGTGACGAAGCTTGATCAGGCCCGCGCCGAGTTCCGTGCGAAAGAGCATCCAGCGCAGGATCAGCACCGGAATAACGGAGGGGGCCATCCAGGACGGGCCGAGAAATGTCGCGAAGAAACCCGCTTCGAGCAGCATGGATTCCCAGCCGAACGCGTAGAACCTCTGTCCGATCGTGACGATCGAAAGGTAGAGGTTCCACAGCGCAAGCCAGGCGCCCGCGGAGACCCAGAACGGCGCCGCGTCGACGACGCCGGCCAGGGCCAGTATGGCGAGTCCGATGCCGCTCCACGCTGCGGCGTCAAGCAACCGGTCGGAATAGCGCCACAGGAACAGGCTCGGCGCGACGGAGAAGTCTGCGCGCCGGAGAAACGACGGAGCGGGCAACAGTCCCCGTTCGCCGGCGAGCGGCTTGAACTGGCGCAGGACAACAATGAACGCGATCAGATAGATTGCCGCGAGCGCCCGCGTGACCAGCAGGCGGACCAGCCAGACATCACCGAAGTAGCCGTCCATGCCTCCATTGTCGTCCGCCTCAGTCTTTTCGCAACCCCAGGTCGTGCAGGGCGGCCCTCGCAGCGTAATAGCCGCACATCCCATGGACTCCGCCTCCGGGCGGCGTGGAGGCGGAGCAGATGTAGATGCCCGGCGCCGGCGTGCGATAGGGCGCTGAGGACAACGTGGGTCTCGCAATCAGTTGCCGCAGGGTCTGCAGTCCTCCCGTGATGTCGCCGCCGATGCAGTTGGGGTTGTGGGTTTCCAGTTGGCCTGCCGTGAGCGTGTGGCGGGCCATCACGCAGTCCCGGAAACCGGGAGCAAACCGTTCCAGCTGACTTTCAATGCGGCACGTCATATCTTCGCGCGAGCCGTTTGGCACGTGGCAATAAGCCCAGGCGGTGTGCCGTCCCTCGGGCGCGCGTTCGCTGTCGAACAGGGAAGGTTGCGCCAGGATGATGAACGGCTGCTCCGGATGATCACCGCGCGCCACGGCGCGCTCGGCTGCGGCGATCTGGCTGAACGTTCCCCCGACATGCAGTGTCGCGGCGCGGGCGCACTGCGGATCCTTCCAGGGGATCGGGCGTTGCAGCGCCCAGTCCATCTTGAACACGCCCGGGCCGTAGCGGTAGCGGCGAAGGCGCTGGCAGTAGCGCTCCGGCAGCCGATCTCCGGCGAGCCGCAGCAGTTGGGAGGGGGTGACGTCGAAGAGGACGGTGTTCGATGTCGGCAGATCGTTGATTGAACGGATCTCCGCGCCCGTTACGATGCGGCCTCCCAGATGTTTCAGGTGCGCCGCCAGCGCGTCGGCGATCCGTTGCGATCCCCCCTTCACGACCGGCCATCCGACCGCGTGCGCCAGCGTGGACAGCAGCAGGCAGAAGGCGGCGGCCGGCCGCCGCTCCAGCGGCAGTACGGAATGCCCGGCCATTCCCGCAAACAGGGCGCGGGCCGGCTCCCCCGAAAACTTCTTCAACAGCGCCTCGGCGGATCGCGCCGCATCCCATGCGAACCGCGCCAACAGCTTGAGGTGCTGAGGAAAGTGGATCGGCGCGAGGACTTCATCGATGAGACAGGTCCACTGGTCCGCCAGAGGACCGATCAGCCTCCGGTAGACTCTTCCATCGGAGCCAAGCGTCCGGGCGGTCGCTTCAACGTCTCGCTCGACAATGACGCTCGTGCCGTTTTCAAAAGGATGCGCAAGCGGCGCCGGGGGCTGAATCCACTCGAGGCCCAGATCGGCTAACGGCAGGGAGCGGAAAAACGGGGAAGCGACGGCCAACGGATGGACAGCCGAACAGATATCATGGACAAAACCCGGTTCGGTCAATGCCGCGGAGCGCGTGCCTCCACCGGCTGCGCCGCGCATCTCATAGACCGTAACCGCGCAGCCCGCTCGCGCCAACTCAATCGCCGCAGCCAGTCCGTTCGGTCCGGAGCCGACAACCACGGTATCCGCGCGCGGTTTGATCATCCTGCCTCCCGGCTTTGTTCGCTCGTTCCGATATATTTCCGAACGACCTCCCTGCACGCACGTGTACAGCCGCCGCGCTCCGCCGGGCCGGCCCGGTTTGGCGTGGCGCGTGCAAAATCATGAACAGAGAACCAGGGGGTAGACATGAAAACCAGGGCGGCTCTTATCGGCGGAGGCCTTGCCGGGGCGGCTCTCGCCTATCTTGCGGATCCGACAGTGGGACGGCGGCGCCGGGCTTTGCTCCGCGATACCGCGACACACGACCGGAAGGTTCTGGGTCACGCGATGAGTGTCACCGGCAGAGATATCGCGCACAGAACAAAGGGAGTATTTGAATGGATGAGAAGAATGGTCCGGCCCGATGCGGTTGATGACGCCAGACTCACCGATCATGTCCGGACAGAGGTCGGCCGCGTGTGCTCGCACCCCAATGTTGAAGTCTTCGTGAAGGATCGGCGCGTCCTGCTGCAAGGACCCGTGATCTCCCACGAGCGAAGGCAGATTCTCCGCGCCGCGCGATCGGTCCGTGGAGTCGAGGAAGTCGAGGACCGCATGGAACCCTATGAGCCGCCTTCATCGATGCCCACTCAGGCCATGCGGGAACGCCAGCCGGACATCATGCAACGGCACTGGTCCCCGGCCACCCGGGTTCTGGCCGGCATGACGGGCAGCGTTCTGTCCGTGGCCGGCGCCCGATCCGGCGGGATCCGAGGCGCAATCCCGGCCGTAGTCGGGTTCGCCCTTCTCCTGCGATCGGTCACGAACACCGAATTGAGAGAGATCATCCGGCGTCAGCGGACCTGAACTGTCAGGGGCGCCTCGAAACAGATCAGGGAAGAGGGGGGTCTATCCCTGAATTCCACGGTTGCTCATTTTCCATTGTCTGTTTTCGATTATTACTTGATCCGCCTGCTCTTCGCGGCCCGGTTGAGGGTCGAACAATCAAAGAAGTTCAGGCAAAAATCGAAAACAGGCAATGGAAGTTGAGCAACCGGTCCTACATGGCGGACCAGCCGCCGTCGATGGGAATCGCGGCGCCGGTGATGTCGCGGCTCTCCGGCCCGCAGAGCGAAACAATCAGCGCTGCGATACCTTCAGGCGCGATCAGACGCCCGGTCGGCTGTTTACCGGCGAGCAAGACACGTTCGGCGGCGTCACGCTCCAGCGCCTGCCCCTGGCGCAACGTGGCGATGGACGCTTCATGAATCGGAGTGGCGCTCGTGCCAGGGCAAACGGCGTTACACGTGATGTCGTGGCCCGTTGTTTCCAGCGCGACCGCGCGCGTCAGCCCGATGAGAGCGGTCTTCGTTGTCACATACCCTGCGCGGTTCGCTGCCCCCACCAGTCCATAAATGGACGACACGTTCACGATGCGTCCCCAGTTGCGCGTTTTCATCCCCGGGAGCGCGAGACGGATCGTGTGAAATGCGGCCGAAAGATTCACGGCCAGGTCCTCATTCCACTGTTCCGGCGTCATGGACTCGATCGGCGCGACATGTCGCGTGACCGCGTTGTTGACGAGAATGTCGATCCCGCCAAATGCTTCCAGGGCTGTTGCCATCATGCGCTCGATTGCGGAAGGATTCCGGAGATCGGCGGAAGAGTAGAGGGTCCGGCAGCCGGAATCAGTTTCGATGTCCCGCTGTAGCGCGGCGCTGGCGTCCGGGTCTCCCAGGCCATGCAGGATAATGTCGCAGCCGCCGGCAGCAAGCCGCCGCGCGACAGCGAGGCCGATGCCCTGCGTCGATCCCGTTACAAGCGCGCGTTTCCCGGTCAACGCCGGCATCGGATCGCTTCGCATCGGTTAATTCACCGCCACGTCGCAGCCGGCTCCGGCCAGAGCCAGCGCGATCGAGCGTCCGATCCCGCGCGCGCTGCCTGTAACCAGGGCGATTCGTCCGTTCAGCGTGTTCATCCGTTATCGTTCCCCTTTTCCCGTTTTCACCGGCCACTATTCTATTCGGAGACTATGCGCGCAACTCCTGCAGCAAATACAGGGTCTTTTGTGGAAACTTTTCGAGTGGATAGTAGCGCCCGATGATGGTTTCCGCGTCCGCTGCGTTGGTGACATTCAGATACCTCAGCAGATATCGGATGTCGTTATTGACACATTCAGCGTGGACTCCTGCTCGGGGTCGCTCTGAAAGGGGCCGTATTTCGGAGGCTGTTCCCGGAACTCCCAGGATTTCCCGGCCTTTTTTGTCTCGATCTTGCGGCAGATTTCGTCCGGCGCCGCTGAATCCATTCGACTTTCCGGCGGCAGAGCGCGTGCATGAAGCGGAAGCCGGAGGGAAACCTGATGGCTGAGCAGCAAACCGACAGGCGAAAGACGGGCAAACTGGATTTCAAAGTCAGTGAAAAAGGTGGCGTGAGCGTTTACGGTCTCGGACGATTTCCGGTGACGCTCTACTACGAGCAGTGGGCGCGTCTGCTGAATGCGACGCCGGATCTTCGGGAATTTATTGAAGCCAACAAGACGAGTCTCAAGTTGAAGGATTCGGCGGCCGAGCCGTAGGTTCTGGGGCTCTCAGCGGGCGGGCACGCGTTTCCAGGCCCAGAGTTCCCGTTGCGCGGCGCCGAGATTTCCGAGCTGGTAAATCGCTACGTCAACGCCGCTGAACGTGAATGGCTTGAAAGGAGCGTTTTCCAGGTCGCGGACGAAGTTCCTGCGCGCGACGCCAAGCGTCAGGTGAGGGGAATAGCGAGGTCCGGCGGAGGCGTCGACGAAATCTTCCACATAGCGAACCGTTGCGATGTCGATTTCCGGGCCGTCCGCTCTGGCAAAAGCGTCAGCCGATCCGCCGCGAACAGCAAACGGCTGGACGGCTTCGGCAATCCGGCCTGCCAAGTCGAGGAACGAGGGAGCGCATTCCAGTTCGAATGCGACCACGCCCAGCCCGTCGTTCCGTTCGGCCGCGCCAATGCTCTTTGCGGTGAGCGTCAGCGGAAACGCGGGGCCGTTCTCTGCGGTCTTTACCACGGCCTTCGCGATGGCGTCGATGTCCCCGGGGTTGACATAACGCTGGACCAGTGTGATGTGTGGGACGTGGTTCGCGTCCAGCGCGAATCCCTGCCGATAATCTCCGCGGAACTGGGTGTTGATGGCGCGGGCCGCCTCCGCCATGAGGGCGTCCGGCAGGAGGAGAACGTCGATGGCGATCACTTCCCACTTCCTTGTCGATCCTGGGGAATGATCTTCACTTCGGATGTGAACTGTTTGTAGTTTTCGTACCGGATGATATGCCGGACCCGAAGGGGCCCTCCGCCGAGAGCCGAGAACTGCAACGTGTCCTCGGCAATGGTGTATGCCGGAAACCAGTACTGGCCATCGATCTGCTGTCGATAGGTTTCAAAGCGGGGGAAGAGATTTTCATCAAGAAGTCCCTTCCGCAGATCGGGGACGGCCTTCCCATAGGTCTTGATGATCTGGAGCGCGCTCTCGTCGACCCAGATGGTTCCCTGAAAGTAGCGTTCGCCTTTTTCAATTCGCCGCGGTCCGACATCGAACATGTAGCAGGGTATGCCGTCGACGCGGTCGCGGCCGGTGTAACGGATGCTGTAGCGGGGAAGTTCGTCGGTCGTCAGCACGAAGGGCTGAATGTTGCGAACGTCGTCGAAGTCTTCCCGGGTCAGTCTCAATCGAAAGAGGCGGTCGGTCGGTCCTTCGATCTTCTTCTCGATGCGGCGTCCCTTGCTGTCAAACAGGATGTCGGTGACCGCGCGGTACTCGATCATGTTGCCTTTGGCGTCGAACTGGATGTTTCCGCGCGAATCCAGTTCCTGCACCCGCACGTCCTGCCGGAACGTGTAGTTGGCGCGCGCCAGTTTGAATTCCTGTTCCCTGGCGGCGAACTCCCGGATGATCCGGTCCACATCCGCCGCAGTCGGTTCGTTCTGCGCGGAAACGCGCGGCGGGGCGGCGGACGCCGCCACCAGCATCAGGACGACCAGCGTCGCGGCGCCGGCGGGCCGTGGATGGCTGCGAGGCGCGCGATTCCGGATTGGACGCCTGTCGAACACGGCTAGTTCGTTTGAAAGAGTGTGTATGGCTGTGGCCGTTCGATCACGCACTGTGGTGGAGGTTCGGCCGTCAGGAGGAGATTGTTGTCAGCCACCCGGCCTTCCCATCGGGTTTCGCCATAGCCGCGGACGCTGTCCGGGGTCGTCAGGGTCAGGATGTCTCCAGTGAACGTTCCGGCGAGCTTGCGGGATTCGTGGCAGACGTTCTCAAAGACGCCGGTCACCGTTTTGCGGATTGTGTCGACCTTCAGTTCCAGAACGCCGATCGCTCCGGGATCGCGCGTCCACCACTTTCCGGCCAGGCCGGGTTCGTTCTGCTCGGCGTGATGAAACAGCAAGGTATCGATCGTGGATCCCAGGGCGGGCGCTCCCCATGGCCCTTCGGAACAGGGCAGGGCTCCCAGCGGCTCCAGGCGCATGCTGTCGTCGGAAAAGATCCGGCCACTCCATCGCGTTGGAATCGAAACGCCCCGGAAGCTGAACCGGGTGTTGAACATGAAGCCGCCGTCGTCGAGAAGGACACCGTCTTCGATATCGAACCCTTTGCAGATGTCCGCGCTTACCGGGGTCTTGAGAACGGAATACGAGTCCGGCTGAGTGAACTTGATCGATCCCTGGACCGTGTTCTTCCGGCGATCGACCTTGAGGTTTGCGGTGAGGGTCGTGCCGTTGAAAAAAGCGCCGGAACCGCCCGGTGTAAACACATCGTTTCCACCAATGGGCTGCCTTGGCCAGCCTCCGAATCCTCGTGGGTTGGCATCAATTGGACCTCTCGGTCCCACCCCCCAGTCGCCCCGTCCTCGGGGGGGCTGTCCAAGCGGGCCCGATCGATCCGGCCCCAGAGAGCCCACGGTCACCTGGCTGCCCAGAAGCCCCTTGAAGATCTTGCCGATCGTTCCGGACGACTCCGATCGCCGTTGCGGGTTTGTCGACCACTTCCCGCTGAAGTCGATATCCGCCGCATACACGGTCGACAAGACGCCACCAATGATCACCGCGGCTGCAAGAAGCCTGTTTTTCATGCGCTGCCTCGTCTGCGGAAAGCTGGTCAGATTAACGCTGATGCAGGCGCAATAGTATTAGCAGGCGCGCCGGGAGCGCAACTATTCTTCCGGAAGCGCATGCGGAAAATCGGCCAATTGACCGACTGGATTAACGAGATTGAAACACCTTAGTCGCATTGACACCACAACTCTTCGATAACGTGGCTCTCATATGGCCTTTTGGTCCCTTTACAGACGTCCGTGACGTCAATTAAATGGCTTCTATCAGAATCAGGAGGATATGATGGCATTTAACGTCGGAGACGTTGTACGGATCTGCGAAGACGACCTGCTCCGCGCCGGCGAATGCGCGAGGGTATTCACCGTTCGCAATTCCAACTGCCAGTCGCTGCCCATCCGCGAATACGTGGTGGAGTTCGCTTCTCCACCTAAAACGTTCCCCAATGACGATCGATTCCTCTTCTGTGCCTATCGGGAAGAACAACTCATCCGCTGGGAAGGGAGACGCAATGCCGAGTCTTGAAATTGGAAATCGCGTTCAGATCATCAGTTCGATTCCGGGGTTTCACCTGCGGAGGGGGCACATCACGTCTGTCGCCCATCCGGTCGTCGCCAGCGAGCGCAACATGGACGAAGCCTTGCGCGAACTTCGTCTCTACGATGTACGACTCGACAACGGGCGGCATCTTCGATTCCGGGGCCGTGATCTCGTCGCATTCGAACCGCGCTCCCGCGGCTGAACACTCGGCTGCGGTCTTGTCGGGACCGCCCGGGCGGTCAGAGACCGCCCCTGCGAGGAGACGGGCTGAGCGGAAGTCCATCGATCACGAAGACGTGTCTCCCATCCCGTCGGCGAGCGCGCCCATTTTCAGGCCGAGGTAGTTCCGCGCGTTGAGGAAACAGACATTACGGACCGCGCCGGCCAGGAGTTCGCGATCGTCCGGAAGAAGACCTGTCCGCACATCGTTGCCCAGCAGATTGCAGACCAGCCGGCGGAAGTATTCGTGGCGGGAGTAGGAAAGAAAGCTTCTCGAATCGGTGACCATCCCGATGAAGCGTGAAAACAGGCCCAGGTTGGAAAGGGCGCGGATCTGCGCTTCCATTCCGTCCTTCTGATCGAGGAACCACCAGGCCGATCCGTACTGCATCTTGCCGGGGACAGAGCCGTCCTGAAAATTCCCGATCATCGACGCGAAAAGCTCGTTGTCGCGCGGATTCAGGTTGTACAGGATCGTCTTTGCCAGCTGGTTCGAATTGTCGAGCGCATCGAGGAAGCGCGCCAGTGGGCGCGCCTGATCGAAGTCGCCGATGGAGTCGAAGCCGGTGTTGGGGCCAAGCGTTCGGTTGGCCCGGGTGTTCGTGTTGCGCAGCGCGCCGAGATGAAACTGCTGGATCCAGCCGCGGGCGTGATCGAGCCGGGCCATCCTGTACAGCAGGCCGGATCGGAATTGTTCGGCGGCGGACGCGTCCAGCGGCCGGCCCGCCCGGAGGGCGTCGAACGCGCGGGTCAGATCCCCTTCCGTAAACGGCCCGGCGTACATCCGCTCGAGGCCGTGATCGGATGCGCGGCAGCCCGCCTCATGAAACGCGCTGTGGCGTTTTTCAATCGCTGACCAGAAGTCGGAAAACTTCATGATGGCGACCCCGCTCGCCGCGCCGAGCGCGTCGACCCAGGCGTTCCATTCCACGGGATCATCGACAGCGATCGCCCGATCCGGCCGCCAGGTCGGATAAACGCGGGTTGGCGGATTCGGAAGCCGGTTGAGCGCGGCATGGTGTTCCAGCGAGTCAACGGGATCGTCGGTCGTGGAGACCACGGCAACGCGGAACTGTTGGAGCAGCCCCTGCGTCGTGAAGCCGTCGGCCTGCAGCAGCGCCGTTGTCCGGTCGTAGATGGCGCGCGCGCTCTTTCCGTTCAACAGTTCGTCGATACCGAACGGTCGCTTCAGCTCCATGTGCGTCCAGTGGTAGAGCGGATTGCGAATCGTATCGGGAACGGTTTTGGCCCACGCTTCGAACTTCTCGAAGTCGGTCGCGTCGCCCGTGCAGAACCGCTCCGATACGCCGTTTGAGCGCATCGCCCGCCATTTGTAATGATCGCCGTCGAGCCAGACTTCCGTGATCGACCGGAAGCGGTGATCGTTCCGGATCTGATCGACAGGCAGATGGCAGTGATAGTCGATGATCGGCAGAGGCTTTGCGACCTCATGGTAGAGGTCGCTCGCCAGATCGGTTTCGAGCAGGAAATCGTCGTGAATGAAACTCATCTTCAGGATGCGGCGCCCAGACGCGCGGGCTCGAGCCGCGGCGCGAGCAGGTGAATGGCGGCCAGCGCCACCAGGTAGGCGGCGCCCGCGATCATGAACATCGTGGTATATCCACCCTGATTCTCCTTGAACCATCCGGCGCCGAGATTCATCAGGAACCCGCCCATCGCGCCGGCAAATCCGCCGAAGCCGACAATGGATCCGATGGCTGGTTTCGGAAACATGTCGGATGTGATCGTGAAGATGTTGGCGGAAAACCCCTGGTGCGCGGCGGCGGCGATTCCCACGAGCCAGACGGCCGCCCACGGGTTGGCGACACGTGGCGCCATGGCGACGGGAAGGATGCACAACGCGCATATCAGCATCGTTGTCTTGCGCGCGGCGTTCGGGGTCCATCCGCGCTTCAGCAGGTGCGAGCTCAACCATCCCCCGCCCACCGATCCTCCGTCCGCGAGTAGATACACGGTGATCAACGGGAGACCGATATTCTTCAGGTCGAAGCCGAATGTGTCGTTCATGAACAGGGGAAACCAGAACAGATAGAACCACCAGACGGAATCCGTCAGGAACTTTCCGGTGGCGAAGGCCCAGGCCTGTCGATGGCGGAGCAATTCGAACCAGCTGACCCGGGCGGCCGGCTCCGGTGGATCGCTTTCAATATGCTTCAATTCATCGGGGCTGAGTCGCGAGTGTTCCGTCGGTTTGCGGTAGAGCGGCCACCAGAAGAGAACCCATATCAGTCCGACGAGGCCGGTGACGGCAAAAGCGGCGCGCCAGCTCCAGTACTGGGTCAGTGGCGGGACCACGAGAGGCGCGATCACCGCTCCCACATTCGATCCCGCGTTGAAGATGCCGGTCGCGAATGCCCGTTCCCTTCGCGGGAACCATTCCGCGACAGTCTTGATCGCCGCCGGGAAGTTGCCGGATTCGCCCAACCCGAGCGCGAAGCGCGCGACGCCAAACGTGAAGGCCGTGGCGGCCAGCGCATGACCGGCGGCGGCCAGCGACCAGGCGATCAGAAACAGCGCGTAGCCGATCCGCGTTCCGAAGCGGTCGATGAACCAGCCTGCAAACAGAAACCCGATCGCGTAGGCCAGCGTGAAGGCCCCGCTGATCCAGCCGTACTGGCCATCGGTCCATCCGATCTCTGTCCGCAGGGTCGGCGCGAGGATCCCGAGGACCGAGCGGTCGACATAGTTGATCGTTGTGGCAAAGAACAGCAGCGCGCAAATACCCCACCGGACGCTGCCGATTTTGCGAGCCGCTTCTTCCGCCGCCTGGACTCCGCCTCGAACACTCATGAATGATTCTCCTGGTTGCGCGGTAGCCTATCACTGGTTGGCCTCCGCGGCTCTCGACGAAAACGCCGTTGCGGCGCCCGCCAGAGACCAGAAGGCAAACTGGGTCGGCAGCCAGATATAGCCGTCGAAGAAGAAAAACGCCGCGCATCCCGCGAGAAGCCCGCCGGCGAGACCGGCCAGCAGCGTGTGGTCCACGGATGGCGTTTCGAAATAGAGACGCCGTCCGATCTTCATCGTGTATGCGCCGAGAGTCCAGAGGAGAGCGGCGAATCCGATGATGCCCGTTTCCATGAGGCGGCGCAGGTATTGATTGTCCGGCGTGGGATAAAGGGGAGACATCAAAGCGTGGCGATACCGGGGATAGTTTTCTTCAAACTGGCCCTGGCCGAAACCCAGCAGGGGATAGTCGCTGAGAACGTTCTCCGCCATCAGGAAAGCGCCCAGCCGGTGGTGTTCCGCTCCGGGATCCGCCTTCAGATGCTTTCCGAAGGGCAATGACGAGACGACGGTCCAGATCACAACGGCGCTCACCAGCGGCACGACCGCCATGCCCAACCGGCGTGTGAGGCTTCCGCGCGTGGCCACGCCGGCCATCAGACTTGTCCCCAGAGCCGCCGCTGCCAGGCTGGATCGCGAGAGGGAAGCGATCAACCCGAGAATGAGTCCGGTTGCCAGGACAATCCGGATCCGACGGGGCCACGGCAGAGCCAGCGACACAGGAATGAGCATGGCCAGAAGCGCGCCGTACGGCAGCGGATGTCCGATGGTTCCGATGGCGCCGCCACGCGCGTCAAGCAGCGAGAGAAACGCAGGGTCCATTTGCGCATAGTAGCGGGCAAAGGGAATGTTGAATCCGGCCAGAAGCTCGATGAAGCCGTCGATCCCGGCCAGGAACGCCAGCGCCACCATGGCCTGCGCGACCGCCCGGACCCGCTCGCGATCGAGAATAGCGTGCAGGACCATGGCAATCACAAAACCACGGACCGTCAGGCTGGCCATGGTGGAGAAGCCGTGAACCGGGTCTTCGGAAACCGCTGCGCTGAGCAGTGTCGATGCGAGGAATGGCGTCCAGGCGATCAGCAACCAGGGGAGTCGTTCTTTCCGGCGCAGGCCCACACCCACCGCCATCATCGCCAGGACACCGGCCAGAATGCTTCCGTAATAAATGCGGTGGGGAATCAGAATGCCGTCGACCAGCGGTACCGGCAGGAGAACGATTGCGGCAAATATCAGAGCGTGAACAGTGGGCAGCGCGCCATAGCGGCGAATAAAATCCGTCATGAAATCCCTGAATCAGGCCGGCGCATCCGGCGTCTGGAACCGGGAAAGTTTCGCACAACGGAGGGCGCTGGCAATCCAGGAATCCTCGCCCCTACAGGCGGACGGGGAACCCGCGTCGTCACACATTTTTCACCGGATCGCCGCGGCTTTCCGATTTACGATCCCGTGCGTGGCTGATGCCTCGCTGAAGGACCTCGCGCTCGTGTTCCTGAAACTCGGAACCATTGCGTTCGGTGGCCCGGCGGCGCACGTGGCCATGATGCAGCGGGAGGCCGTTGAGATTCGCCAGTGGCTGACTTCCGAGGAGTTTCTCGGGCTGATCGGTGCGACCAATCTCATTCCGGGACCCAATTCCACGGAACTGGCGATCTTCATCGGATACCGCAAGGGCGGCTGGAAGGGGCTGATCGTGGCGGGCGCATCGTTCATTCTGCCGGCTTTTGTCATTGTTGCGATTCTGGGATGGGTCTATGTGCGGTTCGGCGCTCTTCCGGAAGCCGGCGCATTTTTCCACGGAGTGAAGCCGGTCATCATCGCGATCGTCATGCATGCGTTGGTGTCGCTCGGCCGTTCCGCGCTGAGGAGTCCTTTCCTTGCGGTCGTCGGGCTGTCGGCCGCGGTCCTGAGTTTTGCCGGCATGAATGAACTCGCGATTCTCTTCAGCGCCGGAATCGTTGCCGTCATCATCCGGTGGATCCACACGCGCCGTCCCCGTCTGCCGCTTATTCTGGGCGGAACGGCTTTGTTTCCGGCAGTGGCGGCCGCGAGCGGCGAGACCGGCGGAATCCCGTTCGGGTTGTGGGGACTCTTCCTGTTTTTCGTCAAAACCGGATCCGTTCTCTTTGGCAGCGGCTATGTGCTGCTGGCGTTCCTTCGCGCCGATCTGGTGGAACGATGGGGCTGGCTGACGGAACAGCAGTTGCTCGACGCCGTTGCGGTTGGGCAGGTCACTCCCGGTCCGGTGTTCACGACCGCGACGTTTATCGGGTATGTGCTGGGAGGGTTCTCCGGAGCAGTCGTGGCAACTCTCGCAATCTTTCTGCCCGCGTTTGTCTTTGTGGCGATCAGTGGGCTGGTATTGCCGCGAGTGAGACGATCCGCCCTGGCGGCGGGTTTTCTCGACGGCGTTACGGTGGCGTCCCTGGGTCTGATGGCGGCGGTGACGGCTTATCTGGCTCGCGCCGCGTGGACGGATGCCTTCAGCGCGCTGCTCACCGTGGTGAGTTTCGTCCTGATTGCCCGCTTTCGCGTGAATTCCTTCTGGATTGTGGCGGGCGGCGCGATTGCCGGGCTGCTGGCCGGCCGCTGAGCAACAGACGGTCGAAAAGGAATCTGCCTGCCCTTTAGGTTCCCGACCCTTCGCCGCAATCCCGTGGCGTCATCTGGCCGGAATCCAGTTCGAGAGCACAATGATGGGGGCCGGTTCGTCCACGGTCGAGAGGAAGAAGAAACGATCCGTGTTGCGATCGTAGTCGAATTCCGAGCCCGGCGGAACGGGCGTTGTGAAGAGCGCTTTTGGTGTTCCGAATTCGATCGAGCGTTTCTCTCCGTTGACCGACGCTTCGGCCGACGTCACCATCAGGCGGTTGTCGGACCCGATGAAAAACAGTTCCTTGCCGTTGCGTCCCCACACGGGATTGGTCCCGCCGCTCAACGAGACGCGCTGCCGCGCGTTTTCCGTTGATGGGAAAGGCACGACGTAGATTTCATTGCGTCCGGTTTCGTCGGATTGGTAAGCGACCCAGTTGCTGTCCGGGGAGAATCGTCCATTGCGCTCCGATCCGGGGGATCGGGCCACAGAAACCGGGGCGCCCTGGTTGGGGGGCAGCGCCCAGAGGTCTCCGCCGAGGTTGGTCCCGCCACTGCCGTTGTTATAGAGGATGAATCCGTTGGAGCCCCAGTCGTTCGGATATGCGGCCGAGAATCCGCCGGGCGTGTTGACGGGGCGCGCGCCTCCTGCGGCGGCGCCTCTGGCCACTCCGAAACCCGCCGCGCCGATAGCGGCGGCGCCCGCGGCAACGGGACGGATGGTCACGACTCCGCCGACCTGGCCGTTCATGCTTGCGTGCAGGATCTGGTCGCCGTTGGGAGACCACAATCCTCCAAGGGCGAAGTTCTGAAGCATTACGGGAGCGCCGATTCCGGTCGTTTCCACAGCCCAGAGGCTTCCCAGCGGCGTTCCTCCCTGACGGTAATAGATGGCTGTCCGTCCATCGGGAGACAGGTGGATTCCGGAGGGCGAGTCGGAATCGGGCGCGCCGACCGTTCCGAGCAGCGCCCCGGTACGGTCCATCCACAGCAGCTGCTTTTTCAGTACCGCGGTTTCCCGATAGGCCACCGCGCCTTCGGCGGAGACGGCAAATGCGGCGATCCCCCGATAGCGATCCTCTTTGCCAACGCTGTTCGCCAGACCGATCGACGCCCCGCGGGCAATCAGTTCATTGGGGTCGAACTGGATGGCGTCAAGAGTTCCCGCAACTGTCACAAAAACGAGAAAGCCGCGACTGAACGCGGCGGCATGAACCATCGGAATGCCGGCGCCAGTGAGCGTTTCGCCATCCAGCGATCCCAGCGCAATCTGGCCGCCGCCGTTGGCGTCTTTCGCGAAATACATGAAGCGGCGATCGTTCAGAAACTTCGGAGCATTGAAGAACCCGACCGCGCTGTTTGCGGGCCTCGTGCGGCCATTTTCGACTACGTCGATACCGCCGCCCAGCCCGCGCGCGCTCATCAGGATGGACCCGCCCTTCCAGTCGCCGCCCGCCGGTGTGGGCGCGTCCGCCAGTTCCCTTGGAACGCCCCCGGCCAGGTCGACCTGCCACAACTTCTGCCTGGAGAAGAACGCGATCGATTTGCCGTCCGGAGAGAAGAAGGGGAACGACGACTGCGAGGCGCCCTCGGTTCCCGCGATCGGTTCAGGCTTTTTCGAGGCGTCGACCTCCTGCCGCCAGAGCTGCCGTTTTCCGTCCGGCGATACTCCCTGGAAAACCAACATGCGGCCATCCGGCGAGATTGCGAAACTGTAGACATCATCGGAATGCAGCGTGTGGATCGTGATCCTGGATGGTCCTTCGGAGCTGTTCACGCCCGCAGCCAGGCGCGTGGTTGCCGTGGCGGCTTCAGCCTGCTGGTCCTTGAACTCGGATCGGACGCGCTCATAGAAACCGCGCGCCTTGGAGGCCTGTCCAAGCGAGTCGGCGATCGCGCCCATCTCGAGCAGGGCATTCGCCATCGTGTTGCGGTCGGTCCCGGCGTTCGACAGGATCGCCTCCAGGCTCTCCATCGCGCTCTGCAGATCGCCCGCGGACTTTTTCGCCCGGGCTCGATCGAGCAGGTCCTTGCCCAATGGTTGCTGCGCGACGATGAACGACGTTGTCAACAGGACGAACAGGGTGAACAGCGCTGCCAGTTTGATCCGCATCAGTTACCTCCAGTGGGAGAGGCCGCCGGCCGGTGGTCTGCTTGCCATTTAACGGTGGCGGCAGCTTATTGCCGTCCGTCGGCATCCGTCAATCCTTTAGCAATACGCCCGCGCGCCGATTACGGCTGCCTTTGGGGGATAACGTCGGGGAAGCGGTAGTTCTTAGGGAAAAAGGCAGGGCAAAGTCCGAACGCCCCGGTCACCACAGACGTACGACGCCATACGGATCGAATGCGGCGTCCTTGCTCAGGATGGCGGCGTGCAAATCGAGAGCCTGCGCGATCAGCATGCGGTCGAAGGG
This sequence comes from Terriglobia bacterium, assembly GCA_036274645.1. GTDB lineage: Bacteria > Acidobacteriota > Terriglobia > 20CM-2-55-15 > 20CM-2-55-15 > DASUFH01. Next base: position 16,957 of record DASUFH010000481.1, read on the forward strand.
ATCCCTGTGGTGAAATGGAAGCGCGCTCATGCGGTCCACGTGCTGCGGTTCGATTCCGACCAGATCGGCTCCCAGTTCAGACGCGGCAAGATCGGCCACTTCACGAATGCTCAATGTCAGTTCAATTCGATCGAGGCTCTGCAGAATTCCGATTTCCCAGAGCGAAGCGGCGCTGAGGAAGAGTTCGGTGTCCGGAGTCTCGATGGCTCCCAGCGCGGCAGCCGATAGCTTCTCCGGCGCTACGGCCACCCAGAGAAACGTATGGGTGTCCAGGAGATACTTCACTGGTAGTCCTTGAAGTCTGGAATTGGCGAGTCCCAGCCCCGCTTCAGCTTCAGCTTGCCCTTGAGAAATCCCAGTTTGCGCGGACGCCGCGTCTTCGGGATCGGCACCACCATGGCAACGGGCTCGCCACGGTTCATCAGGATGACCTGCTTGCCACTGATGGCTTCATCAACGAGCTGCGACAGCTTCGTCTTGGCTTCATACATGTTGTATGCGACGGTTCCCCTGGCCATGCTTTCAACACTAGACCAACTAGACCATGTCGGTCAACGGTCGGCGTTTGGTTGGCCGGCGCCCCTGGGGTCTTGTCGCGTGATTGAAGAAACTTCGGCGGGCAACCGCGAGCGGACTAGTGTAGGGTCTGTCAATTGCCTGTACAGAATTCCGCACGCCGGGAGGCGTGCTGGGATGGTAGCCCAGGGGTTAAGCGCGAAGCGCGCAACCCCTGGGAGGATGCCGATAACTTTCGCACCCCTGCGGGGTGCGAGGAGGCGGCGCGATCGAACCAGGGGTGGGG
>DASUFH010000482.1:0-3321 GCA_036274645.1 Terriglobia bacterium
GTATCGAACAATGAAAGAGGACCATTTCACAATCGATAACAGGCAATGGACAATGGACAACCGGGGGGACAAGCCGCGGGGCGTCCAGGGGACATGACACGCCAGTTTCTCTTGCGATGCGCCCCATCAATATCGGGTACACCCGTCTATGACCGCCCACGATGTTTCGGAGCGGAAACCTCTGATTCAAGATGAAGTCGCTCTGAAACGCCGGGCGGTCATTGACCGCCCCTACAAGGGGAAAGGGGGAGGCGCTGGAAAGACGGTCCTCGGCGCCTTATACTGCCCGTCATTCATCGAATTCATGGGGAGGTTTTCCTGTGGTTCCCAGAAGCCTGACACTCGTCGCCGCAGCGGCGCTCACATTATCCCTGACGGCCGTTCGCGCGGCGCAAACACCGGCGGCAGCGCCGGGCGCGGCGCAGTCCGCCATCGTCGGCACGTATTGCGCGACCTGTCACAGCGACAAGGGGCGCTCCGGTGGACTCTCGCTGGAGCATGCCGATCTCGCCGACGTGACGAAAGCGCCGGAAACCTGGGAGAAGGTCATCCGGAAGCTGCGCGTGGGAATGATGCCGCCCCCGGGCATGCCGCGACCGGATGCGGCCGCCCTCGACGGGCTGGCCACCTACCTGGAAACCTCTCTGAACCGGGCCGCGGATGCAAAGCCTTACGCCGGGCGGCCGGCCATGCATCGCCTCAATCGAACGGAATATGCCAACGCGATCCACGATCTGCTGGATCTCGAGATTGACGCCGAGGCGCTCCTCCCGCCGGACGACGAAAGCAACGGCTTCGACAACATTGCCGACGTGCTCAAGGTTCCGCCCGCACTGATGGAACGATACCTGTCGGCGTCGTGGAACATCAGCCGCACGGCGATCGGCAACCCGGCCATCACGCCAAGCGCCACAACTTACCGGCTCCGTCCGGACCTGTCCCAGGATCAGCACATTGAAGGACTGCCGCTCGGAACGCGCGGCGGAATACTCGTCAGGCACACCTTTCCGCTCGAAGGCGAATACACGATCAAGGTCCGCCTGTGGCGCAACACATTCGACCTGATGCGGGGGATGGAGGATCCGCACCAGATTGAAATTGCGCTCGACGGTGAGCGTCTGCAGCTGGTGACGGTCGGCGGCCGGGACGATTTCAACTCCATGGCCGCCAATCCTGGAACGTTTGGCGCGGACCTCGACAACCGGCTGACCGTCCGCGTTCCGGTGACAGCCGGGGAGCACACGATCTGGGCCACCACGGTGCTGAAGAGTCACGCGCCGCGCGAGGACATGATCCGGCCGTTCCTTCGCACCACCGTGGATGGACTCGATATCATGGGCGATCCTTCCGTGGACCGGCTGACGGTCGAAGGCCCCTATGGCCCGACGTCCACGGGCGACACCCCGTCACGACGAAAAATCTTCATCTGCCAGCCGGTCTCGCCGCAGGACGAGCCGGCGTGCGCCAAAAAGATTCTCTCCAGTCTCGCCCGGCTGGCGTACCGGCGTCCGGTCGACAGCGCGAGCATGGATACGCTGATGGAGTTTTATCGCGGCGGGCGGGAGAAGAACGCGAGCTTCGATCGCGGCGTCGAAGCGGCGCTGCAGTTCATCCTGGCGAGTCCGGAGTTCCTGTTCCGGTTCGAACCCGATCCGGCCGGCGCCCAGCCGAACGCGCCTTACCGCCTGGACGACATTGCGCTGGCTTCGCGCCTGTCGTTTTTCCTGTGGAGCAGCATCCCCGATGACGAACTCCTGACGGTTGCGGCCGCCGGGAAACTGAAAGATCCCGCGACGCTCGAGCATCAGGTCAAGCGGATGATCGAGGATCCCAGATCGGGAGCGCTGATTTCCAACTTTGCCGAGCAGTGGCTCTACCTGCGCAATCTGAAGAACGCCTCGCCGGATCTGCAGGTGTTTCCGGATTTCGACGACAACCTGCGTCAGGCAATGAAGGAAGAGACGACGCTGCTCTTCAACGCGATCATGCGGGAAGACCGCAGCGTGATGGATCTCATCAACGCCGACTACACGTTCGTCAATGAGCGGCTGGCGCGGCACTACGGAATTCCCGGCGTGTACGGAAGCTACTTCCGGCGCGTGGAGGTTCCCGGCGAATCGCGGCGCGGCATCCTCGGCCAGGCCAGCATTCTGACGGTGACGTCGTATCCGAACCGGACGTCGCCCGTGCAGCGCGGAAAGTGGATCCTGACGAATATTCTCGGCGTGCCGCCGACCCCGCCGCCGCCCAATGTGCCGGCGCTCAAGGAAAGTGGCGAAGACGGCAAGCCCCGCTCGTTGCGGGAACGCATGGAAAAGCACCGGTCCGACGCAGTCTGCGCCGGTTGCCATAAAGTAATGGACCCGATCGGCTTTGCCCTCGAAAACTTTGATGGCGTCGGCCACTGGAGAACCATCGACGATGGCTCGAAAATCGACCCTTCCGGCTCGCTCTTCAACGGCGTTAAAGTCGACGGAGCCGCCGGCCTGCGGGAGATGGTCGCGAGCCGTCCCGACGTGTTCGTCGGCGTGATGACCGAAAAGATGCTGACCTATGCCCTGGGACGCGGTATCGATTATCGCGACCTGCCTGCCGTGCGGAAGGTCGTGGCCGAGGCGCGCGCAAAGGACTACCGGTTTTCATCGCTCGTGCTGGGAATTGCCAGAAGCGTCCCGTTTCAGTTCAAGGAGGCAAAGTGAGTTACTTCATTACGAAGACGCATCTATCGAGACGGACGTTCCTGAAAGGCATGGGGGTGTCGCTGTCATTGCCATTTCTTGAATCCATGGTCCCCGCCGCGACGGCCCTGGCGGGAAGCGCCGCAGATCCGAAGCTGCGGCTCGGGCTGCTGTTCATTCCACATGGCGCCGTCATGAGCAACTGGACACCGGCGGCGGAAGGGCCGCTCCGGTTATCGCCGATCCTGACGCCACTCGAGCAACACAAAGATCAGCTGGTGGTGATCAGCAATCTTGCGCACGCCATGGCGGGTCCCCAGGGGCCGGGCGACAACGGCGGCGATCACACCCGCTGTCCGGCGGTCTTCCTGAATGGCGTTCACCCGAAACGCACCGATGGCGCCGACATCCGCGCCGGCGTCACCATCGACCAGATCGCGGCCGAAAAGATCGGACAGGACACGCTGCTGCCCTCGCTGGAGCTGGCCATCGAAGACTACAGCGGTCTCGTGGGCTCATGCGACGTGGGTTTCAGCTGCACCTATATGAATACGATTTCGTGGCGCACGCCCACGACGCCCATGCCGATGGAGATCAATCCGCGCATGGTGTTCAATCGCATGTTTGGCGACGGCGCCACCGC
>DASUFH010000483.1:0-11325 GCA_036274645.1 Terriglobia bacterium
TAGGGGTCTGTCCCCGTAATTCCTCTCTGTCCCTAATTCCCGCGAAGCGGCTATTCGGCGTGAACGGGCGGATGCAGCGCTTTTTGGGCGATCTCCAGGTAGATGCCGACCCGGACAACGGCGGACTGGATGCGACTGGCGGTATTGACCGCGCGAGACGGATCGACCAGCGAAAGGTCGCTCAGCGTTCCTTCGAGTTGTTCAGCGATTTCCGCGAGTATGTTGCCGTTATAGGTAATGAGTTCGCCGTCCCGGTAGAAGTCCTCGCGAAATCCATTCATGCCGAGAGCGGAACCGGACAAATCGTTGAACTGATCCACCAGAGGATCGACGATTTCAAATCCACGGTCCGAATTCAGCGGAGCATAAGCGGAGCCGATCTGCAGCAGCGCCCTCATTTCCTCTTCCCCACCGGCCCGCGCGGAAGGATCCAGCGCGCTCCTGGCCTGCTCCAGAAAGAATGCGGCCGTCGACTTCTTCAGGCCGGGACCGATTTCGGGCACGATTTTCTCCAGCATCGCGATCCTGGCAGAACGAGACCGCTCGCTCTGAGCAATGCGGAGAGCGGTTTCGAAATCTCCCCTGTCGGTGGCCGCCGCCACAGCCAGCCGCTGGATGGTCGCCAGCGCCTTCTGCCGGGCCGGACTCCGGAGATGCTCATCGACGATCCTCCGGGCGCGTTCGATGTCCCCTGACGATGCCGCTCTGGTCGCCAGTTGAAGGTACAGGAGATCGCGCATTTCCGGCGGCGCCGCTTCGGCCATGAGGATTCCCTGCTCCAGTGGAACGGTGTTGATGTCCAGAGCGACAGCCGGCAGACTGGTCGGCGCCGCGCTCAACTGAGTAATCTTCCGGGTTATCGCCGCCGCGCGGTCGGGCGGGAGGCTGCGGAACTCGTCGAGGTCTTTCACGCTGCTGGCCAGCATCCGGGCAGCATGCTTTACGGCAGTGTTGGAGCCCGACTCCGGTGGAGAATACGACAAGACCTCGGCAACCATCTTCTGGTACAGATTCCTGAAGTCCGCGCTGGATAGCAGCGGGGCGGCGCCGTTTCTGCCCGAATTGGTTACGGTGCGGCCGCCTTGTCGCGCGAGGCGAACCAGGCCCACTGCAAGATTGGCGGTTCCGGCATCCGCGAGCAGCGGCCGCGCAAGCAGGGCGGCGTAAATATCGCGAGCGAGCGCGGCGGCCAGGTCCGGGGATTGCGCCTGAAGCGCGCGGACGGTATCGACGATCTCGGGCGAAGCCTCTTCCCGCAACGTTTCCCGGGCAATCTCGAGGGCCCGACGCGGATTGGAAGTCGCCAGCCGATTGGCCGCGGACAGTTCGAGGAGCCGGTCCTGCTGGCTTTCATCAAAGCCCGTCTCGGGGTCGGTCAGCCCGCGGGTTGCGCGAATGAAGCTGATAGCGATCTCGGGATCCCGGGGAATCAGGGCCTCCAGGACCTGATGGCGAACCTCCATCGCCGCCTGGAAATCTTCCGAAAGCGCTGGACTGGCGCCCCCAAAAGTTGCGAAGAATTCCAGAAGACTGTCCCTGGTCTGCTCCAGCAGGCTTAAAGCGCTCGCATCGTCGATGCCCGCAAGGAGATTGGCGGAACGCAATTGCAGGGCCGCCCTCGCCTGCAGGTTGCGGACCTGACCGAGGCTCTGGACGGCCGCCCCGATCAGCGACAGCCCCACCGCTCGACCGCGTTCCCGCCGTCCTTCAGCCAGCTCCTGGTCCGTGGCGTTTCGGACCTCCACGACAACAATCCGGTATCGGCCTGGAGCCGGCGCCAGGAATTCGTCAAGCGGCGCAACAGCCACCCGGTATTCCCCGGCCGATTCCGCAACAAACGTGACCGTCTCAATCCCGGCTGTCCCATCCGCGGTATCAAAAACACCAATCGCGACCCCGGTCGGATCCGTAACCGTGACTCCGACATCGATTCCTCCCTGATAGACATCGATCTCGATGCGCTGATCCTTCATCAGACTGACGCCATACCGGTGCGTCTGACCGGCGGCAATGACTCGGTCTTCCGGCGTCTGAACCTGCAACCGGCCCTGCGCCTGGCCCCCGGTAACGGACAGGAGAAGCGCTGGAATAAGGAGTATGGGCGAACGAAGCCAGTGAACCATGGTTGAAACCCGCCTACATTCTACCCGCAGGTCATGAGATGCGAACGACCGCAGTAAGCGGGCGAGGCGTCCCGGCTGCGTCGTTGGGAGGACACAGATAACGTTTCTCGATCACATCGTCTCCTGGTTTTATCTGGTAAACCCGCGGAACAATAGTCGCAAAATCGCCCGAACTCAACCAGATCAGCAACAGAAAACGAAAGGCTTTCAGCTCCGGTCGTGCTGATGCATGGCGTTAACCATGCGCCGTCCGATAGCTTGACTGAGGTTGGGCGTAAGATCGGCGAGTACTTCGAACATGGCGTGCCGCTGGTCTGGCTGGTGGATCCCCGGCGCCAGACCGTAACGATCTACCGCTCGCTGACGGACACAGAACAGAGGTCGATCGACGACATCATTACCGCCGAACCGGTTCTCCCCGGTTTTTCAGTTCCGATCCGGTTGTTCTTCCCTCGCTAAATGCGAGCCTGGACAGCGGGAATTTCGCCTCGTCCTTCCCCATGTAGGGGCGGTCTATGACCGCCCGACGTTAGAACAAACGTCCTTCAATCGTCAGATCGGCTTTGATGGGTTTGCGAATCTGAAAATAGGTTTCCTCGGGCATCCGGGCATCGGCGGGCACGGCCACATCGGTGCGGCGCCCGTACGCGGCAAAGAACTGGACCTGCACACGCGCCTTCAGGACGCCATCTTTCCACGACTCCAGAGTGACCCCGTTCTTGAAGGACGATGTTGAGGTCTGCAGCCGGGTTTCCCAATTCCGGGTCTTTACCCCCGGCACGGGAATGCGATCGAGCGCAATATGATTGAACGCAGACCGCAACTCCTCCAGGGTCGAGTTCTTTTCCGGCGCTATGTTGAATCCGATGCCAATGCGCACGTCGCCGTCCTGAAATTCGAACAGCCGATCATTGACCCGCTTCCCGCGAAGAGGGGAAACGCCGTCACTGCTCCGAATCGTCGCGGTGTAGACCTTTCCATCCATCCCGTCGACCCATTGCCGGACTGCGGCAAGGACATCGGCATAGGGCGTGGCGCCGGTCTGCGCGCCAAACACGGTCCAACAACACACGAAGCCGGCGACCAGGCCGGCGACCGGGCGCCAGATGCGTGAGCCCATGTTGCTACCTCCTTTTCTCGTGTCTGCGCATAGTGGCGGATCGCAGCCCGCAACTCGCGCTTCAGAAATCGTATTTGTCGATGTTGTCCTTGTTCATCATGAGCGGCGGGCCCAGGATGATTTCGCCGCCCCGCACCTCGATCTTGCCCAGGCGACCCGCTTCAATCGACGTCGTGTCCTGGGGGATGCGTTTTCCGGCCAGCAGGGAGCCCGCATAAACGGTCAGGTATCCCAGGTCGCGCGTGCTCCACAACATGACGGTCTGCACGACGCCCTCGTGAACGTACGCCTTGTTGATATTCGGAAGCGAGAGTCCGATGACGTCAACGTCCTTCCGGCCAGCCTGGCGGACAGCCTCGGCGGAGCCGGGAACCGCGGGCGCCGAGATGGCCATGATCAGATTAAGCTGCGGGTGAACCTTCAGCAGAGTCTGCGCTTCGGCGAACGCCTTGTCGCGGTCGTCGTCGCTCGGACGGATCGCCGCAAGGGACAGCCCCGGATATTTGTCGGCCATCCGCTTCCTGATGTGCGAAATCCACTCGTTCTGATTCGCCGCGCTCAGCGCGCCGGTGACGATGGCGAACTGGCCTTTGCCGTTGAGCAACCGGGCCGCTTCGTCGGTCAGTCCGTAACCGATTCCCTGGGCGGTCGCCTGATTCACGAAGAAGTCGCGCGCGTCCGCCTCCGCGTCCGCATCCCAGGTGAGCACACGAATTCCGCGTTCCCGCGCTTTTCTCAGCACCGTGGAGATTCCGGCCTTGTTCTCCACGGACACGGCAATCACGTCCACCTGGCGGGTGATCCAGCTTTCGACGATTTCATTCTGTTTGGCGGCTTCAAGGCTGGTCGGGCCGTCCCAGATCAGCTCCACGCCAAGTTCACGCGCGGCTTCTTCGGCGCCGCCGCGCACGCTGACAAAATAGGGATCGCCCTTGGCTTTGGGCATCATGGCGATGACGGGTCGCCGCGCCGCGCCATTTCCGGCGGCCGCGTTGGCGACTGGAGTCCCTGCCGGACCGGTAAGAGACCGCGCCAGCCAGACATTCGTGCCGGCAACGATGAGCGCCGCCGCCACGATCGTCGCGCACAACATCGCGATCTGGCTGTTCTTCATGGAAAACTCCCCCTCGGAAATGGTGACGTTGGAACCGGGCGACCAGGCGCGCTGTCTCCGTAACCGGTCGATTCCGATGACGGATACTAGCAGGGCGCCTGTGCAGACGCCCGTCAATTCCGAAGGCAGCGCCGCCAGGCGCATGCCGTCCTGCAGGATGACGATCGACAGCAGTCCCCACAGCGATCCCCACAGCGACCCGCGCCCGCCGAAGACGGAAGTCCCCCCGAGTACCGCTGCAGTAATGGCGTCGAGTTCGTATCCCCCTCCGGCGTCGGAACGAACCTGCCCGAGATGCGCGGCATAGATCACGGCGGCAAGTCCCGCCACCAGACCGGAGAGCACATAGACCAGCCCGACGCGCGTCGCGACCGGTATACCCGCGTAGCGCGCGCCCGCCGCCGTGAATCCGATCGCGTAGAGAGCCCGGCCGAAAACCGAGCGGTGCAACAGGACGACATATCCGGCAAAGACCAGCAGGAAGATTGGCGCCTGCGCAGGAACAACGCCGGCGATGTAGCCCTGGCCGAGAAAGAGGAACGAGCCCGGAAAACCCGAATAGTTCACCGAAGCGTGAGTCAGCCCTTCGGCGATTCCGCGAAACAACGACATGGTTCCCAGCGTCACAATCAGCGGGGGAAGCCGCAGCCGGGAGATCAAGAGCGCATTCAGCCCGCCACCCGCGACTCCGGCGCAAAGGGCCACCGCCACGGCCACAGGTATCGGCAAGCCCCAATCCTTCCAGGCTGCTCCAAACAAAACGGCCGCCAATCCCATCATTGACCCGACCGACAAATCGATGCCGCCCGTGATGAGAATGGGCGTCAGGGCGACGGCCAGAAGCCCCAGTTCGACACTGAAGCGGGCTACTTCAATGAAGTTGCCTGCGGTAAGAAAATTCTGTGAGATTCCGGAAAAGACGGCGACCTCGACGAGGAGCGCCGCGGCAAGGACGGCGTGCCCCAACCGCCGCCCGCGCAGAAGAGAGATATGGCGAGACGGATCAGGACTGGTTCGCAAGGACTCGTCCATTTTTCTGCAGACGCGCGCGAATCGCTTCCACGGCGACCGCTGCGAGGATGATGCCGCCCTGGATCGCGCGTTCCCAATAAGCGCTCACCCCCAGAAACGTCAGAGCCGGACCGATGGCGCCGAGCAGCGCGACGCCGAGCACGGTTCCCACAATGCTTCCTCTTCCCCCCGTAATGGCCGTGCCGCCGACCACCACGGCGGCGATCACCTGCAATTCCAGACCGAGTCCGGTATTGGGAGGAATCTGGTCGAACCGCACGGCATTGAGCGCCGCGGCAAACCCGGTGAAGACGCCCGCCGCCGCAAATGCCCAGAACGTCACCAGCGCCGTGTCGATGCCGGCCAGCCGGGCGCTCTCCGCATTTGAACCGGTCGCGTAAACCCACCGGCCGGCGGCGAGATGACGCATGCCCACCACCACCACAAGGACCAGAATCGCCACCGACAAGAATGCGAATAGCGGATAAGACGACTGCGTCAACCCAAACCACTGAAAGCCGGCCGGCAGATTCTGCACCCACGCGCCCTCGGTCACCCAGCGCAGCGCGTCGCGCAGCGCCACCATCGCCGCAAGCGTCGCAACGATGGAGGGAATGCCGCGATAGGCCACCAGCGCCCCGTTGACTGCGCCGAGCGTGACCCCCACCACACACGCGCCCAAAGCCGCCGCCGGCGCGGGTAATCCCGCCTTCGCCAGCGCTCCGGCCGCAACGCTGCAGATTGCGAACGCCGATCCGGAAGAGATGTCGATCTGTCCGGTCAGGATCACCAGCGTTGCTCCCAGCGCGACGATCAGCACGGGCATGTTCGCCAGGAACAGGTCACGGAGGTTGTCGGGCGCAAAGTAGCCGGGAGCCGCCACGGCAAGCACCGCGGCCAACGCGGCGAGCGCGATGGCGGCGGGCGCGACATGCCTCCGGTTACGCAAGGCGATCCTCCAGGACCAGCGACATGATTTTTTCCTGCGTCGCCTCTTCCCTTCCCAACAGTCCCTGTAGAGCCCCGTCGCGCATCACCGCAATCCGGTCGCTCATGGCAAGTACCTCCGCCAGTTCGGAGGAAATCATCACGATGGCCACACCGCGAGACGCCAGATCCGCGATCAGCCGGTGAATCTCGGCCTTCGAGCCCACGTCCACGCCCTGAGTCGGCTCGTCCAGAATGAGCACGAGTGGATTGATCGCCAGCCAGCGGGCGAGCGCGACCTTCTGCTGATTGCCACCGGAGAGGGTTGCGGTGTCTATATCGACGGACGGCGCCTTGATGCGCAGGCGCGCCACATATCCTTCGGCGAGACGGCGTTCTTCCGTTGAGCGCAAAAGACCGCTATGCGAAACGCTCTTGAGATTAGCGAGGCTCACGTTCGCGCTGACGGGCATATCCAGGATGACGCCGTGACGCCGGCGATCCTCGGGCACATACCCGATCCCGAGCCGTATGGCGTTCTCCGGAGAACCAATCCGGACGGAACGGCCCCGCAGCAGGATCTCGCCGGAATCGGCGGGCGTCAGTCCGAAAAGCGCCTCCGCCAACCGCGTGCGGCCGGATCCCACAAGACCGGCGAAGCCGAGAATCTCTCCGGCCCGCAGCGAGAAACTGATGTCGCGCAAACCGGACGGGCTTCCCAGACGCCGTACTTCCAGAACGGCGCCGCCGGTGGCGCCCTGACCTTCCCGAAAACTTTCGGCCATTTCCCGGCCGGCAATCAGGGCGATCAACTGCTGCCGGCTGGCTTCGCCTTTCTGGAACGTGGCGATCGTCTCACCGTCGCGCAGCACCGTCACGCGGTCCGCAATGGACGCAATTTCCTCGAGACGGTGCGAGATATAGATGATGCCCACGCCATCGCGGCGCAGCGCCGCAATGACGTCAAACAGCAATTCCGTTTCGCGGTGCGTCAACGAGGCGGTGGGCTCATCCATGATCAACGCCTTCGCGTTCGCGCCGAGGGCTTTCGCGATCTCCACCAGCTGTTGCTCGGGCATGCTCAGAGTCCCGGCCAGCCGGTCCGGATCGATCGCGCCACCCACCCGCGCAATCAACGCCGTGGCGCGTTGGTTCATTTCGCGCCAGCGGACTCTGCGCAGGGCGCCGCCGCTTTCCAGGGCGAGCGCCATGTTTTCCGCAACGCTGAGATGCGGAAACAACGCCGGCTGCTGATAGATGGCGGCGATCCCCAGCGATCGAGCGGCGGCGGGATCCATGAGCGGAACGGCGCGCCCGGATACGGCGAGCGCTCCCGAATCGGGTTGGACGGCGCCCGTCATGACCTTGATCAGCGTGCTTTTGCCCGCGCCGTTTTCGCCAATCAGGGCATGGACTTCTCCTCGGCGCAATTCAAATGAAACGTTCCGCAGAGCGCGGACGCCGGCAAATGTTTTCGTGATGAGCTGCGCGCTGAGGAGAGGCGCCATTAACGGGCCGCTCCCGTCGCAACCAGTCGGATCACGCCCAACAGTCCGGATGGCAGGGGGCGGACACGCTGCAGATCCTGAACCTGAAAACGCTCGCCATAACGCTGGTTGAGCTGCCGGTAATCGGGCAATGGATGACCGGCCATATCGTTCATGGCGGTGTTGGCGACGTCGATGCGAACCTGGTTCAGTCCCGGCTGCAGCAACCCCGTCACATCGACCGAATACGGCGGACGCCAGACCGATCCCGCACGCCGGCCGTTGATGTAGACAACGGCGGCGTCCCGGACCGGAGCTTCGATGGCCGTTCGCATTCCATTGACGCTTGCCGCCCGTGGCGCCTCCGCATCGGCGGGCCGGGCATCGCCGAAATCAAGCCGGACCTCGGCGCCGTCTCGAAGCATTCGATCGGGAACGCCAATCGTCTTTTCATAGGTCGCGACGCCGGAAAAGAAGCGGGTCTCCGGATCGTCGGTCCATGACCGAAGGTTTTCCAGCAGCTGAGACGCGCCGTTCGGCCCGAACGACACTCTCCATCCTGCGCGCATGTCCACAAACTCCGGCGGGCCGTCCGACCCGCGGGGAGCCGACTGCCGGGGACGGCCGGTGAAAACCAGCACACGAGAGTCATACGGTTCGAGATCGAGATGCACGGTCACAGCGGACTCCGACTGCGCTTCGACGCTCGCAGAAGTCACGCGGCCCGTCGACGGATCCCACCACTCGGGCGCCCCGTTCTTCACCCGAAATGTGGCGCTGACGCTCGCTCGGGCGTTGGACGTGTTGGCGACAAAATAGATGTCCGCGTCCTCCGTGCGCCGGTGAACAGAACCCACCTGAGGCGCCACGGGAGAGAACGTCGCATCGGGCTGCAGCCGGACAGTCAGCGCTTTGGCGAGATCTGCCGTCTCGTTCAAAACGAAATAGCCGCGAGCGGATGGGCTTTCGAACAGGCGGCGGGCGACTTCGGTGAGCGTTTGACGCTCCTGTGCGGTCGAGCGCCGCCCCGGCGCTTCCGCCGGTATACGCCGCGTGGCGATCAGGGTTCCGCCCCCCCGCGCAAATTCCTCCAGTTTCTGGAGGGTATCGAGGGGTATCTGCTCCACGTTCGGAAGGATGACGGCTCTGTATGCGTTCGGGCCCAACCGGAGCGCGCCGTTGTCCACCTTTCCGGTCTGCCGGAACGCGTCATCGTCGAAGAAATCGAAGTTGTATCCCGCGCCGAGCACCGCCGGTATCAGATCCGTTCCGAGGCGCTGTCGCAGGACCTCGAACAGACTGACGCTGCCGCTTCGGAAACCGGACCATGCGTCATCGTTCGGAAGATAGATCGCGACGTCGTTTACCGGCTGTCCCTGACGCATCAGGAAGCTGACGCGCTGCAGATACCGCGTGACATCGGGCATGACGATCCACCAGGGGTTTTGGTCGTTGAACGCCCCGGCCGCATAGAAATGCCAGCCGGGATAAGGCGCGCTGGCGGGACTGTAGGGCCAGCCGTGACCGATCAGTTGATTGATCCCCTGCAGGAAGTGGCGGTCGGCTTCCGCTTTCATGTCGAGAGGCGTGGCCGCGAAGGGCGGAGAGTTCAGCCATGTCCAGGTTTCGGAGGACGTGACCGGACGTCCGTAGATATGGTTGGCCGACGAAGCCCAGCGCGTTGCGCTCAGGCGATCCCACTGCAACCCTTCCCCTTCACTCAAGTCGACGTGAGCGTTGCTGGAAAGCGCAACCGCAGGCGTGCCATACGCCTGCGCCCGGAGCCTCGTTCCCTTCTCGTGCGCCCATTTCCCGAGGGGCGCGAGAAACCGGTCGTTGAACAATTCCGTCAGCGTTTTGCCCCAGTCGTGGCGGAGGGCCGCGGCGTTTGCGTCTGCGCCGGCGACGAGCGCAACGAGATTGGGCCGCAGATCGTAGCCGCGCCGACGCTGAAACTCCTCCAGAAAGTTGTCAGTCCAGTCGGCGTTGTAGACTTCGAGACTGTCCGCAAAGATCGCATAAGGGCGATTCGAACCGACCGCCTGCATCAATCGATCCCCGACGCTGGAGAGATAACCGTCGATCGCCTTCGGATCCAGGTGATCCAGCACGAATCCTTCCGCGCCCACCGCCGGACGCTTCACCTGCATCCTGGTGCGGCTCGAAATGAACACGTAAACGGTATTGCGACCGGCGAGACCGGAGGGAAGCCATGCGGCGCCGTCCCGGATGTCGGTAATCTCACGAGCGCTGCCATCAGCGGGCGCCGCAAACACCGCAATCAACTTTTCCCCGGCGCCAATTGCCGGCAGCGCGACTCGTTCCGCGCCGCCGGCGACGTTAATGCGCTCAACGCGCAGCCGGCCTGAAGCCTGTTCTATCGGCACGGTAGGTCCGCCGTAGGGCCAGCCACTGCCCAGCGTCAGATCGAAACGCAAACCCAGCTCCCGCGCCCTGGCTGCGGTGAAACGTAACCGGTCGAGAAACTCATCGGAGAGATAGGGCAGGTTTCGAAATCCCGTACCGGCATTGTCCAGATCGAGAGGATAGACGGGCTGAACCTCAAAGCCGCCAATGCCGCCTTCCTTCATCATCCGCATTTCGCGCTCGAGTTCCGGTTCGGTCACCGCAGGCCCAAACCACCACCAGCGCATCATGATGCGGGAATCGTCCGGCGGATTCTGAAACAGCCTCTGAAGTTCCTCGATGTTTCCGCGTCCGGAAACCTGGCCGGCGCGGTACACGGCGACCGGCGTGGCCAGTATGGCCAAAAGCATCAGGGCTTTGAGCTTCATGATGCCGCGTATCTTAGCGCGGCTATCCGGCGCAACCAATCTTTTGAACGCGTGCGCCTTTTACGGGCGGCAAAGGGGATGAATGACAGCAAGGGTCAGAAACGCGTGGAAAAACAATTGGGTCCCCGTCTGCTTGTAGGCGCGGTCTATGACCGCTCAACGTTTCAGGGTGGAGTTCTGGTTAATCAGAGGTTTCCATTCGAAACGCAGGGCGGTCATAGACCGCCCCTACAAGCAGGCGGGGACCCACAAATGGTCCCGCCTTCGCAGCTACTCTCCGCGAGGGCCGCCGCCACCTGCGCCGCGACCGCCACGCCCGCCCTGAGCCGGCCCCTCGGGGCCAAACAGCGTGTTGTAGTCGCGATTGTTTTCGCAGATGAACTCCATCACCTTGTTCACGCCGGGACGCGTGTCCTGAGTGAACGTCTGCGTCGCCCGCCACTGACCGGTGGCCTTCTGCGGATCCTCGTAGATGATCTCGTAGAAGACGCTCGTTGCGCTGGTACGGGTCAGGCGTTCGATGGTGTGAAAATCTTCGCTGGGCTCCTGGATGCCGCCAATCGCGTGCCGGCCGTTGTAGCCAATCGTGTCAATGACGAGTGTGTCGCCTTCCCAATGACCGACGGAATCTCCCATCCAGCTGATATCCGCATCGACCGGGTGGGGTTGGTCGATGGGAATAATGCGAAACGTTCCCGGATACTCGTTGATGAGGATCACGTAGTTCTTGTTCTGAAAGATCTGGAAC
>DASUFH010000484.1:0-3719 GCA_036274645.1 Terriglobia bacterium
CTTGCAGGGGCGGTCATAGACCGCCCCTGCAAGCAGACGGGGATCCGAAACGGCGGTTTGTTCTTACCGGCCACTCCAGAGCGCGATTTCTTCTCCCGCTTTCGTAAGATCTTCCAGCCGTCCGAGATCGCGCCAATACGATTGGTCGTCGATGTAACCGCAGATCTTTTCCCCGCTCGCGGAAAGCTCGAGGTAGAAGTCGATGATCGGGAAGGGGCCTTCCGCGGTCATCATCGTGAGGAGCCGTGGCGAAATGATGTGAATCCCCGAAAAGGCCAGCGGTTGCGCGCCCGCGCATGGCCGCGCCATGTCGATCTGGCTCCTGGCCTGGTTTCCCCGGCCACAGAGCTGAAGGTTTTCATCGAAGATCAGGTAACGAGACGTCTTCCGCCGGCGGACCGCCAGTGTGACGAGCGCGCCGCTTCTGGTGTGCGCGTCCGCCATCCGCCGGAGGTCGATCGTGCTGATGATATCCACATTGTGGACGACGAACGGTTCGCTGTTCCCGTTCTCCACGAAGAACCATCCCGCCTTCTTCAGCCCGCCACCGGTGTCGAGCAGAACGTCCTCATGAGAGATCTCGACGCGCATATCGAGATCGGCGCGCTTTTTGAGGTGCCGGGCGATGGCGTCGGCGAAGTGATGGGTGTTGACGATGGTTTCGGTGACGCCCCCCTCGCGAAGGCGCGCCAGTGTGTGGTCAAGCAGCGTCTGACCGGCCACCTCAACGAGCGCCTTGGGACGGCTGTCGGTGAGTGGACGCAGGCGCGTGCCCAGGCCCGCCGCGAACACCATGGCTTTCATAGGTCGAGGACTTCCAGTTGAAGGTGGGCGACGCGCGCGCGGACTCCCGGAATGGCGTTCAGATGCTGCGCCAGTTGTTCAGCCATGTAGACCGAGCGGTGCTGTCCGCCGGTGCATCCGAACGACACCATCAGGTTCCGGAAACCACGCTGGCGATAGTTCCTGACGCTGGCGTCGACGAGCCCGCAGACATTGGCGAAGTACTGGCGCACGTCATCCGAGCGTTCGAGGTACTCGATCACCGCGGCGTCTTTCCCGGTCAGCTTCTTGAATCGCTCTTCACGTCCCGGATTGGGCAGGCTGCGAACATCGAAGACGAAGCCACCCCCGTTCCCGGTGTCGTCCTGGGGCCTGTTGCCGTGCAAAAAGGAAAAGCTGAAGACGCGGACTGTCAGGATTTCCTGTTTGCCGTCCGCCGGCGGTTCCGGCGCAAAACGTTCCGAATCGAGCAGGCTCCGGAATGCCGTCATCAGCGTGGGCGTTTCAACCGGCAGTTCGACGTGATCCAGCAGCCAGCGGACGTTTCTGAGCGCGTAGGGGACGCTGGCCAGAAACAGAGGCTTGCGTTCGAAGAAGCCGCGGAACCCGTACGCTCCCATGGCCTGCATGATCCGGATATACACAAACGCATAGTAGTGGCGCATGAACGCCGTTGGGCCGATATCCGTGCGGCTGCTGAGATGTCCCACGTACTCCTCCAGCAGCCGTTCACGCAGCTCCGGTGGCAGGTCGGCTTTCGCGTCGTAGAGGAGGGACGCAATGTCGTAGTGCGGCGCCCCGCGGCGTCCACCCTGATAGTCCAGGAAGTACGGCTTCCCGTCGCGCCACATGATGTTGCGGGACTGGAAATCCCGGTAGAGGAAGAAATCGCTCCCGGGCGCCGTCAGGAGAAAGTCCGTCAGGCGGACGAAGTCGTCTTCGAGAGCCTGTTCATTGAACGGAATTCCGGCGGCTCTCAGAAAGTAATACTTGAAGTAATTCAGGTCCCAGGTAATCGACTGGCGGTCGAAGCTCTGTCGCGGATAGCACACCGAATAGTCGAGATCACGCCCGGCGTCGACCTGGAATCGTGGCAGCAGCGCAACGACCTTGCGGTACGCCTCAACCCCTTCCGGCGCAATGCGCTCCCCGTCGCGATGGCCCGCGAGATACTGGAAGAGCGTCGTGTCTCCAAGGTCCTCTTCCAGGTAGACATTCCGATCGAGATCTTCGGTGAATATCTCCGGCACGGGAAGGCCATGACGGCGGAAATGCCGGCTGAATTCGAGGAACGCGACGTTCTCATGCAGCGACGGATAGTGGACGCCGATCGCGCTGCCGGGGGCGCCGATCAGCCGGAAGAGCTGTCGTTCGGATCCTCCAAGCGGTCCTTTTAACGGGTCGACCCGGTTCGGGGGAGATCCAAAATGGTCGATGAAAAGACGGCGAAGACTCTCCATGGAATAGCCGGAAAAAACTCCGGACAGCAAATGTAACATTGGGTTACTCTGTCGCGCGCAATCCATTTGTTCGAATACTTCGCTGAGGGGCAAAAGAGCGCAGTGGTGAGGCGTTTATGTCCAATTTGCCAGGAAGAAGGCGGCCGCAGCGTATGCCAGGTGAATCTGGTGGCGGGTCGCGATTACGATCTGAAGGAGTGCCATGCCTGCGGCGCGCGCTTCTTCGATCCGATGCCGTGCGCTGAAGAATTGGCGGCATTCTACTCCGCTCCCTATTTCGATACGTTCAATCGGAGCCGTATGGAGGGGAGGGGCCGAGCATTTGCGCGCCGCATCGACCGGATTCGAGGTCCGCTTCCGCCCGGCCGGTTTCTCGATGTCGGCTGCGCAGCGGGGTTTTTCATCAATGGGCTGCGCGCCGTTTCGGGTTGGGAAGTTTATGGCGTTGAATTCTCCGAGAGCGCGATCCGGTACGCGTCGTCGAATCTGGGGATTCCCGCCGACCGCTTCCGCCGATCAACCAGCGAGTTTCCCGCCACGTTTTTCGATTTCATCCACATCAACAACGTGCTGGAGCACGTCACCGATCCCGTCGCCACACTGACGGATTGCCGCCGCGTTCTACGTGACGACGGTCTTGCCTATGTTTCAATACCCAACGGTCTGAACGACAGCCAATCACTCATCCGGTACCACAAGGAGGAGGGCGCGGCGCCTCGCAGCAAGGACGGTCATCTCGTTTTCCTCTCGCCGAACGCGTTGTCGACGCTGTTCCAGCGCTCCGGCTTCGCAGTCGTATCGTGCCGGACTTACGGTTTCAATCGAGGGCTGCGCAATCTGGGGTTGTTGCCGCAGAAGTCCAACTGGAAAGACCACTATCGACCCCGGCCGGCCGTACCCGCCAACGGTCAATCGGTCGAGCCGGTCGAGGGCCGGCGGCATTCCGACCTCTACCATCGTTACAGGCTATTCCGAAGCACGTTGGGCGCGCCGGGTCTCCGGCGGTTTGGGTTGGATTTCCTGTTTGTGCTGAAGCCGTCAAAGCGCGTCTGAGAGCGTGTCCCCGAAATGCTCATTTTCCATTGACTGTGGTCGATTGTCCGATGGACGTCTTTCATTGTTCGTTCGCCGTTTACAGTAAACGGCGGCTACATCGGACAATCGACAACCGACAATGGAAAATGGAAAACCGGGGGGACGCTACATCAGCGGAGGAACCCCTATTCCCATCATGTCCAACGCGCGGGTCAACACGCGCCGGGTGAGATCGACGACGGCGAGATAGAACAGCCGCCGGGACTCGTCCTTTTCCCCGACAATGCGATGGTGGTGATAGAACAGATTGAACCGTTGCGCCAGCGTGAACGCGTATTTGGCCAGCGACGCCGTTTCGAGCGTAGCGATGACCTGACGCGCAATTTCATCGAGGCGGGCTGCGGTATACACGACCTCCCAGATGTCGTCATTCTCCCGGGC
>DASUFH010000485.1:0-5730 GCA_036274645.1 Terriglobia bacterium
ACAGACCGCCCCTACAATCCTGGTCAACCTGACGTTTTGTTCAGAAAAACTTCAGTAGCCCGGCCCCGCCGCCGCCGGTAGCATCGACCGCCTGAAAGGGAACGCTGACATTCGAGGCCCGCTGATACCGTGAAATTGATACCGTGAAATACGTTCTCCGCACCCTCGTTTTTGCTCACCGGTGGGTGGGAATCGTCCTTTGCCTCGTCTTCCTTCTCTGGTTTCCATCGGGAATCGGAATGATGTACTGGACCTTCCCCGAAGTCGGCGCCGAAGACCGCCTGGAGCACTCTCCGAAACTCGACCCTGCCCAGATCATCCTGTCGCCCGAGGAGGCGGCCGAAACACTCGACCTGCAGGCTACCCCCGGCGGCGTGCGCCTGAACTCATTCGACGGACGCCCGGTCTACCGTTTCGGTGAAGGCGGACGGGGTGGCGGAGCAGCAAGAATCGTGTACGCCGATACCGGCGAAGAACAAACCGAAGTGTCGACTGAAATGCTGGATCGGATCGCGTCTTCCTGGACGGACCGCCCCTCTCAGACGGCCCGGAAAGAGTCCGTCGAAGAACCCGATCAGTGGACGGTTGCCGGACAGCTTCGCAACCTGCGTCCGATGTACAAATACTCCTGGCCGGACGGACAACAGGTCTACCTCAATGGCGCGACCGGCGAGGTCGTTCAATACACGACATTCGCCTCCCGTATGGCGGCGCACATCAGCGCGATTCCCCACTGGCTCTACTACACGCCTCTACGCCAGAACCAGCCGTTCTGGATCAACTTCATGATCTATGCCTCGATGATCGGAACCATCGGCTCCATCATCGGCATGATCGTCGCGGTGTGGATGTATTCGCCGAAGAAGCGGTATCGACTGGCGGGCAACCCAACAGGCGTGCCGTACAGGGGCCAGAAGCGATGGCACTGGATCTTCGGCATGGTCTTCGGCGTTGCAACGATCACGTGGACGTTCAGCGGCATGATGTCTCTCGGGCCGTTTCCCCTTGTGGAACGCCTCACGGGCAGCAATCGCGCGGACGGCCGCGGCGGGGGGCGGAGTGGAGCGCAGCAAGGCATAGCCGGCGCGTTACGTGGACGCGTCCGCATGACGGACTTCGCATCCGTCCACCCTGGCGACGTGCTCGCCAGAGTCCCGAATCTCGATGTCCGGGAGCTGGAATGGACTTCTTTCAATGGAACACCGATTTTCTCGGCGAAGCTCAGTGGGGGAAAGAACCGGCTGCTTTCCCTCGACGGCGCTGAAATCGATGGCTTCGATCAGGAAAAAGTCATCGAGATCATCAAGGGCGCCGTGCCCGACCCCGACGCCATCGAAATCCGGCCGATCGATGAATACGACCTCTACTACTTTGACCGGACCCGGCAGCGCCCGCTGCCCGTTCTTCTTGTGCTGATGAACGATGCGGACCACACGCGTCACTACGTGGACCCCAAATCGGCCCGCGTGCTCACCACCTACAGCAGCCGCAACTGGGTCAACCGCTGGCTGTACTCCGCCCTTCACTCCCTGAACTTCCCGTTTCTGTACAACCACCGTCCCCTGTGGGACATCGTGGTCATCACGTTCATGGTCGGCGGCACTGCGCTGTGTGTGACGTCGCTGGTCCTCGGCTGGAGAGTGCTCGGAAGGAAGCTGAAGCGCGCGGCCGTGACCGACGTGCTGACCGCGGAGCCATCGTAGACCGGTCCGAAGTTAAAACACCTTCCGGAACGTCAGGTTGATCCGGGTGGCGCCGGTCAACGGATGGTCGCCGTCGCGGAGCGGCGCAACGCCGTGATGGATGAAGCGCGCAGGACCGCCCCAGACCACCACGTCGCCGCTGTCGAGGCGCACACGCCGAACCGGATCCGAACGGCGCCGGCCCCCCCAGAGGAAAACCGCCGGCAAACCCAGCGAAACGGAAACGATGGGCGCCCAGGAATCGTTCTCGTCCCGGTCCTGATGCAGACTGAGTTTCGCGCCCGCGACGTAGCGATTGATCAGGCAGGCGTCAGGCGCATAGCGTGGAAAGCCGGCCTCAGCCGCGGCGCGACGCGCCACATCGAGAAACAGATCGGGCATGGCCGGCCACGGAGTTCCCGTTAGCGGATCGACGGGGTCATAGCGATAACCGTTGCGATCCGACACCCATCCGACAGAGCCGCAGTTGGTCATCGCGACGGACATGGTGTGACCGCTGGGCGTGATGAGATGACGAAAATCCGCGGCCTCCACGACGCGCGCCACCCCCGCCAGGAGCGCAGACTCCTGGTCCAGGACGAAACCCCGCAATACCGCGGCGCCCTCTTCGAGGCTTTCACAATACGGCGCCGGCGCGGGATCGAAAGGAAGGGTCATAAGCATTCTATTTCCGATCGCGGCTCTCCTTCAGGTAGTGCGGACTGTATTGCAGCCCGTAAGGCGTGGTGATCTTCGAGGCGGCCTTGTGCTCGGCAAAATGCTTCTTTGCCTCGACAATTTTTTCAAGTTCGCCGGTCGTGCAGTCGCGCATCGTGATTTCTTCGCGCGGCACAAAGAAGACCTGCCCGATCGGAATGGAGTGGGATCCGGCAATACCTTCGCCCGGCTGCAGCACGTATCGGAACTCGGTCTCATGCGGAAACCAGTCCGTTTCCACCCGTACAATCAGCATCGGCGCGATCGGCCGTTCGATCATATTGAAGATCGGCGTATAGACCGTGTCCCAACCCTCCGGTGTCTGAAAGTTTACGGAACCCCGCAGGGATATCCCGCCGGCGGGAGTGCCCATATCCTCCGGCACGATGAAACCGCGCATGATCGTGAGCGCCATCTCCCGCGAGATCGGCGCCTTTTTGCTGAGGATCTCGACATCTTCCTTGATCATCCCCACACCGCCCGGAGGAAGCGAAAGAGTCACGGCGAAAATCGGCTCCCACTTCTCCGGGGGAACAAAGAAGTAGTACGAAATCCGATACCGTCCCTCACCTTCGTACTCCACGTGGAAAGATTCGTTCGGTTCCAGAGGCGGATACACCAGATACCCCAGCGAACTGCCCGCATCGAGAACCGGACAATGACGGGAATGCTGGGGCAGATGTGGACGCTGGCTCTCCCGGCGCGGTCTTAGGCCCACGCCCGGACGTCCGGAATTGGGAAACAGGCGTACTTCCATCCTGCGATCTTATCCCGGGACTTTGCCCCGCGCGACCAATTCAAATGCGCCAATTCAAATGCGCCGCGGGAATAGGCGGTGAAGCTTCGACCGATAACCGACTCGGCGTCAGAACCGGCCCCGCTGACTCGGGAGTCGCGGAAGTGCAACTCGTCACTGCGCTCGTGAGCTATGATGTTCGCCGAATTGACCTTATGGACCTCCATTGGTCAAAACGCGAGCGCGCGCGCTGGCTAATTTTCCTCCGGACAGGCATCATGTGCGCCATGCATAGATCTCACGAATAGGCCCACTATGAGCCGCTTCAGCCTTCGCACGCTACGACAGATATGTTTCTTCGGTCTTTCCACGGTGTTGTGGGTGGACCTCATGCAGTCTCTGCGGTTGCCGGACGGTTTTAGCTTTGGAATCGGCATTCTTTCCACGTTCCTCCTGGCGGCGCCTGTGGTTTCCCTGCTCCTGATGCCGAAGGCCGTGGCCGCAATAGTCCGCAACAAAGACTTCCTGATACCGCTCGCGCTGGCAACGATTGCCGGTAGAGCGGTCGCGTGGCTTTCCACGACGCCGGCGCTGCAGAACTGGCTCTCGCCATCTCTACCGGTGCAAGTACTGCGCCTGAGTTTCAACCTCTCGCTGTACTTCCTGATCAGCCTGGCGCTTGCTGTGGCCTATGCCGCGTGGATGACAGCCACTGTCGTTGAATTCGTATGCAGAGGTCAGGTCGATCCGCGCAACGCATTCCTGCCAGCCATGCGACGCTTCTGGCGATTCTTCGCGTTGGAATTCCTTGGTTGGGGAGCCTTGATGGGGGCAACCGTGCCTCTCCTCTCGATACCCTCGCTTTCTCTCGGCATCATCGCGCTGCTCCCGCTCGCTCTGATATGGAACTTCTCGACGGCAGCTGTTTTGCCCGTGGCGTGGGAAGAACCCGGCGGGTGGTGGAAGTCATTTTGCCGCGGCGTCCGCGTGAGCCTGGGCAATCTGCCCCAGTGGTGGCTCTTGTTACTGGCCCAGATGCTCCTGCTTGGACTGGTGTCGTTCTACTACACCTACTCGGACGAAAACACGAGTAGCGGCTGGAACATCAACGCATTCTGGATCGGTGGATATGCCAACGAATCGAAGTGGTATGAACTGGCAGACGCTCTTCACCGCCCCAGGCTGCCATTCGTCAAGACAATCCTGGACCTGATGCTCGGCACAGTCGCCGTGGCCGTCAAGATCGCCATCGTGCAACGTTCCCGTTTTTGCGCTGTTCCGGAGTTCGGGCAGAGCGCAGGCGCGACCGATTCACCCAACACAGCCCCAGTGCTTCCGGGCGGGCAAATGCCCTTCTAGTCTCTTTCGAATCCAATAACCGATTCAAAACGGATGTTGCGCGCCTCAATGTCGCCAGTTCCGATAAGGAAACGATACCTTCTTTCCAGAGACTCCCTTGTTCCCGTGCTTTCCAGGACCCGCCCAACCGTCTCGCTGTTCGCCGTGGACAACCGCACAAGCGCCGCGACAGACAAGGACCTATCGTCACTGAGAGCCAACACGGTTAACCGTTCTATAACCTTCCGCCGGGCATCTTCCGAGATGATCTCGGTCTGTAACCGCAACACACAGTCCACCGATACGGACGTCGGAATTACCGGATCGCCGGCAACCCCCGCAAGCGCGATCTGACGGATGTTGTTATCTTGCAGTTGATCGAATACATAATTAAGAAAATAGGCGGCAAACACAGGGTCCATTTGTCCCCGGAGTTCCGTTGGGGCGCGGCCCACATCCGAAGGCGTCTTCTCAAAAGCAATGTGCCTGCTGACCACATGACGAAGTAACGCATAATCCGGTTCCGATGACGCGCATGCCTGCGCCACCGTCTCCCACTGGCGCCAGCCCAACATTTTCACTGCCGCATCCGTAAACTGGAAAACCAACAGCCTCTGGCCGACTACCGGATTGATATTGACCCAGCCACTCCACGAGCCTTCTTCGGTAACATCCCATCGCTGCAACTGCGGCTTCGACACGAACGACAAGACAGTCTCCCCACCGTCTTCCGGTCTTTTACCATAGAGCCACTCATCAACCCGGAAGCCGATATCTCGAACCAATGCCGCGCTTATAGGCGGCACGCTGTCCTTATTCACCTCTGATCCGACTGAGATAACAGTTCCTATAAAAACAACACAGCCCCTTTTGAGACACCGCGCCGCCCGCGTGCCGGTAGAGCTGATCTCGGCAAACCGATACTGTGGAGCCGCCTGAACAGATCCACCCGTAAGCGTTGCGGCGATTATCCCGACGCTGACAAGGGCGCGCATTTGCCGCAGATACCTCATACTTCTCTCATCCTGCCTACTGAATGCCCAACCAGGCAGTGTGGATAGTATGGACCTTCAGACCTCCACCCAAGGAAGCATTTAAAGTCCCCGTCTGCTTGTAGGGCGGTCTATGAAGCCGTGAATGAATTGGGAAATTGAATCGCCGAACAAGACCCAGCCTTGGGCAGATACGAGGCGGATGGATGATTCAGTCCGATCGGACCGAACGGCAAGGAAAGCGTGGAATCGGTTGTGGCGGCAA
>DASUFH010000486.1:0-14100 GCA_036274645.1 Terriglobia bacterium
AATGAAACACGCCAGCAGGCCGCCAATAACCATGAGTGAACCGCTCCAGCAGGCCGACGCCAATAACCCATGAGTGAAACACGCCAGCAGGCCGCCAATAACCATGAGTGAAACACGCCAGCAGACCGACGCCAATAACCCATGAGTGAAACACGCCAGCAGGCCGCCAATAACCATGAGTGAAACACGCCAGCAGGCCGACGCCAATAACCCATGAGTGAAACACGCCAGCAGGCCGAACGCGCCCGCGCCGCCTACACGACGCTCGCCACGCGTACCGATCGCACCGCCGCGCTTCACGATATCGCCGCGGCCATTCGGGACGCGGCGCCGAAGATCTTCGCCGCCAATCAGGAGGATCTGGCCGCGGAACGCGACACGATTGCCGCTCCACTCTATAAGCGGCTCGCGCTGAACGAGGCCAAGCTGCGGGACGTAATCGACGGAATCGAGCAGATTGCGGCCATGGAGGATCCGGTCGGGCGTGTCGTCCAGGAAACCGAGCTCGACGCCGGACTGACCCTCCGCAAAGTTCAGACGCCGATCGGCGTCATCGCGGCCATTTTCGAATCGCGTCCGGACGTCGTCCCGCAGATCGCATCACTGGCCATTCGCACCGGAAATGCCGCGCTCCTCAAGGGGGGGCGCGAAGCCGCCCGGACCAACGCGGCTCTGGCGGAAGCCATTCGAACCGCCCTCGCGCGTCATGGCGTGGCCGACGCGATCCAGCTCATCGCCACACGCGAGGAAGTCGCGGAACTGCTCGACATGGACGATCTCATCAGCCTGGTGATTCCACGCGGCTCCAATGAAATGGTGCAGAGCATCCAGGCGCGCACCAGAATTCCCGTGCTGGGTCACGCGGACGGCGTCTGTCACGTCTACATCGACGAGTTCGCGGATGCCGATAAAGCCGCGCGCATCGTGGTCGACGCCAAGGCGCAATACCCGGCGGTGTGCAACGCGGCCGAAACGCTCCTCATTCATCGCAATTTCAGGGGCGCGCCTCAGGTGCTCGACGCGCTGCGCAAAGCGGGAGTCGAACTGCGCATGGAAAGCGGCTTCGGCGAGGAGTACCTGGATCTGATCATGAACGTCCACACGGTCGAAAGCATGGACGAGGCTCTCCGGCACATCCAGAAATACGGTTCGTCGCACACCGACGCCATCGTCACGGAAAACACCGCCAATGCGGAACGTTTCCTGAATGAAGTCGACTCCGCCGGCGTGTACTGGAACGCGTCCACCCGTTTCGCCGACGGTTTCCGCTACGGGTTCGGCGCCGAGGTCGGCGTCAGCACAAACAAGACCCACGCCCGCGGGCCGGTCGGCGTCGACGGGTTGCTGATCTACAAATATCACGTCATCGGTAACGGCCACATCGTCGCTCCTTACGTCGGCGAGGGCGCGCGGCCGTTCACCCACCGGCGTATCCGCTAGCGGCTGTGGCGAGAATCGTCCTCGAAAATCTTTCGAAGATCTATCCGGGCGGATTCAAGGCGGTCGACAACGCCAGCCTCGAAATCGCGGAGGGGGAGTTCCTTGTTCTCGTGGGACCGTCAGGTTGCGGAAAATCCACCACGCTGCGCATGATTGCCGGCCTCGACGACATCTCCAGCGGCTCGATCACCATCGACGGAAAGCGCGTGAACGACGTCCCATCGAAAGACCGCGACATCGCCATGGTCTTTCAGAACTACGCGCTCTATCCGCACATGACCGCCTACAAGAACATGGCGTTCGGCCTCATGTTGCGCAAGCGGCCCGCCGACGAAATCGACGCGCGCGTCCGCGAAGCCGCGCGCATTCTCGGAATCACCGACGAGCAACTCCAGCGGAAGCCCGGAGCCCTTTCCGGCGGACAGCGGCAGCGCGTGGCCGTCGGACGCGCGATCGTGCGACAGCCCAAAGCGTTTCTCTTTGACGAACCGCTCTCCAACCTGGACGCCAAGATGCGCGTGGAGATGCGCGCGGAACTGTCGAAACTGCACAGCCGGCTGGGATCGACGATGATTTACGTAACGCACGATCAGGCGGAAGCCATGACGATGGGCGATCGCATCGTCGTGATGAAGGACGGCGTCATCCAGCAGGTGGACACGCCGCTGGCCCTTTACGACAACCCGACCAACATGTTCGTCGCCGGATTCATCGGATCACCGCCGATGAACTTTTTCCGGGGCCACGTGGAGCGCAGGGACAATCGGCTCTGGTTTCTGGAGGGAGAAGCGGGGGGAACGCGCGGCTTTGCCCTGCCCATTGACGATACATCGCTTCGCGTTGGCCAGGGGATCGCGCTCGGATGCCGCCCGGAAAATGTGATCCTGCGACCCGGCGCCCCGATCGCGCAGGCCACCGTGGAAGTGATCGAACCGATGGGTGCGGAAACGCATGTATACCTCACAACCGGCATGCATAGTTTCGTCGCCCGACTGCACACCCGTGAACAACTGGCCGTCGGCGAAACCGTCCCGGTCGCCTTTGACCTTTCCCGCTGCCGCTGGTTCGACGCGGCAACGGAAGCGAGCCTGGCGAACGGCAGGTGAGGGCAAATAGTCAGACCAGGCGATTCCCCGTCTTCTTGTAGGGGCGGTCATAGACCGCCCCTACAAAAGCAGACGGGGACGACCCCAAATCAAACTCCAGTCGCCGCGCCCGATATGCGTTCTTCCGGCTTCGTTAATTTCTGCTTAATTCAGTTTCATCTTTCGAACGAGTCCCGACACGGTCGTTACGAAAAGGTTGCCGGCGGCATCGATGGTCAACGCCGACGGACCCGGAAGGGGAGCAAGCGGCGATGAGGAACGATCCTCCCAAAACCGCGTCCCGTCACCCGCCACCGTTGTGATTGTTCCGTCAACGGCAATCCTGCGAATGCGGTTCGTGTCTGGCTCGGTAATGAAGACGTTCCCGGCGCGATCAACCGCGATTCCCATCGGACGGACCGACGCGAAGGTTGCAGGGCCCCCATCGCCCAGCGGAATCGTGACGCCCCAGTTCCCATTGCCTGCGATCGTGCTGATGACTCCGTTCGGGCTGATCTTGCGAACGCGGTACGCGCCGTAGTCGGCTATAAAAAGGTTGCCATCATCATCCAGAGCGAGTCCCTGCGGTTGACTCAGCGATGCGCGCCGGGCGGGGCCTCCGTCACCGTTGAAGCCTTGAAACGTCCCGGCGATCGTCGTGATGATCCCCTTCGTGGAGACTTTTCGAATGTAGTGCGCGGTGGAAAGGAAAAGATTTCCATCCTCATCGACAGCGAGACCGGCGGGAAGGTACAACTGCGCGTTGATCGCGGGCCCGGCCTCGCCGGCAAAACCGCTCGTCCCGTTGCCCGCTACAGTGCGCACGTCTCCTTTGGTCGTCACCTCGCGAATCCGGTCTCCGTCGACGAAGTAGAGATTGCCCGCTTTATCGACAGCAATGCTCCGGGGCGCCATGCCGGCCGAAGTGGCCGAACCGCCGGCGCCGCTGCTGGCAGGTTTGCCATTGCCGGCATAGGTCGTGATGATTCCCCTGGCGTCGACTTTGCGGATACGGTTATTCCGGCGATCGGTGACGAAGACATTCCCTTTTCTGTCTCCGGCAACCGCTCCTGGCTCCAGGCGCGCATGAGTTGCAGGCGCTTTGTCGCCCAGCGGGTCCGCTCCCGCAACGGTGCGAATCATTCCGTTGGGCGTCACCTTGCGGATGCGCGCCCGGTAGGGCTCCGAAATCAGGATGGCGCCATCGGACGTCACAGCAATGCTGCCGGGCAGTACGCTCACCAGTGTGGCGCGGCCGCTATCGATTGCGGTCGAAAAGGTCCCGTTTCCCGCCGCGGTCTCCAGAACGCCGTCCCGACGAATCCTGCGGATTCGATTGCTGTCGTTGACGAAGACGTTGCCCTTCGAATCCACCGCCAGGCTGAGGGGCGATAACGAGACCGATGTTGCGAGTTTCCCATCGCCCGGAGCGACCGTTCCACCGCCCGCGATGACTTGAACCTCGTTACCGTGCGCTTTGAGTATCCGGTTCACCCTGGAGTCGGCAATGTACAGATTGTGCTCGTGGTCCATGGTGAGGCAGTGAACGCGGCTGAGCGGGGTTTCTCTGGCGGGCCGGCCGGGCTCGACAACCGCGGTGTATGTCGGGCCAAGAATGGTTGAAATGCGACCATCGACGCCGATCCTGCGAATGCGCGTCACCTCCCCATCGCCAATATCGGCAAAGAGAACGCTGCCGTCCGGCTCGATGATCAGCGCGCCGACCTCGCCGATCATTGCGGAAATGGCGGGGCCGCCGTCTCGCGAGTAACCGGCCTTTCCCGTCCCGGCAATGTCCGAGATGGCGCCATCAGGCGCGCGTCTGCGTATGCGGAAATCTTCCGAAAAAATCAGACTGCCATCACGACCGGCAGCCAGCGTTCGCGGCCGGAATTGACCGGAATACGAATCGCCGGTTGTCGGACCGGCAACATGCGTGAGAATGCCGGCCTGAGAAACGTGGTAGATACCCGGTGTCTGCCCGGAGGTGGTGAAAAAGAACCCGCCGCGGGGGTCGACAGCGATGTCGCCAGGGGTTCCGATCCATGCCTCTTCTGCCGGAACGCCGCTCAACGGGAAAACGTGACCCGCATAGGTGGTCATGCTCTTTCCCGTTGACTGAGCGGGCCTCGCCGAAGCCGCTACCGAAGCCGCCGGCGCGACCGGCAACCACGAATGGCAAACCGCCGGAATTGTGACCGCGCATCCGAGAAGGAACAACCACCTCGCAAACCGCGGACGGCGCCCGTGCGAGCCGTATCCGACAAACCCCTTACGGCACATCGACCAGGTAGATTTCCCGACCGTTCTGAAATGCAACGCAGCCGCTCCCGCAGGGCGTGAGCGCCCCGGATCCGTTAACGTAAGGTCCGATCCGGATTTCTCTTTTCAGCGCCAGTTCGAGGGTCTGCCGCTCGAAAATGCGAAGAGAAATACTTCCGGTTGGCTCGTTGGCTGATGGGGACCAGGAGAGCCAGTAGATGTATTTGTCGTCCACGGCCATCTGCCCCGGACCGTTGATTGGCAGACGGGGTTTTTCGATCATCTTTTCGGCGTCAACGATGTGGCCGGTGTTGGCATAGAGCAGGCCGTTGTAAAACCACATGTCTGTCGCTGATCCAAGCAGGTCCGAAGCGCTGGTATCGACAAGGGAAACGCCATCCCCATTGACGGTCAGACGCGTCAGCGCGCCGCGATTGGTGTCCGTGCCGTGACAATACAGGCGGCCGGATGAACTGCCGAACGCGAGCCCATCGCACATGCGGTCCAGTGAGACTTTTCGTTTGCGCGCCGTCGCGTCATCGTAAATGGTGATGTTCTTGGCAGTGGAAACCGCAACCGAACGTGGCGTTCCGGGCATTGGCGCAAAGCCCAGAGTCCCGGCGTCGCCGATGTGAACCACAAAACCCAGCGCAAGATCGAGGCGCTGCAGTCCGGTGGGGGTCAGGACATACAGGAAGCGGGAATCCTCCGAAATCCTCGTCCGTTTGGCGGCGCCGCCAAACACGGACCCGACAACGGCCGCCATTGCAGGGTCGATGGTCGCGATGGTGTCTCCGCGCGCTCCTTCGCGCTGGGGCACGCTGGCATAGAGCAGCCCGCGTTTCCGGTCGAAGACGAGGCCCGAGGCCTCCAGATCGACGACACGCACGCCCGAGGACGCGGCCGAAGTTTTGGGCTGGGGCGCGGTCGCCGCCGGCGATTCCACGGGCGGACGCGTGAGCGATGGATTCGGATCGAACGCTGGCGCAGGGGAATCGGGTTGCGCGGCCGGGTTCCCGTCCGGCGGTTCCGGCCCCCTCCCCAAGCTGAACACCGGCGGGGTCGAGTTGGGTTGCAGAGACGGACTGGACTCTTCCAGCGCCGGACGGACTCTCGTCCGGGCGGTCGGCAAGAGGGCCTGCGGGTTTGGCTCGGGCAGGTTAGGCTGCGGCCTCACAAACTGGGGCCGCGGCGGCGCAGAAGGATTGAATATCGAGCTCGAACCCAGAACGGGCGGCGTAACCGTGGGGCCCCCCAGTGGAATCGATGAAATCCGCACCGTGTAGACTTCCCCCAGTTTTGTGCGAAAGGCCAGGCCATCCGCGTCCCATTTCACCAGACTGCCCGGGGCAACCGCAATGTCGCTCGCATTGCCATTGTTATAGGGGGGTAACAGCAGCGCTCCCAGGAAGTCGTATGTCTTCAGATCGAACATCGCAACGTTTCGGCCGAGAACGGCGAAGAGCCGGCCCGTCTCAGGGTCCGGAAGTATTGGCTGGCCAGCGTCGCCGGATACCGCGCTACTGGACGACCCTGACATGATGAAGCGTCCAGCGGCGCGGGAGTTTTCGGGGTCGATGGCGGTAATCATGTCTCTATTCAGGAAATAGAGCAGCTTCCTCGAATCCTGCGCCGCGGGTGTTCCAGGACTGGCCGGGATTGACGAGTTTGAAAGGAGTTTGAGTCCGTCAGACGTCACAAGCAGGCGTTTCACGTGGCCTGCTTCATATTGATAGAGGATTCCGCCGGACTCATCGAATGCCAGCCGATCCCCCTCGATACCACCCTCGATCGTCGCCGAGCGCTGTTTCCCATCATCAAACAGCGCGGTCTCGATATTGTTTGCGCTTCGCCTGTAATGGACCGCCAGAACGCCGGTTCGACGGTCCGCAGCCATGTCCAGGATGCGGTACTGCAGGGGTTCCGCGCCCGTGGGTGAGGCCTGACGCGTAATGGGCGCAGCCATGGCCGCCGGTGAAAACGTCTTCACGCGGCGTCCCGTCTTCAGATCAATCTGGGCAATCAGCGCCTCACCGGACAGCCAGGTGTAGGCAACACCATCGCGCGCGATCACCAGACGGCGCGGTTCGCTGCCGATATCGATCACGCTCTCCACCTGGCCCGTGCGGGGATTGATGCGAAGCACGCTGTTTCCCAATGCGCCCATGTGCCCGGATGCAGTCGCCAGGAGGCTTCCATCCGAATCCACCACAAGATCGTTGACCGAAAGGCGCATCCGCCGCACCCCCGGAATGACTTCCTCGCCCGTTTCCGATGGCGCGGGCAATGGCTTCATGGCCGCCAGCGGAAACAGGGCGATCTCGTCTTCAGTCCGGACCGCAATGGTCTTACCTTCCATCCAGATCGCGTCCAGGACCGTGAGTCGCCGGCCGTTCGGTGAACGCAGGCCCGTGTCACCGATTGAAACCAGCCTCAGTGTCTTCACGTCAAATCCGACCACCAACGCGCCCTGGACGTAGAACACCCGGTCACTTCCGGCATCCGGCAACGGAAAACCACCGACATACAAACTCCCGAGCAGCCGGTTGCGATCGGCGGTCCAGACCCTTCCATCCGAAGCGAAGAGTCGGCCCTGATCGATGGCTGGCGCGGCAGGCGCGCTTTCTCCCAGCTGATTGGCGTTCGGGAAACCCGCGCGATCAGCCAGGCGGCTATTAAAAAAGGCTGCATTGAACTCCGATGAGGGAGTGGAGCTTCCAAATTCGACGCGCGGCAGTTGGCTTTCGATTCTCGCGCCCGACCGATCGATCCGCAGGCGGTATGCCGGCCCAGTGCTGACGGAAGCGAGAACGGTGTTGGGCACGTCTCCCCGGCTGATGCGGGAAACCGGTGATGTGAACCTCGCAGGTGACGATGTTGCCGGTAAGGCCACGACGGGAAGGCGGGAACTTGAAACCATGTTGGGACGTGGCGCGCCACGGTCATAAACGGTCACCGCACGTTCGTCGTGGCCTACTCTGGAATCTCCTCTCAGAACAACGACCGCCTGAGGTTCTCCTGGCGCGCCGACCATTCCCATCGCGCGCCAATCGATTTGAGCGCCATTTCCGGCCGAAGGACTCGCGCCGTCAGCAATACTGAAAGCATATTCCACCCGGCTTGTGCCCAGATTGACCTGACTCACCTGCGGCACGGACTTCAATCCGGCAAACAGGCGTTCGCCGTCCTCCGACACCGCCAGCACGGCCGGCTCGCTTCCCACGAACAGCGGCGCGCCCGGCGTTCCGGTGGAAGGATTCAGGGGAACGATGGAATTGCCGTAGGTTCCCGTGCTTCCCGCAACCGCCGCATAAAGCGTCCCTTTCTGCGGACTGTAGACCATGGCATTGTTCTTCAGTGGAATCCGGATAACGCCGGTGGTGTCGATTATGGGCTGGGGCAACCGGGTTGCGGATACTTCGGTCAAGGCGCCCGGCCGGGTCAGGACGAGAGAACGTCCGGCAACGGCAATGCCGCCGTTCCATGCGACGGCCGTGAAATCGTTGCTGTACATTTTCAAAGGGAGACTGGCCGTTGGTCTGAAAGTCTCTGTGGAGTATCGCGTGAGAACCAGCGACGACGACTCCGCCGTAACCATGTAGACGACGCCGGACGGGTCGACTATCGGCGTCGCCGAAGGCGTCAGAGTACCGGAGCCAAGCGCCAGCCTGCCGGTGAGGACGCCCTTGTCCAGATCGAACACATCGCCCACGGAGTTCACGACAAAGCGTCCGCCAATGCCGATACTTTCGCGTTTACCGTCTTGAAAGGCGCGAGCAGCGCGGGTAACGCGAATTCCCGACGCGTTAACGTCCAGCGCGAACACCTGGTAATCCCCAAAGGCAATCAGCTGGCGATCGGAAGACCGGACGTAAAACCGGCTAATGGCTTTTCCGGTGATTGTCTCGCGTCGCGGAACGTCTCCGTCGTATACGGTGACCGATTTCGACGTTGCGACGACAATCGATTCACGCCGGCCCGGCAGGACGCTGATTGCCCGGGTCACCGGCCTGTCGGTTCCTGGATCCAGCCCGATTTCGAGGTCCCGGACACGATCCAACATCCGATAGCGGAGCACGGCCTGACGCCTGTCCAGCCCGACGTACAGGTATACGCCATCGTCAGAGATCGCCAGTTTCGCTGGCCGTTCTTCGAGCGGAATGGTCTGTTCCGCAATCCCGGTCTCCGGATTGATCACGACGACGAAGTATCGCGAATCATCGCTGGATGCGGTTGTAGCCACGAGCCGCTGGCGTGAAGCGTCCCAGATCATCGCCGAAACAGGAATAGCTGCCGTGATCATGCCAGCCGGACTCGGAGCAACCCCGGACGCCGACGTCGACTGACGTCCCGCTGCGCCCGCCTGGAGCGCCGCTCCAAGCAAAACCGCCGTGCCCAACATTCGAAGTCTTTTCAATCCACCCTCCGGGCGCGCTCTGAAGCCCGGGAATGTTTTTAACATACAGGGAGCCCCCGGTGTCATTACCTTTCCATGGTCCCGGTCCGATCCACCGGTTCGGCGCGCCAACACCTTCGGCGCAGTCCGCCATCGTTCACCATGGGACTCCTCCCCTCGACAAAATGCAGGTTTATCCCGGAGCGCGTCCCGCCTCCGCGTGATATTGTGTCTTGCTGAAAACAACGATGAAGGAGTCTGTCATGCGTTCCATCACGCTTGCCCTCTTGCTGGCTGTGTTGAGCGGCTGCGGCGGGGCGAACCAACCCGAAGGACGATCCGTCGCGCTCTGGCACATTCAGACCGTCGGCGAGGGACCGGAGATCATTCAGCAATCGGTGGACCGCTTCAAGATGGACAACCCCGGTGTGAACGTCGAGGTGGTCCCGATCAACAACGACGCCTACAAGACCAAGATCAAGGTCGCCGTCGGCGCCGGCAACGCGCCGTGCGTCTTCCCCACCTGGGGCGGCGGGCCGCTGCGCGAATACGTCAAGGCCGGGCAGGTCCTGGACCTGACGCCGTACATGTCCGCCAACAACTACAAAGATCGCTTCCTCGACGCCGCCATGCCCGGCGTGACATTCGATGGCAAAGTCTGGGGCGTCCCGGTGGAAAACGTCAGTCTCGCCGTCGTCTTCTATAACAAGGCGCTCTTCGCCAAACACCACCTGACGCCTCCCCGGACCTACGACGAATTGTTGAAGCTTGTCCACGCGCTGAAAGACAAAGGTATCGCGCCATTCGCCCTGGCCAACAAACCCAAGTGGCCGGGATCGATGTTCTTCATGTACCTCGTCGACCGCCTCGACGGGCCGGACACGTTCGCAAAAGCCGCGGCGCGCGAAGGCGCGACGTTTGAAGCTCCGGTGTTCATCGAGGCCGGCAAGCGGGTACAGGATCTCGTCAAGGCCGGCGCGTTTCAGGATGGGTTCAACGGCCTCGACTACGACAGCGGCGGCATGCGCGCGCTCCTCTACTCCGAGAAGGCGGCCATGGAACTGATGGGCACGTGGGAGATCGGCACGATCAAAAGCGAGAATCCGGACTTCTACGAAAACAAACTCGGTTTCTTCCCCTTCCCTGCCCTGCCCGACGGCAAGGGCGACCCGAACGACATCGTCGGCACGGTCGGCAATAACTTCTATTCGGTCGCAGCCACCTGCAAGGATCCCGATGACGCGTTCAAGCTGATCCAGTATCTGATCGACGACACCGCCGTCGTCGCGCGCGGTAAGTCGGGCCGCATCCCGCCCATCAAAGGCTTCCAGACCGGCGATCCCGTCCTGCAGGCGGTAATGACGCTGGTCGAAAAAGCGCCGAACGTCCAGCTCTGGTACGACCAGTACCTGCCGCCATCCGTCGCCGAAGCGCACAAGGACACCAGCCAGTCGCTGTTCTCGCTTTCGATGACGCCGGAAGAGGCCGCGAGACAGTTCGAACAGGCGGCAAAAGATTTCTACAAACAGTAATGAGGGCAAGCGGAGCGGCTGAGGGGGGCGCGGCAGGCGTGGCGCGCCGTCCCGATCGGATGGAACCTCAGAACACCGCGCGAACTCCCCGCCACGCGCACAATCGCGCCGCTGCGCTCTTCCTGCTGCCGGCGTTCGCGTTCCTGGGGATCTTTATCGTCTGGCCGATCCTGATGTCGATCCGCCTGAGCTTCTTCGACTGGAACGGCATCAGCCCGACGCAGACCTTTGTCGGCCTCGACAACTGGCGGAGCCTCGCGTCAGACCGGATCTTCTGGAAGGCGCTCGGCAACAACTTCATCGTAGTTATCGCGTCGATCGCCATCCAGATGCCGGTCGCGATGGCGCTGGCAGTGCTTCTCCATCGCGGGGGACGAAAGTTCAAGGCGTTCAAAGTCGTCTATTTTTTCCCGATGCTGATGTCCACCGTCGCGATCGGAACGCTGTTCAAGGCGGTTTACAACGTGCAGTTCGGAGCGATCAATCCGCTCCTGGAAGCGCTCGGACTGGGCAGTCTTGCCCACGACTGGCTCGGCGACTCCCGCATCGCGCTGTTGTCCGTGATTGCGGTGATCTGCTGGCAGTTCATCCCCTTTTACATGATTCTCTTTCTGGCCCGACTCACCGGCATCCCCAACGAGCTGCGTGAAGCGGCCGCCATCGACGGCGCCACGGGCGCGCAGTTGTTCTGGCGCGTCGAGTTTCCAATGATGCGCGGCATCATCCTCACCGCCATGACGCTGTCCCTGATCGGTTCGCTCAAATACTTCGATCTGATCTGGGTGATGACGGAAGGCGGCCCGTCGCGAGCCACGGAACTGATGGCCACCTATATGTACAAGGAAGCGTTTTCATCGTTCCGGGTCGGTTACGGCAGCGCCATTGCGACCGCGATGTTCGTCGTGGTGATGATCATGGCGCTCACCACCATGGCGGCCGGACGAAGTCGCGCGCGGACGGTGGAGGGCTGACCCGATGCGAAAAGGACTCCACAGCGGACTCGGCCTGGTATTTGCGCTTGCCTGGCTGGCGGTGTCGGGACTGCCGTTCTATTTCATGATCCAGTCGGGCTTCAAGAAGCAGTTCGACCTGCTCTCCGCGCCGTTCTGGACTCTGCCCAAACAATGGGCCATCGAAAACTACCAGACCGTACTGGGCGGCGCATTCCTGCATTCGCTTCTCAACAGCGTCATCGTCGTATCGGTCTCGGTCCTGTTGATATTGGCAGCCGCGTCCATGGCGGCGTTTGCGTTCGCGCGCGTCCATTTCCGCTTCAACCGCGCGCTCTTTGCGATCGTGATCGCCGGCCTCGTCATTCCGGTTCATGTCACGCTGATTCCAGTCTACCTGCTCACGACCCGCATGGGTCTTTACGACACGCTCTGGGCGCTGATCGGACCCTATGTCGCCTTCAATCTCCCGATATCGGTCTTTATCCTGACCGAATTCATGCGGGACATCCCCCGGGAGCTCGAAGAAGCCGCCCGGCTCGACGGCGCCGGCGCGTTCAGCATTTTCTGGCGGATCGCGCTGCCGCTCTCGAAACCGGGTCTGGCGACGGTCGCCATCTATAACGCCGTGGCGCTCTGGAATGAATTCGTCTTCGCCTATGTGCTCACGTCGAGCCCGGCGAATCGCACGCTGCCGCTGGCGATCTGGGATTATCAGGGGCAATACGCCGCCAACATTCCTCTCATCATGGCGGTCCTGTCGCTTTCCGTACTTCCGCTAATTCTGATCTACATCGTCGCCCAGGAACGCGTGACCGGGGGCATGATGGCTGGAGCAATCAAAGGATGAACACGGCATTGCTGAGTATTCGAGGCTCCGGCCTCGTGAATCAAAAGGGCGAATCCGTCACGCTGAAAGGCTTTGGTCTCGGCGGCTGGATGAACATGGAAAACTTCATCACCGGATACCCGGGGAATGAAGAGGCGCAGCGCGAAGCCATTCTGGCGGCAATCGGTCCCGAGCGGTATGCCCGCTTCTTCGATCGTTTCCTCGAGGAATTCTTCGGGCCGGGTGACGCGGCGTTCATTCAATCGCTCGGACTGAACCTGGTCCGGCTGCCCGTGAACTACCGTCACTTCGAAGACGACATGGCGCCGTTCGAGCTGAAGGAAGAAGGATTCAAACATCTCGACCGCGTCATCGATCTCTGCGCCCGGCATGGCATCTACACGATCATCGACCTGCACGCGCTGCCGGGCTACCAGAACCAGCACTGGCATTCGGACAATCCGACGCACGTCGCCCTGTTCTGGCGGCACAAACAGTTTCAGGACCGTGTGGTCTGGCTGTGGGAAGCGTTTGCCCGCCGGTACCGGTCGAACCCGTGGGTGGCCGGCTACAACCTGATCAACGAACCGGCGGACCCGACCGCCCAGGCGCTCATGCCGGTCTACCGTCGCCTGGTCGACGCGATCCGCGCGATCGATCCGGACCACATTCTCTTTCTCGAAGGCAACCGGTATTCGCTGGACTTCCACATGTTCGGCGAACCCTGGCCCGGCGTTGTCTACACGACGCACGATTATGCGTTGCCGGGCTTCGTCGACGGCGGTCCCTATCCCGGCGTCTCCCGCGGCCAGCACGTCGACCGCGACGCGCTCGAACGCGTGTTTCTCGAACGCACGCGGTACATGCGTGAGACCGGAACGCCAATCTGGGTGGGCGAGTTCGGCCCTGTCTATACCGGCGATCCCGCGCGCGATGCCATGCGCCGCCGTCTGCTGGAAGACCAGCTGGAAATCTACCGCCGCCACAACGCCAGCTGGGCCATCTGGACCTACAAGGACATCGGCCTGCAGGGTGTGACCTATGCCGCGCCCGGTTCTCGATGGCTGTCGCGCATTCGTCCGATCGTCGAAAAGAAGGCCCGCCTCGGTGTGGACGCCTGGGGAAGCGTGGACGCGGGAATACGCGACATCATGGATCCGATCGAGCGGACCTTCGCCGACGAGTTCCCCCAATACCATCCGTTCCCGTTCGGGGCGCAGCGCCACATCAACCAGCTTGTCCGGCACATGCTGCT
This sequence comes from Terriglobia bacterium, assembly GCA_036274645.1. Classification (GTDB taxonomy): domain Bacteria; phylum Acidobacteriota; class Terriglobia; order 20CM-2-55-15; family 20CM-2-55-15; genus DASUFH01. Next base: position 13,750 of record DASUFH010000486.1, read on the forward strand.
GACCGAACCTCTCGTCGACGAGTTCGCGGCCTTATTCAAGCACGCGACCGAACGGGAGATCGATGACCTGATGGCTTCGTTTCGTTTTGAAAACTGTGTCCAGCGTCAGGAACTGGCGAAGACTCTGTCGCAATACAAGTGAGGTGTCTTCCCCGTCTGGACAATGCAGCTTTGCACAACGGAAACATTTTGAGCCTGATCTGCTTGTAGGGGCGGTCTATGAAGCCGTGAATGAATTGGGAAATTGAATCGCCGAACAAGACCCAGCCTTGGGCAGATACGAGGCGGATGGATGATTCAGTCCGATCGGACCGAACGGCAAGGAAAGCGTGGAATCGGTTGTGGCGGCAA
>DASUFH010000487.1:0-7032 GCA_036274645.1 Terriglobia bacterium
CGAGCAGATAAACGTAGTTGCGGTTGATGAGGTCCATTTCAGGATAGGCAATGGTCCGCGGCTCGACGTAGACCCCCTTGCACAGCCGCAGGTTCGGTTTGAGATCCTCCATCGCCAGAAGATCGTCGATGGAGCGGCGCAGATACGCCTGAATCACCACACCCACGTTGGAGAAGCTTCCGCGCAGCGTCCGATGGATCTCGAGGGTGTCGGACGTACACGAGGAGTCCTCCATGTCGATCCGGACGAAGTTGCCCAGCGTTGCGGCGCGCGCGACAACCGAGGCGGCGAGATCCTGGCATGCGCGCGGATCGATCTTCAGTCCAAGCTGGGTCAGCTTGATCGAGATGTTTGAATGGATCCGGTCCCGGTCGATCCGCTCGAGCAGGTCGATGTACGCCTGGGCGGCGCGGCGCGCTTCCTCGAGCGTCCGGATGTCTTCGCCAAGGATGTCCATGGTCGCGCGGAAACCCTGGTGATTGAGGCGGGAGGCCGTGGCCATGGCGTCGCTGGTGGTTTCTCCGGCGATGTAGCGTTTGGCCACCCCATGTACCAGACTCCTGGGCAGGAGGGGCAGGGCGGCCGCAATGAGGCGATTCAAAAGGCTCATGCGGTATACTTTTCGCCAGTCATGAAGACAAAACTTCTGGTCGCTTTCAGCGTTCTGCTGGCGTTTACGTCCACTGCCGCTTCCGATACTCCGCCGGAGGATACTGAATTTGTATTCGCAAGGGTCCAGTTCAACATGACGCTGCTTTCCCTGCTCGAGCGCGAAGCGCCCTGGCATCACGACTATCCATTTTCAGAGGATTTTACGCTGTCGATGCTGGCGAATGTCACGAACACGCACACCAGCCGGGACTCCTATCAGATCGTGAAACTGGACAGCGCGGACATCTTCAAGTATCCGTTTCTCTACTTCTCAGAGCCCGGGTACATGGAACTGACGGCGGACGAGGGCGCCAATCTGCGCGACTGGTTCAACCGCGGCGGCTTTGCCTGTTTCGACGATTTCCGCGGCGTCGACCTCGACAACCTGCGGAATGTTCTCAAACAGGTCTTTCCGAAACGGCAGCTCGTCAAGCTGGATCTCTCGCATCCCGTGTTCCATTCTTTCTACGACGTCGAATCCCTGGACCTGGACCCGCCCTACTACGACACGCGATTCGAGGGAGGGCGCCCGGAATTCTGGGGGATGAGCGACGAGGATGGCCGGCTCATCCTCGTGGCCAATCAGAATAACGATCTCGGCGAATTCTTCGAGTGGGTCGACAAGGGGGAAATGGAGTTGAAGCCGGCGGCGAAGGCGACCAAGATCATGGTCAATTATCTGATCTACGCAATGTCTCACTAGCGCCGGCGGTTCCGACCCCACCCGATTCGTCAATCAGATCCTGCATCAGGACGTCCTGCAACCGCCGGGAAACGTTGACCGGTTCCTTCGTGTTGAAAATCGCAAAGAGCACCGGGCCGTGGTCCCGCGTATACGCGATTCCGGCCAGCGTCGAGACCCCACCATCGGTGGCGGGCAGCGTTCCGGTCTTTCCCACGAGACCATCGCGGTACTCGGCGGTTGTGAACCGTGACCTCAGCGTGCCTTCCCCGGCGCGAGGCATGATATCGGACGGCTGCAGATTGTGTTCATCGAGCCACCGGACCAGCTCCCGCAACATCCGGACGGTTGCCCTCGGTGTGAGGCGGTTGTAGTCCAGTCCGGATGTGCGACCCACAATCACGTCGTCGGCAGGAATACGGACCACGTCTCTCAGAAACTGTTCGACAACCCTGGGCCCGTCTCCACTGCGGGGCGACAGGGCTTCACCCAGGCGCTCGGCCATGGGGTTGCTGCTCCGCCGGTTCTGATCCAGCAGGATGTCGCGCAACGGCGCGGAGACCCGGCTCGCAAATGGCGTGCCGCTGTGTCCGCCCATGCGGGTCTTGCCGTCCACCCGGATACCAGCCAGACGCAACACCGTGGACAGCCTCTTGGCGGCCGACGTGGTCGTGTAGTAGGAATCGAATGTCAGCGGACCGGAAACAACCAGATCGCCGGTGACCCGCGTGATGCCGGCCCGGCTGACCTGCTGCGTCAGTTTCACGATGTCGGATTGCGTCAACACCGGATCGCCGGCCGATCGGAACACCAGGTTGCCGTTAAGCGTCTTGGTGGTCTTGTTGATCGTGCCGCTGGTGTAGAACGCGGTCTCAAAACGATAATCCGCTCCCCAGCGATACAGCGCAGCAAACGAGGTTCCGAGTTTGATTACCGAAGCGGGATTGAAGCTTCTTGCGCTGTTGTGGTCCGCCAGGACGGCTGTGCCGTCCAGCGATTCCACCAGCAGTCCCTGCGCGTCCAGATTGCCGCGGAGGGCGAAATCGGTCAGATAACGGGTCTCGGCGGATGTACTCAGCCGGACAGGAGCAATCACCGGCGCCATGGCGGCCGGACTTTCGATCAAAGCAAAATTCTGCGCCTGGATAGGCCAGAGGATCAGCAGCATCAGCGCCGCCGACGTCAGGGCGTTCCGTAGCATATAGCTTTTTAGTGTTACCAAAGCGACGTCATATTTGCCACAAATTTTTTAAAAAAGGGCGTATAGTGCTGTCCCTAAAAGATCGATCCAACGGACAAATTCGGGCGGGCATCGGAGGTAGGAGAGGATGCTGATTATCAGCCGCAAGAAGGACGAAAAGATCATGATTGGCGACAACATCGAAGTCGTCATCCTCGAAACCGGCCGTAATCGAGTGCGTTTCGGCATCAACGCCCCCCGCCACGTGTCTGTCCAGACGCGCCTGGCGCAGCCGGCGTCCGCCGCCGAAGCCTCCGATCAGGTTGAAGAGAAGGAAGAAAAGGCGGGACTGCAGCCCACTCCGGCGCACGCCCTCAAGGTCTAGAGACCGCGGCAGGCAGTCGGATCGAAAAGAAATTGAACAGAAGTTCGCCCTGAAATGCAGGGGCGGTCATAGACGTCATAGACCGCCCCTACAGAGTCTCGTGATCCGATTCGACCCGCCGGCATTCCTCGATTAATCGCTCAAATAATCGGCGTACCGCCTCTCCATCGAGGGGGCCACTGTTCTCTTCCAGAACTTTGCGGATGATGTCGCGTTCCCGCGCCGGATCGACGACCCCGATTTGCATCGCCTGTTTGATCTTGCCGATTTCGATGGCGCAATGTGTTCGTTCGTTGAACAACACCAGCAACTTCCGGTCAATCTCGTCGATGCGCTGACGCCAGTCGTCAATGGTCATTGTCAGGCCGCCCCTCTCAGCCATGAAGCCAGCGCGCGGATGCGGTCCGCGATGTCGGGTTGTCCGGTGTTCTTTTCGATCTCGGCCACGATGGCGCTGCCGACCACCACCCCTTCCGCCTGTTTCCATACCGCCCGGACGTGGCCAGGCGTGGAAATGCCGAACCCGACCGCGATCGGCGTCGACGTGTGGAGGCGCACGGCGTCGAGAAATTCGCTCAGATCCGCCGAGAGTTCGTCGCGTTCCCCCGTGACGCCGGTCCGCGATACCGCGTAGAGAAAACCGGTCGAGACCGACGCAATCTTGCGGATGCGCTCCGGGGAACTGGTCGGCGCGGCGAGAAACACCGTATTGAGACCGGCGTCGGAGGCAATCCGGCGGAATTCATTCGATTCCTCGACGGTCAGGTCTGTGGCGAGAATCCCGTCGAAACCGGAAGCGACGGCGTCCGCGGCGAGTTTCTCCAGGCCGTAACGCAGCAGGGGGTTCGTGTAACTGAACAGCAGCAGCGGGACTTCCGATTCGCGCCGGACTTCGGCGCCGATCCGCAGCACGTCGCGCAGCCGCACGTGATTGCGAAGGGCGCGTTCGGTGGCGCGCTGGATAACGGGGCCGTCCGCAATCGGGTCGGAGAAGGGCACGCCCAGTTCAATCACGTCCGCGCCGGCGTCCGCCAGCGCGAGCACAATCTTCCGGGTGGTTTCAAGGTCGGGATCACCGGCGGTGACATAGGGAATGAATGCTCCCCGTCCCTCCGCCTTCAGTTGCGCAAACCGTTTTTCAATGCGTGTCATGAGTTCAGTCGATGGTCTTTCTCAATCAGCCGCGCGTCAGCCGCGCCACTTCCATGACGTCTTTGTCCCCGCGGCCCGAGAGATTAACCACGACGACGCCATCCTTGCCAAGCGGGATCTTTTTGGCGTACGCAACCGCGTGCGCGCTTTCGAGAGCCGGGATGATTCCTTCCGTGCGGCTCAGTTCATAGAAGGCGGCGAGCGCTTCATCGTCGCCGATGGAGCCGTATTCCACGCGCTGAGCGTCACGCAGCATGGCGTGTTCCGGGCCGACCGCGGGATAGTCCAGACCGGCGGAAACCGAGTGCGTGGCGGCAATCTGCCCGTCGTCGTCCTGGAGGACATAGGAGAATGTTCCGTGCAGTACGCCGGGACTTCCCCCGGAGAACCGGGCGGCGTGATCGCCGAGTTTCGGCCCACGCCCCCCCGCTTCGACGCCGATCATGCGGACGTCCCTGTCGTTGAGGAACGCGTAAAACAGCCCCATGGCATTGCTTCCACCGCCAACACAGGCCACGAGCGTGTCGGGCAGCCGTCCTTCGTGTTCGAGCATTTGCGCGCGCGCTTCGCGGCCGATGATCGACTGGAAGTCGCGCACCATGATCGGATATGGGTGAGGACCGAGAACCGAGCCCAGCATGTAATAGGTCGTGCGCACGTTGGTCACCCAGTCGCGCATCGATTCGTTGATGGCGTCCTTCAACGTCTTGCTTCCCGACGCCACCGGCGTGACGCGCGCGCCAAGCAGTTTCATTCTGAAGACGTTGAGTTCCTGACGGCGGATGTCTTCTTCGCCCATGTAGACCTCGCATTCGAGGCCCAGCAGAGCGCAGACGGTGGCGGTGGCGACACCATGCTGTCCGGCGCCGGTCTCGGCAATCACGCGGGACTTGCCCATGCGCTGCGCCAGCAGTCCCTGGCCCAGACAGTTGTTGATCTTGTGCGCGCCGGTGTGGTTCAGGTCTTCGCGCTTGAGGTAGATCTTCGGGCCGCCCCATTGGTTCGTCAGGCGTTCCGCAAAGTAGAGCGGCGTGGGCCGCCCCGAATAGCGCTCAAACAGGTAATCCAGACGCGCATGAAACGCCGGATCGGCCTGCGCCGCGGAATAGGCGGCCTCGAGTTCCTCCAGCGGATACATGAGCGTTTCGGGGACGAACTGTCCGCCAAAAGCTCCAAAATGACCCTTCACAAACTCTCCTTCCCGGCAATGGGCGCGGCGTCGGCCGCGCGCGCGACTTCGATAAAACGCCGCATTTTCTCGTAATCCTTCTCACCTGGACGCGATTCCACGCCGCTCGACACATCGACGCCAAACGGCGACAGCGACTGAATGGCCTGGCCGACATTTTCCGGCGTCAGGCCGCCGGCAATCACAATGGATCCGAAGGCGTTCGCCCCATAGGCCCGCGTCCAGTCGAACACCGCGCCGGTTCCCCCGAATCCCGCCGGCGACGCCGTGTCGAGCAGGAACATGCGGTGGCCGTAGCCCCGTAACGATTCCACCCGGAAATCGGCGTCCACCCGGACCGCCTTGATCACCTTCACCCGGTGAATCATCGAGCAGTAATCCGGCGATTCATTTCCGTGGAGTTGCACGGCGTGCAGGCCCAGCGATACGGCAAAGTCTTCCAGTTCCTGCGGATCCGGCCGGTTGACGAACACTCCCACGATCGACACCAGTGGCGGCAATATGTCGATGATCTGGGCCGCCTTCGACGCGTCGATCGCGCGCGGACTCGGCGGATGAAAGTTTAGACCAATCGCCGTGGCGCCCAGAAGAGCCGCGTCCCGCGCATCCTCAGGGGTCGTCACGCCGCAGATTTTGACCCGCGTCATCCCGGTACTATCTCATCGCCCAGCGGAAGGCGCAAGGCGCGCCGCGGTTGGCCAAACGTCCCGGAACTGCGAAAATGACGCGCCATGAAGAAAGCGCGCGTCTATCAACACGCCGGGTGCTCCACCTGCCGGAACGCTCTGAAGTTTCTGGATCAACGGAATGTCGAGTACGAAAAGATTCCGATCGTCGACACACCGCCGACCAGGGCGGAGTTGAAGAAGATGCTGGCCGCTCAGGGAGGAAACGTGAAAAAACTCCTGAATACGTCCGGCGAGCTTTATCGGTCGATGAAGATCGCCGAGAAACTGCCCATGATGTCGGAGGCCGAAATCATCGACCTGCTGGCCGCGAACGGAAAACTGATCAAGCGCCCGTTCGTCTTCGCCGGCGACGTGGGACTTGTGGGTTTCCGGGAAGAGGAGTGGAAGAAGGTCTTCTGAAGGAGGGTCCGTGAAGGTATTCATTGCCGGAGCAACCGGCGTTCTGGGACGGCGACTGGCCCAGCGCCTCGTTGCCGCCGGCCATGAGGTGACCGGTCTGACCCGGAGTCCGGAACGGGGCGCGGTCCTGACGGCAATAGGCGCGCGCGCCGCCGTGGCGGATGCGCTGGATTATGAGGCGCTGAACAAAGCCGTTCAGGACGCCCGGCCGACGCATGTAGCGCATCTGCTGACCGCGCTGCCGCCGGGCGGAGCAATCCGGCCGAGCGGTCTCGTGCAGACCAATCGATTGCGGATTGATGGAACCGCCAGCCTGCTTCGCGCGGCCATCAGCGTTGGCGCGCGGCGTCTCGTGGCGGAATCCTTTGTGGCTGTTTATGGCGCCGCCGATTTCGAGGCTCCCCGGGATGAGGCCGATCCACTGCCTCCTGCCGGCAACGGACCTCTTCGCGAGACCGTCCTCGCGCTGCGAAGCCTCGAAGAGCAACTTCGGGTCGCGCGCGAGCGAGGCGCGATCGAAACCGTGGCGCTGCGGTTTGGACTTCTCTACGGCAAAGGCGTCCCGTCCGTTGAAGAGACGCTGCGCCAGATCCGCGCCGGACGTATTGCCACGCCCCGCGGGGCCACGGGCGTGGCGTCGTTTGTCCATGTGGACGACGCCGTGAGCGCGATTGTCGCCGCGCTGGAACACGAAGCGCCGGGGCC
>DASUFH010000488.1:0-7340 GCA_036274645.1 Terriglobia bacterium
AAAGGGGGAGCGCGCCGGCGCAAAGCGGTCGTCAACCGGACGGGGCGCGCGGCGATATGCGCCGTTGCGGTTGTCGCCGTGATCACGGTCACGCTGCCGATCGCCATGATTGTGCTGCTCGCGTTTTCGGTCAACGGATCATGGCGGACGTCATTGCTGCCCTCGGCCTATACGACGGGCAATTTTCTGAAGCTCGCGGTCGATCCTCAGGCCTGGGCGGCCATTCGCAACAGCGTGCAAATGAGCGCCCTTGCGGTGGTGGGCGCGATTCTGCTCGGCGTCGCCGCCTCTTATGCGGTCGGCCGCCTGCGATTCCGCGGCCGGGGCATGATCGATCTGGCCATGATGCTGCCCTGGGCATTGCCGGGAACCGTTGTGGCGATCAATCTGATTACGGCGTTTTCCCGGCCGTCGATCTTCACTTTTGGCCACGTCCTCGTCGGTTCCTACGCCATTGTGCCCATCGCGTATTTTGTCCGCTTCTCGCCGCTCGTGTTTCGATCGACGAGCGCCGCCCTGGCTCATCTGGATCCCGGGCTGGAAGAGGCGGCGAGGGGGTTGGGATGCGGTCCCTGGAAGGCGTTTCGCAGGATCGTGGCGCCGCTGGTCTATCGCGGTATCGCCGCCGGCGCCCTGCTGGCGTTCGTCGACGGTGTGGGCGAGTTTGTCGCGACCGTTCTGATATACTCTCCACGTTACAGACCTCTCTCGATCGCCATCAATGACGAACTGTACCGCGCCGATTACGGAGTCGCCGCCTCCTACGGGGCGCTGCAGGCGCTTCTGACCGTGATGGTGCTCATTGCCGCCCGGCGCATGGAGGATCGCGACGGCGGCGCGGAACTTTCCCGATCCGGAATAGTCTGAAAACCAAACCTGCTTGGAAAATCGCCACGAAAATGGGGGAAAAACTGCCACGAATTGTCTCTATGCCGCGCGGGCCAGCATGTTAGTATCGCGTGCTTTGTGCGCGGGAGCGAACGGCCCCGTGTGGCGCGAATGCGCGCGCTTGGGACGCGCGATAAACAAAGGAGTAGTGTCGTTTTGATCATGTCCAGTGCGTCTGCTGTCCGGTTCCGCAAGAACAGTGAATTCAGATTGGAATTGACTCGACGAGTTGATGAATATTTCAAAGCGAATGGATTGAGGCGCCGGGACGACCCGCGGATGTATCTGAAGACGGCCATTATCCTGACCTGGACCATCGTTTCCTATGCCATGCTCGTGTTCTGGGCTCCCGGGCCGATCGCGGCCCTGCCGTTTGCCATCTCGCTTGCGCTGTCGATGGCGGGCGTCGGCTTCTGTATTCAACACGATGGCGGGCACCGGGGATATTCGAACCGGGCCTGGGTCAACAAGGCAACCGCCTTCGCCATGGATATCCTTGGCGGCAGTTCCTACGTCTGGCATTTCAAGCACAACGTCCAGCATCATTGCTATACGAATATCGTGGGAGTCGACAGCGACATCAACTTCGGTTCGCTGTGCCGGATGGCCCCCCAGCAATCGCGCTTCTGGCCGCACCGCTTTCAACACCTCTACATGTGGTTCTTCTACGGCCTGGTCACGCTGCGCTGGCACTGGTGGCACGATTTCTACGCGCTCGCCGCAGGACACATCGACGGCCAGAAGTTTCCGCGCCCGAAGGGGGCGGCCCTGGTGACGGTCATTGCCGGCAAGGCGTTGTTTTTGACCTTCGCGCTTGCCCTGCCCATGTTCTTTCACCGCTGGTGGGTTGTCGTGGCGTTCTACGGCCTGGTGACGTTTCTGCTGGGGATCACCATCGCGGTGATCTTTGTGCTGGCCCACTGCGTTTCCGAAGCGACCTTCGCCCCGGCGGGGCCGGTCGATTCAGAGTGGGCCGCGCATCAAATCGAGACGACGGTGGATTTTGCGCGGAGCAGCCGTTTCCTGAACTGGTATCTTGGCGGGCTGAACCTGCAGGTCGAACATCACCTTTTTCCCAACATCTGCCACGTGCATTATCCGGCGCTGGCGGAGATCGTCGAGGATGTGTCCCGGCAGTTCGGGGTTCGCTATGCGGCGCACCCGACGATGTGGGACGCCGTGCGGTCCCATTACCGCATGCTCAGGGAACTGGGCCGCGCGCCCCGCGCGGCGTTCGAAGCGGAGTTTCCCGGCTGACGGGCCGGGATCGGCGCTGGTCCGGACTTGACGCAGTTCCAGTGAGTTATCTGATGTACTTTTCCGGATTCTTCAGGAACGCGTCGTAATCGGTTTTCGATTCAAAATAGTACGTCTGGCCCTTGTACGTATAGGAGAGGGCCTTTGCCTTGTCGACCGATAGACCGCAGACAGGACATTTGACCTGTTCGCTCTTCTTCGCCTGCGAGACTGCTCCCATCGTGAACATCACGATCAGGGCAATCACGACTGCGGTCATGAGTCTCCGATTCATGGCAACTTCCTCCGTAAACAGCTTCTTCGTGTCGGGCAGCCTATGAAATAACTACGAAAGCGCTTTGATTTCAAGGGAATTCTATTCAAAACCGGATTCGGGTTTGGCCCCGGGGTTTCACTCATTGGACGGTGGCGGCCGGCTTTCGGGACCGATTTTCGGAAAGATTTTTGCTGGCCTGATTCCTGCTTCCGTCGCTCCTGTCCCCTGCCGTATAGTTAACTTCTTTTTTACGAATCGGAGGTGGAATGGGAATTGGGAAGTGTCGGATTGGGTTTCTGTGGTCGTTACTGTTTACCGTGATTGCGACCGTTGTCCCGCGCTACTGGGAATCCCACCACAGCCAGCCTGCGCCGATTCCGAATGCGGCCGAACCTGCGGCCGAGTCCGCGCCGAAACTTGACGTCGTCGAAGGCTCCATCGGCCGGAACACCACCCTGATGGCCACCCTGGTAGGGGTTGATGTCCCCATTGAGGTCGCCCGGCGTCTCGTTCAGTTCATCGAGCCGGTTTTCGATCTGCGTAAGCTGCGCTCCGGCAATCCGTTTCGTCTGGAAAAGGACGACAGCGGGGATGTGGCGACATTCGAATACAAGATCGACGACGAAAGCGTGCTCAAAGTCGAACGGGCGGCAGACGCCTACTCGAGCCGTGTCGAAAAGCTCGAATTCGAAGAGCGACAGGCCGTCGTTGATGTCGAGATCCACGGGTCCCTGTTTCAATCCCTGGAGAGCCAGGACAAGGGGGAACTCCTGGCGATGTCATTCGCGAAGGTCTTCGCGTCCGAGGTGGATTTCAATACGGATATCCAGCCGCAGGATCGCGTTCGTATCGTCGTGAATGAACTGCGCCACGATGGAAAGCTCGTCAAGTACGGGCCGATTCAGGCAGCCGAACTGGTCAATGAAGGTACCGTCCATCGCGCCTTCCTGTTTGATGGCGAGTACTACGACACGTCCGGCAACTCCCTCAAACGCGCGTTCCTGATCTCTCCGCTCAAGTTCGAGCCGCGGATCACGTCCGGGTTCAGCCGGGCGCGTCTGCATCCCATTCTGGGAAAGGTCACCGCGCATCTGGCGGTTGATTACGGCGCCCCGACGGGAGCGCCGGTTGTTGCGGTGGGCACGGGCACGGTCATCGTGGCCGGATGGAACAGCGGTGGATATGGGAATTTCATCGAAATCAAACACGGCAACGGGCTGGTTACCGGATATGCGCACCTGTCCCGTATAGCGCCCGGAATTCGAGCCGGTCAGTCCGTGAAACAGGGCGACCTGATCGGGTACGTCGGGCAGACCGGCCTGGCGACCGGCCCTCATCTGCATTTCATGACCCTGCGCGGGCAGACCGCGCTGGATCCCCGCGCGGTCCTCAAGTCCTCGGAACCGGGGAAACCGATCAAGGGCAGCGCGAAGGCGGAGTTTTCCGAGCTGGTGAGGGGGTATCAACCGCTATTGCCATCCCTGGCGACCGATACTTCCCTGGCCGCGTCGAGCAGATCGCGATTAGAGCCTCAGCTTCTTAGGAGCGGCGCCTACTGAGCGGGCCTGCGGCAGGTACATCCACTGCAAAAGTCGGGCGGTCATCGAGAGGAATGCCGTTTCACGCGGACTCCATCCCTCGCCTGTAGAGTTGCGGCTTAGTTCCGTCGCTTGACGACGAAGGCTTCGTCGTTGAACCACAGTCCACCGTACTTCTGGAGGACAGTCTGCGTCGCCTCGAGGTAGGACCCGGTGGTTACGACGGGATCCAGCCGTTCATCTTCGATCTGGTTCACGTAAATCACGGCGTTCCACGCGGCAAAAAGCGTCGAGGTGCCAATCCGGTCACCAATTTCCGACGGTAGCGTGTGCATTTGATATCGGAACAGAGCCTCCTTGTCCGGTGGATCTTCCAGCGAGAAACTCCTGGACTCTGCGCCCAATTCCGCCTTGAGAGCCTTGATCAGTTCGTGCCGGTCTACCAGGAACGGATTCTCTCCCGGCCATAACTTTTGCACGATCTCCAGGCCAGGATCCTTGCCGGTCGACTGCGCCACCAGCAGGCGTCCGCCCGGCGCAAGACTACGCGCCAGAGGGGCCAGGACCTTTTGAGCCTTGAAGGCCGCATTCATGCGGGCGCGCCAGGGCTGCAGCGCGAGCACGAAGTTGTACCCGCTGGGCAGCTTTCCAGGTTTTGGAATAGCGTTGTGCAGAAGGAACTCGTGATCTTCCCGGTAAATCACGAGCACCGAGGGCCGAACCACCAGGGGATTACCCGTCTTCGGGCTCGGTCTGGTCTGCCATCCCTTGGTCAATATGCCGCCGAGCGCCTCGATCTGCTCGTGGAATTCGTACGTGGACTTGCCCTTCAGGCGAATCGTGTGCCAGTTCAGGGACGCCGCCGCCGCAGGATCTCGCGGAATGAGGTTGGGCGCATCCATGTAAGTCAGGTTGGTGACGACAAAGACGGTATGCGGATGCTCGTTCAGCCGATCCGGCATCTTTTCAAGGCCGAGACGGACATCCTCCAGGCTGATTTCCTTGGCGACCGCCAGCAGCGGCACAGTCGGAAAATTCCGATGAACACTAGCCATCAGGCGCGACAGCACCGTCCCGTCACCCATACCAGCGTCAAAAATCTGGAGAGCCGGTGGATTGGGCCGAACCTGCGCCAACTCGCGCGCAGCACGGGCGGCGAGCACCGCCTTTTCGTTGCACGTATTGACGAACGCCAGATATTTTTGCCGATTGTCGTAAAAGCGGAACGGAGTCTGCTGCGGTTGCGCCTCGGATTTTGCTTTGGACGCGGACTTCGCAGTGGACATGCTTTTTCGAGTCTCCTTCAACGAACTATGACGGCCGAATGCCGCCAGAACCGAACGGAGATGGTACACGCCGGAAGCGTGTTCCGCAATCGGAATGTCCCCCTGGCATACCGTCGCGAGGGATTCCCTTCCCAATGTAGGGGCGGTCTATGACCGCCCGACGTGTCGGAATGGAAATCCCTGACTTAACAGAAGTTCACCCTGAAACGTTGGGCGGTCACAGACCGCCCCTGCATGTGGCAGAAGGGGGAGGACAGGGACCAGCTCTGACGCAATTCGATGATAGAGTCCCGCCATGGTTTCGCCCGGCGCGCTCATGGACAAGCTTCGCGACCTGCGGCTGTCGTCGACGGAGGAGGCGGGCGTTGCGCTGGTGGACAGTCTTTCCGGAGGTCGTCTCAGTCCCGAACAGTTTCGGGCCAATCCGGATGTTCTCTACCATCACCCCTACCAGGAATCGCGCTATCTCGTTCAGGTGGCCTCGCGAGCGCTCCAGGGGGCCTACGACAGCGTCGACGACATCATCGGCGCCATCGAGGCGCTGGAAGACCGCCGTCCACCCCTCGTCGAGCCGAGACGCCGTCCGGCCGCAGACTCGACGGAACGGATCGTTATTCCCGAAGCCCGGGTTCTGGCTCTCGAACCTTCGAAATCAGCCGCAGGCGGGGACTCCGTCATCGAGGCGCTCGTGACGTCGGGGCCGCTCTGTGGCGAAGAAGTCCGTATCACGCTCTCATCAAAGGTGAACCGTACGGCGTTTGCGATCGTCTCCAGGCTCTGGGTCCACGCCGCCATCGCAGCCTACAACCTCGTCAGGTCCAGCGGACCACGCCAGTTTGAAGCCTGCGTGGAGACGTTCATCGTGATCGAGCCAATGCGCCAGATTAACGCCACCAACGTGGCGCGCAGCCTCCGCTGCGCCAAACCGCAGATCGATCAGATCCGCCGCGGCAAGGGAGATGTCACCGTCCATACGCTGAAGGGGATGTTGATCCACGGTTTGTTCGACCGGCTGCTGGAAGGCGCCGTGGACGTGGAGAAGGCATACGCCGCCGAGATTTCCCGGTCGCTGATCGCGCTGGCTTCCGTCACCGACGCATTCTTCAACGAGGACGCGTTTCGCGCCGACGTTTTCCGGCACGCCGCGGCGCTCGCGCGCTTTATCGACGCCAATCCGGGCCTGCGTGAACACACCCGGCTGGAGTTAAAGCGTTATTCCGCGACGCTGGGAGTGCAGGGCCGTATCGACGCCCTCTTCCAGGATGGAAACAAGCTGGAAATCCTCGAGTTGAAAACCGGCGCGCAGATCCGCCCGGAAGATCACGCGCAGCTGTTCATCTACCGGCTCCTGGTTTCCGACTACATTCGCCGGCGCGACCGTGCCGGCGCCGCCGAGACCACGATTACCGCCCGCCTCCTGTCGTCGACGGACGGCTCCTTTGCGCCGCTCCAGATCCAGACCGACTTTCTGAACGTGCTCGAGGCGCGCAATACACTCGTTGCCGCGCACTATGCCCTGGGCGCCGCGCAACCGCATTTTCCGTTTCGGTATGAAGGCTTCGACCGCGAAATCTGCGGCTCATGCGTGTCCTGGACCCGCAACCGCTGCGCGCAGAACTCAACCCTGTTCGGCGATCGGCCGGACTCCGTCGAAACTCCCGATCTGGCTTATTTTCGGCGTTTCACCCGGCTGGTGGAACGCGAACGATGGTCCTCGGATGAAGACGTCATCAATCTGCTTGACGACAGCGCAACGCCGGACCGCATCCGGCGTTTTCGGGCCATTGCGGGCGCGCGCATCATCGGGGCGTCGGATCCGTTCACGTTTGAATTCGACAGCAACACGTCCGATATCGAGGTGGGAGACGCGGTTCTCGTCCACGCGGGAAACATTTCGAGCACGGACGCGTTCCATGGTTATGTCCGGGCGATTGAACCGCAGCGCCTTCGCGTCTTTATTCCCGTGAAGAATCTGGGACCGGACACGTTTCAGGATCGAACATGGACGATCGATCGTCTGCCATCCGACGTCACCGCGGAAACGAGTCACACGGCGCTCTACGACTTTCTGGTTGCGCCGATGGACGTGAGAAAGCGGGTCATTCTCGGCGATCG
>DASUFH010000489.1:0-7440 GCA_036274645.1 Terriglobia bacterium
GGAAGTGCGGCTCGTTAACGCGAGCGGCCGCCGCGTCAGTGGATTCGACGCAAGAGTGTTCGCCGAAGCGACATCGGGGCGTTACACGAGTTTGCCGCGCAGTGAACTGAGCGCGATTCTGTATCGTTCGCTCGGCGATCGCGTGGAGACGATATTCGGCGACAGCATTACAGGTATTGAGGGGGACTCCTCCGGTGTTGGGGTCCGGTTCGAGCGAAGCGCGCCGCGGCGGTTCGATCTGGTTGTCGGCGCCGATGGTCTGCATTCGGTCGTGCGCAAGCTGGCCTTCGGTCCGGAGTCGGGTTTTGAACGCTTCCTGGGGTACACGGTTGCGGCGTTTACGGCGCCGGGCTACCGCCCACGCGACGAAGACGCGTATGTCCTGTTCAGCGTTCCCGGCGTTCAGATCGGGCGCTTTGCCATGCGGGGCGACCAGACGATGGTTCTCATCGTCATCGCGGAGGATGCTCCGGTTACGAGCGAGTCCGATGAAGACCGGAAGCAGTATCTCGCAACGCGCCTTGGGCATGCCGGCTGGGAGTGTTCCGCAATCATCGCGGCTCTGGAGCGCAGTCGGGATCTTTATTTCGATCGGGTGAGCCAGATTCGCATGGACCGCTGGTCGCGTGGCCGGGTCGCGCTGGTTGGCGACGCGGCGCACTGCGTGTCGCTGCTGGCCGGGCAGGGAGCGGCGCTCGCGTTGATTGGCGCGTATGTGCTGGCGGTGGAGCTCGCGCGTTCGCCGTCTCACGTCGAGGCGTTCGACGCCTACGAGCGGCTGCTTCAGCCATTCATGCGTGAAAAACAGGAGTCGGCGGAGCGCTTCGCCGGTTCCTTTGCGCCGCGCTCCTCGCTGGGAATCTTTCTGCGTAATGTTGTGGTGAACGCGTTCGTCATCCCGGGCGTTGCCCGCCTGGCCATCGGCTCCTCGCTGGCCGACCGGATTACGCTGCCTCCGGAACCACTACTGCCGGAACAGGGGCCGTCGGCGGCGGGCTGACGGCCGCGCGGAGATACCGCCTTGCGGGGCGCTCCCGGTTTTTGTCAGACTCTCACCGGCAATTGTCCGCAATCGATCAAGGTCGACGTCAAACCGGAGGATCTTCCCATGAACAAAGCGCTTCGCATGGTACGAACGATTCGAACGGCACGCCGCGCTTCCAGTCGCCGGCTGGCTTTTGTGTTTGCGTTGTTTGCGGTGGGAGTGGTGTGCGCCTTTGCCGCTGTTCCGCAGCAGGCGGCCGCGGCCATTTCGGTGAACTACACGGCGCTGGGCGACTCCGTCGCATTTGGCGCGTTTGCCCCGATCGGGCATGGCTAAGTGCCGCTCTATGAGGATTACATTGAGGCGGACACCGGAGTGTCGGTGTCGCTTCTGAATCTGGGGATACCCGGATGGACCAGCGGAGATTTGCGCAATGCGACCAGCAGCGGTCCGCTGTTCCGGCTGTCGATCTACTTTTCGAGAGTGGTGACGTGGAACATCGGCGGCAACGACCTGAACGCCGCGCGCTCCAGTTACAAAGCGGGAACGTGCGGCGGCGCCGACAATCAGGACTGTTTGCGCGCCGCGGTCGCGACATTCAAGACGAACTGGAACGGGATTCTGAGGGACCTGCTGACGTTGCGGCACGGGCGGGCGACAGTGATGCGGACGATGACGATCTACAATCCGTTCGTCAGCGAAGACATGGCCAGCGGCGATTTCCTGACGCTCAAGGCGTATCTGGATGAGGTCAACAATCACATCCGGTATACGTCCGCGCTGGTCGGAGTGAAGGTGGCGCGAGTCGATGTGGCCTTTAATGGCATTGGTGGGGATGAGGATGCCATTGCGAAGGGTTTGATCGCGTTTGACGGGTTTCATCCGAACGCGAAGGGGCATCTGGTGACGGCCCAATTGCTGCGCGCGCAGGGATATTCGTCGATTGTGCCGTGATGCTAAATCTGATCGATCTTCGCGGCGAGTATGAAGTCGCTTTCGGTCAGTCCGTTGATCTTGTGCGTCCAGATTTCGACGCGGACTTTTCCCCAGGCGAGATAAATATCCGGATGGTGGCCCTGTTCTTCGGCAATGGCGCCGACGGCGTTGACGAAGTCGAGCGCGGTCTTGAAGTTCTTGAACTGAAATTCGCGCGACAGGTGATGCGTGTCGACCACGCTCCAGGCGGGAACTTCAGCCTGGAGCGGGGTGATTTCGGCCGCGGTCAGCGGTGGAACGCCGCCGCGGCAGGGGACGCAGGTCTTTTCCGATAAGCCTGCCATGCGCGTTACCCTCGCGAACCGCCGGAGATGGCTGGCACGATCGCCACTTCCGCGCCGTCGCGAACCGGGGTTTCGGTATTGCTGAGGAAGCGAATGTCTTCGCCGTCCACGTAGATGTTGATGAAGCGGCGGAGGCTTCCCGACGGTTCGCAGATGCTGTTGCGGATGCCGGGAAATCGCTCTTCGAGCCGGTCGATCACTTCACGGATCTGGCCGGCTTCCGTTTCGACGATTTCGGCGCCGGCGGTGAACTTCCGGAGCGGCGCCGGGATGACGACCTTAAGCGACATAGGCAACCCCTTTCACGAGATCTTCGAACGCGCCGATCTTGGCTTCGATCACGGGAGGCGCTTCCAGTTTGGCCGCCTCGGGCGTCTTCAGGCCGTTTCCGGTGATGACAATGACGGTCAGATCGCCGGGTTTGATCTTCCCGCTTTCGACCAGCTTCCGGGCCGCCGCCACGCTGACGCCGCCGGCGGTTTCGGTGTAGAGACCTTCGGTTTCGGCCAGCAGGCGGATGCCGGCCACGATTTCTTCGTCGGAGGAATCTTCGGCCCAGCCGCCGGTCTGCTGGATGAATCCGGAAGCGTAGTAGCCGTCCGCCGGATTTCCGATCGCGAGCGACTTGGCGATCGTGTTGGGCTTCACCGGACGGATTTCCGTGGTCTGTCGCCGCACCGCGTCAACGATGGGATTGCAGCCGGCCGCCTGTGCGCCGTAGAGGCGAGTGGAGGAGCTGTCCAGCAATCCGACACGCACGAGTTCGCCGAGCCCCTTGTGGATTTTCGAGATCAGCGCGCCGCCGGCCATCGGCACAACGACGGCGTCCGGCGCGCGCCAGCCCAGCTGTTCGGCGATCTCGAAACCGACGGTCTTCGAGCCTTCCGCGTAAAAGGGCCGGAGGTTCACATTGACGAACCCCCAGGGATGGCGGTCGGCAATCTGGCTGCAGAGCCGGTTCACGTCATCGTAGTTTCCACGGACGGCGATCAGCCGCGGACCGTAGATGGCGGTGGCCGCAACCTTGCTGGCTTCGAGATTGTCCGGGATCAGAATATAGGCCGGCAGGCCGGCGGCGGCCGCATTGGCGGCCACAGAGTTGGCCAGGTTGCCGGTTGAAGCGCAGCCTACGGCTTCCAGTTTGAATTCGAGCGCTTTGTTGACGGCGACGCCGGTAACGCGATCCTTGAAGGAAAGCGTCGGAAAACATACGCTATCGTTTTTCAGATAAAGGTTTTCCAGTCCCAACGCCCGGCCGAGCCGTTCGGCCCGCACCAGCGGGGTTCCCCCCGACGCCTTGCCTACCGTCGGTTCGCCTTCCAGGGGCAGAAGCTCCCGGTACTTCCACATGGAACTCGGCCGGGATTCCAGTTCCCGCCGGGACAGGGAGCGCGCTACTCCCTCATAGTCGTAATCCACTTCAAGGGGGGCAAAACAGTCTTCACACCCCGCTTGAAGGCGGGCGGCGTATTCCTTTCCGCATTCTCTGCACTTGAGCGCTCGGACAAAACTCATGAGAGTCTCCTTAATGCCAAACCGTGCCCAATAAAAAAGCCCCGCAGCCAAACGGCGCGGGGCTTTTCTTGCCAAATCCCATCGGACTGTTTAGCAGTTTTTTACGTGGAGCAAGTTGCCTTAAATCGCCACGTATGGGTTGTTTGAAAAAGAGCTATCCGGCCTTAAAGCCGGGTTGAAATTTACTCGGACTACGGTGGCGCGTCAAGTCCAATGTTCGGTCCCGCAAGGAGATGGCCGGCGCCCCGGGCCTTCAGAGCGCGCCGTTCCAGCTGCGAAAAGCGGGCATCTCGCGGGAAGAAAATGTCGGATCCGCCGTGCTCGACGAGTCGTGATGTTCCCAGCGGTTGCTCTTGTCGATGACGAACACGTCGTCGAACAACATGGTGCAAAGCCGCAGAATCAGGATCTTGCGGGGATTCTGGATGCGCAGGGCCAGGCGATAGCCGTCGTCTTCCAGAGGTTTCCAGCGCGCCCGGTCCTCGTCGGTGAATGTCGTGATGTTGTCGTTGAGCACGTCCCGGAGGAAGCGCAACTTGTAGGACTCATGCAGGGCGTTGGTGGCCAGAATCATGTGATCGCCCAGGTGGAGCAACAGGGCATGGCTGCGTTCCGGGTGGCCGGCCAGTTGGATGACCGAGAGGACCAGGGCGGCAGCCGCGACCACGATCCAGGCCAGAAGCGCCATGCGGACGGGTTGGGCGCTCGCCGAAAAAACCGTTGCCGCAACCACGAATGACACGACAGAAAGAATGATCGTCAGGAAATAGATCAGGCGGGTTCGACCCACATCGTTACGTTGCAGTACAACCATCGATGACCTCGCGGCGTATTATAGCCGTCCGGGGTCGAAAGGTAAGAGTTCGTTTGCACGGTTGCACGACTCCAGGGGCGGTCTATGACGTCTATGACCGCCCGCGTTTCGGAGTGGAACGCGCGATTGCACAAGATCAATCCCGAAAGACTGGCGGTCATAGACCGCCCCTGCAAGCTTCCTACGGAAACCACTCGTCATCATCGTCGGTCTTCAGGCCTGCCCAGAACCGTTCCAGAACCGCTCCCGCCGCCCCGCCGATGAGATACCACTGGATTGTTCCGGCGATGTACGTGATGGCTATGGTCGAGAAGGCGAGACCGGGCGCGGCGAGACCGAGGCGATCCAGGGTGGCGAAAAATGCGAGGAGCGACACCAGGGCTGTGGTGTCGAAGATGGCGAGGACGTAGCGGAACTCGGATCGCGTGAAGAGAAAGGCGCCGAAATCCGACGCGCCGTTCCCGGCGCCGGCGCGATAGTCGCCGTACAGGTACAGAAAGAATCCGGTGAGAAGGATCAGGTGAGCGGCGGCGGAAGCGGCGGCCACGCGTTTCCAGAAGGCAACCCGGTTGATCTGGAAGACGTTGACCCAGGTTGCCAGGTGGTACAGCCCGAAGACCAGCAGCGGTGGCAGAAGAATTGAAACCAGCAAGCGCCCCACGGGTGTTTCCTCGGTTGTCCGGGTGATCAGGCCTGATCCAGCGCCACTTCCATGACGAATGCGTCTTCGACCGGATTGGAGTAGTAGCTCTTGCGTTCGCCGACGACATGGAAATTGAAGCTGTAGTAGAAGGTGATGGCCGGCTGGTTCGATTTTCGCACTTCGAGCATCACGGTTTTCGCCTGACGCCGCCGGCATTCCTCGATCGTGGCGCGCATGAGCCGTCCGCCGATGCCCTGGCGGGCGCTCGAGGCTTCGACGGCGATGTTGTAGATCTCGGCGACGCCCGCGACGATATTGAAGATGACGAATCCCGCAATGTGGGTCCGGCCGAGGTCGTCTTCGCGTTCGGCCACGAACGTTGCGGTCGTGGCGTCGTCGGAAATCAGCCGGTAGTAGCTGTCGATGGACCAGTGAGACAGGTGCCGCCACGATCGCTCGATGTCGATAATGCGGTCGATATCGGCCTTGCCGGCCTTACGGACGCGCGCCGCCAGCATGGTCATGGGCGCCGTTCCCGGGCGAGTTCCGCGTCGGTGCGCCGCACATAGAGCGGTTCGAGCCGCGTATAGTTCATCGTTTCAACCATGGTTGCGACAGTTCCGGCGAGGTACAGTCCGCCTTCATGCAGGCGCCACGTCTCGCGAGTCAGAAGAGAACGATAACGCAACGCGCCATCGCCGCAAAAATGGATCACACCTTCGGGCAGACGTTCCAGCCAGTCGCCGAGCGGCATGGCGACCGGGGCGAGTTCCTCTTGCAGCGCGCCTTGCCGAGCGCCGCCGTGGCGACGGTAAAGGGCGGCGTACACTTCACCACGCCGCGCGTCGATGACGGCCGCGACCGGCGCGTCTTCAATGCCGGTCTGCCAGGCCAGCGCTTCCAGCGTCGAGACTCCGGCGGAAGGCTTTCCGTAGGCCGCGGCGAATCCTTCCATGGCGGCCAGCCCGATCCGCAAACCCGTGAACGATCCCGGTCCGCGCGTGGCGGCGAATAGATCGACGTCCCCCAGCGTGAACGGGGCAAAACGAAAAATGAATTCAATGGACGCAAAGAGCCGTTCGGAATGCTGAATCGAAGAGGCCAGCCGCGTTTCCGCCAGCACGATCCCCTTCTCGGAAAGAGCGGCGCTTCCCCGCGCCGAACTGGTGTCCACCGCTAAAACGCGCATCGGGATCCCGTGTTTAGCTGCCTGTGGCAGAGATAAGCAAGATCGTCAGAAACATTGGGGCGCTCACTTGGATTCACTCGCCGGATTCATTCGCCGGCCTTCAGCTTTGGGATCCTGACACGCGTCGGTCTAGTGAGTCATCCCAAAGATGATGAAATTCATCCCCATCCGATAGGCCTGGCCCGAGAATGCCTCCGGGTATTCGGGATTGTCCATGTGTTCCCACGCGTCCCCCAGGTCGGAATTATAAGTAACCAGCACCTGCAGGCGGCCGTGCTCGTCGGAGATGCCGAAAATCCGGGGCTCGGTGTCGGACGACTGTTCCCACAACGCCGCCCGGCCGTTGGTGCGCGTGTACTCGACGCCATAGCGCACATTGGGGATCTGCATGACGGAATCGATGTCGAAGAACGTGTGAAACGACTCATGCTTCGGCGTGAGTTCGAGCGGCGATTTGCGCGGGTCCGCCAGCGCCGCCGCGTGCTCCGGAAACACTTTGGCCATGTTGTAGGCGAAATTGTCCCATTCGTCCAGGCCCCAGAAGTCGTCGCACCACCAGAAGCCGCCGCGATCCAGGTATTCGCGCAATCGTTTGGCTTCCTCGTCGTTCAGGTTTAATCCTCTCCCGACTTCGACCGCGTATACGAACGGATAGTCGAACAGTTCCGGATCCATGATGCGGACGGCGTGCGGTTCCTTGTGGATGCGGGCGTTCGTCATGCGTTCCACGCCCCACATGAACTTGCAGTCGGCTTCCGGAAAGTCTGTCGCCCAGGTCCCTCCCTGACGGTGGTCGGCCATACTGTCGGCGTCCTGACAGATGTTTTCATCGTCCAGACTGCCCGAGGATCTTCCGCCGCCGCGTCCACGTCCACCACCGCCGCTGTAGATCAGGCGGGTGAAATAGAACTCTTTGGGTTCATCCTGTGGATCGATCGCCAACACTTCCGGTAGCAGAGCAAAAGCGGCGGCAAGACCCGCCACCGCGCAGCAGAAGATTAAAGCAGCCCGTTT
>DASUFH010000490.1:0-5470 GCA_036274645.1 Terriglobia bacterium
ATACTCGGAGCCGACAGCGGGATCCGGGAAGAACCGTAACGCCTGGTGATACCGGATCGCCCAGGAAACCTTCTCCGACACGTACGGCTCATAAAGCGCCGCCCCGACATAGCCGTGATCCGGCATCTGCAACGCCATGCCCGTATCGTGAAGCAGGCAGGCAAACACGATCTCTTCCGGCAGGCCGTTTGCCATCGCCCGCATCGCGCTCTGCATGGTGTGCTGGCCTTCCTCGAAACGCAGGTTGAAGAAGTCCACAAGCGTCGGTTTGGGCGGCATCGGCGGCAGGGAGATGTCTGACGGCGCTTTCTTCGGTAGTGGCGTTTTCATGATGTTGTTTGACGACCGTCCTTTCAAAAGAATACCGCCATACACGAGAACGGGAAACGAATCACTTCTCTCCGGAAACGCTGCCGCTCCCGAATCATCAATCCTTCGCTTCACGACGAAGCATTTCCCTCCGGACACGCTGGCGTTCACGGTCGATCTGTTCAGGTGAGGCGCCGAGGAAGGCCATGATGTGAGCGGACATGGCGAGCGCAACCTCACCTTCGCCGGAAAACACTTCGTCGGCGCCGGCCGCGCGCATCCTTTCGGTCTCTCCGAGATAAACGGCGCGGGCCAGGACGCGGAGGGTGGGATTCAGGCTGCGCGCGTTACGGATGATTTCCGCGCTTTCGGCGGCCGTCGGTCCGGCAATCACCAGGACGTTGGCCGCGTCGATGCCCGCGGCTTCTAGCACCCCGGGGCGCGAGGCGTCGCCGTGGACGATCGGATAGCCGTCTTCTTTGACGCGCCGGGCAGTCTGGACATTCATCTCGATGATGACTGGCGGGACGTCCCCGTATTGCAGCAGGCGCGCCACGAGTTGCCCGATGGGGCCATAACCGACAACGACGGCCGGATACGTGGCGTGGTCCTCCATGGCGCTGGATTCGGGAGCCCGCCCCTTCCACTTTGGCTCGAGCAGGGAGATCGCCCGGTACAGCAGTGGGTTCAGCGCGAGAGAAACGATGGCCGCCGCGACCACAACGCTCGTGACACCCTGCGGCAGAATGTTCAGTTGATCGCCGGCCGTGGCGAGAATCAGCGAGAACTCTCCAATCTGCGCAAGGACCACGGCGACGCCGGCGCCGATGCGGGATCCGTGGCCCAGCAGCATGACAATGAAGAACGCCGCGAGGGGCTTGCCCGCAAGGATGATCGCGAGCGTTTCCAGCAGCAGTCCCCGGGATTCCACGAGGGCCGCGGGATCGAAGAGCATGCCCATGGAGACAAAGAAAAGCACGGCAAACGCGTCGCGCATCGGCAGCGCGTCGGACGCCGCGCGAAAGCTGAACTCCGATTGGCCGACGATCATTCCGGCCAGAAAGGCTCCCAGCGCCATCGACACGCCAAAGGCGAGCGCCGATCCAACGGCGATGCCCAGCGCCAGTACCAGGACAGTCAGCGTGAAAAGTTCGCGTGATCGAGTCGCCGCCACGCTCCGCATGACTCTGGGAATGAGCCTTCCTCCCACAAGAAACGCGAAGACCACGAGTAGCGCCAGCTTGCCGACGGCGCCCACGACCGAGGTCGCAATCGACGCCGTTTGAACCGCGCCACCGGCGAAAAGCGCCGGCAGCAGGACAAGGACGATAACGGTAAAGATATCCTCGACCACGAGCCAGCCGATCGAGATCCGTCCGATGGGCGTGTCGATGGCCTGATTGTCCGCCAGGACGCGGGTGAGCATGACCGTGCTGGCCACCGACAACGACAAACCGAATACCAGGCTCGCGCCGGTGGACCAGCCGAGCATCCGGCCGAGGAGCGCGCCAAGCGCTGTGGCGACGGCGATCTGCGCCAGCGCGCCGGTGATGGCCACAGTTCGCACCGCCACCAGATCCTTCAGGTGGAAGTGAAGGCCGACACCGAACATCAGCAGAATGATGCCGATTTCGGCGAACTCGGCCGCGACAGCGCGATCCGCCACGAAACCAGGGGTGTATGGTCCGACGAGGATGCCGGCGGCCAGGTACCCGATGATGGGCGACAGTCCGATCCGCTCAGTGATGAAACCCAACGCCAACGCGGCCGCCAGGCTGGCGGTAAGCGTCAGGAGCAGGCCGGTTTCGTGCATGAAATGCCCTTTGTCTATCAGCGTTTTGACCGGCGTGACTTCAATTCGAGAAACACCAGAATACCAACTGCAAAGATTGTCAGCCCCAAAACAAACAGCTTTCCTGAGTCCATAAACACTCCTCCGCCATGCGAGATGGCATATTCCTCTCTCTGAATGTCGCTAAAGGTTTCGCGTTAAGTTACGTGGCAACGAGGACAGGAATCGGAGGAGAGCGATCGCTGACGTTACGGCAGCGGGACGGATCGGAATCGTGACCAAAGGCGAAGGACGCTTCGCAGACGCGCGATGGAAGACGGCGACAGCAGAAATTCCCTTCGACCAGCGCTGCAACCGGCGCGTTCCGGATCCGGTCGGTGATCGACGAGGGACGCCAGCCGCCGCCGGACGCGAGAACCGCTTCCTGTGGCGTCAGGCCTGCATCCAGAACCGGTGGGTGAGAGGATCGGCTATCCCGTAAAACCCGAGGCTGATCTGCCAACGCGGAAACCGCCAGTAAGAATACAGCCCCTGCGGCAAGAAGGCGCGACGATCTGGAACGAGCGTTCAGCACACCGGACAGGTTACCAGATTGCGGGTTTCGATGAACCGTTCGGGGAACGAACCTGGCGCCGGTGATGGCCCGGATCGGTGTCCAGCCTCTTATGCTGCGATCTTCGGCCGGGCGAGTTTCTGGATGATGCCCAGCACGCTGTCCGGATTAAGAGAGATCGAGTCGATGCCATGGTCCATCAGGAATTGCGCAAACTCCGGATAGTCGCTCGGGGCCTGGCCGCAGATACCGACTTTCACTCCGGCGGCATGCGCGCGTTCGATGACCTCGGCGATCGCGGCGCGGACAGCGTCGTTGCGTTCATCGAACAGGTCGCTCAACTCTTCTGAATCACGGTCGACGCCGAGCACCAGCTGGGTGAGGTCGTTGCTTCCGATCGAGAATCCGTCGAAGCGCTTCGCAAACTGATCCGCCAGAAAGACGTTCGAAGGCACTTCGCACATCATGTAGAGCTTCAGGCCGTCCTTGCCGCGTTGGAGTCCCTGACGGGCCAGGACCTCAATAACGCGGTCGGCTTCTTCCGGTGTGCGAACGAACGGGATCATGACCACGATATTGTCGAGGCCGATCGTTTCGCGGGCGCGCCGGACCGCCCGGCATTCCAGGGCAAAGCCGTCCCTGTAGCGATCGCTGTAATAGCGCGAAGCGCCGCGGAAGCCGAGCATGGGGTTCTCTTCATGGGGTTCGAACTGCTTGCCACCGATGAGCCTGGCGTATTCGTTGGTCTTGAAGTCGCTCATCCGAACGATGACGGGATACGGAAACTGGGACGCGGCGATCATGGCGATGCCCCGCGCCAGCCGGTCGACGAAGTATTCGGTTTTGTCGGCGTAGCCGGACGTGAGCTTCTCAATGCGCTCGCGCGCCTCCGTATCGTCGAGCTGGTCGAACCGGCAGAGGGCCAGCGGATGGATCTTGATCACGTTGTTGATGATGAATTCCATTCGCGCCAGTCCCACGCCGTGGACGGGCAGCCGCCACCAGCGCAGAGCGGCGTCGGGCGCCGCCAGGTTGATCATGAAGCGGACGGGAAGCCTGGGCAGGTTTCCGACGTCGATCTCCCGCTCTTCATACTTCAGGACGCCGCGATAAACGTGTCCTTCGTGGCCTTCGGCGCAGGAGACCGTGACCTCTTCGCCTTCCTGAAGCGTCCGGGTTCCCGTTCCGGTTCCCACAACCGCAGGCACTCCCAGTTCACGGCTGACAATCGCGGCATGGCTTGTGCGGCCACCATGGTCGGTGACGATGGCCGCCGCGCGTTTCATGATCGGCCCCCAATCCGGATCGGTGCGCTCGGTGACCAGCACGTCCCCCTTCTCAAAGCGGCCGATCTCCGCGGGGTCGCGCAGTACCTTAACGCGGCCGGCCGCAATCGCTTCCCCGACGGCCAGACCGGACACCAGGCGTTCGCCGCGCTCATCCAGGCGATACGTCTTAAACGCCTTCGCCTGCCGGCGCGAGTAGACGGTTTCGGGCCTCGCCTGCACACAGTAGAGTTCGCCGGAATCGCCGTCTTTGGCCCACTCCATATCCATCGGCCTGGTGTAGTGTTTCTCGATGGCGGTGGCCCATCGGGCGAGCGTCAGGATTTCGTCGTCGGAGAGCGTCAGCCGGCGTCGATCCGCTTCGGGAGTGTCGACGGTTACCGTGCCGTGCAGACCGGCGCCTGCGTAAACGACTTTGGTTTCCTTGAGTCCGACCGCCTTGGAAAGAATGGGAGTCCGGTTCGTGTCGCTCAGCCGTGGCTTGAAGACGACATATTCGTCCGGGTCGACGGCCCCCTGAACGACGCTCTCCCCCAGACCCCACGCACCATTGATGACGACGACATCCGGAAACCCCGTGTCTGTATCAATTGAAAACATGACGCCGGCGGAAGCCCTGTCTGCGCCGACCATTTTCTGCACACCGGCTGACAGAGCCACCTTCATCTGATCGAACTTCCGCTCCCGCCGATAGTTGATCGCACGGTCGGTGAACAGCGACGCGTAACAATTCCGGCACGCGTCCAGCAGTTCGTCCTCCCCGGAGACGTTCAAGTACGTCTCCTGCTGGCCCGCGAAACTCGCCTCGGGCAGGTCCTCGGCCGTGGCGCTGCTGCGCACCGCGACAGCCAGCCCGGGTTCACTGCGGCCATTCCGGCGGGACAGTTCACGATAGGCTTCACGTATCGGCTGAGCGATTTCTTCGGGAAAGCGGCCATTTCGGATCGCCTGGCGGATGGCCGCGCCCACTTCCTGCAGCGTGCGGTCGCCGCGGTCGAGCGCATGAATTTCGTCTCTGAGCGCGCTCTCCAGATTGTTGTGTTTGAGAAAATCCCGGTAAGCATCCGCAGTGGTGGCAAATCCGCCTGGCACGCGAACGCCTTCACTTTGAAGATGACGGATCATTTCGCCGAGAGACGCGTTTTTACCCCCGACGCTGGCGACGTCATCGTTTCCGACTTCTTCAAACCATCGAATGTACGTTGGCATGTGGTGGATCTACCTGTTCCATCGAAGAAACTGGCAATCGACCGGCCAAAGACGTCCCTGCCGTTTCGCGGCCTGTGAAAAGGGGGACAGACCCCTAATAATTCGCGTGAGACATGTCTCACAAATTCCAAGACTGGTCCTCGCGAATTATTAGAGGTCTGTCCCCCTTTTCACAGGCCGCGAAACGCGCGCGTGTGCCAGTCCAAAAACCGTCACAGCTCTGAAAAGACGGCTCCAGCGGCCCTGATAGATTCGGCGCACTGGAGGAACTCATGCGCACGATCACGTCGGGAATCCGTCTGGTCAGCTGGGACGTTGACG
>DASUFH010000491.1:0-7755 GCA_036274645.1 Terriglobia bacterium
CGAGGGAACCGATGAAACTCACACGTCGTCAATTCCTGGAAATCAACGGGGCGCTCGCCGCCACCATGCCTTTGAGTGCCCTGGGCGAATCGTCGGCCTCGGCGGCGGAAGCGTCCGGCGGCAAGAAGCCCAATATCATCCTCATCGTCGCGGACGACATGGGATTCTCCGACCTGGGCTGTTACGGGAGCGAGATCAACACGCCAAACATTGACCGGCTTGCCGCCAACGGGATTCGCGGCACGCAGTTTTACAACACGTCGCGCTGCTGCCCATCACGCGCGTGCCTGCTGACCGGGCTCTACCCGCACAAGGCGGGCGATGGTTGGATGTCGGTTTCCGATTTGGGCCAGCCGGGCTACACGGGAGAGTTGAACGACCACTGTATCACCCTGGCTCAGGGGCTCGAGCCGGCCGGGTATCGGCGCTATGCCGCCGGAAAGTGGCACGTGGTGTTCGACAAGTACATGCAGCAGGACAGCCCGAAGAACAACTGGCCGCTGCAGCGCGGGTTTGACCGCTTCTACGGCGGCCTTGCCGGAGACGGCGGCTACTACAAGCCGCTGGCTTTGACGCGCGACAACACCCGGATCGAAGCGCCGGACGAGAACTACTACTACACGGATGCGATCACGGAAAACGCGGTGGGATTCGTAAACGACCACTTCGCGAACCACGCGAGCGACCCGCTCTTCATGTATGTCGCATACTATGCGCCGCACCGGCCGTTGCAGGCGAAGGCGGAGGACATTGCAAAGTATAAAGGCAAGTACATGATCGGCTGGGACGAGCTCCGCAAGCGCCGCCACCAGAAGCAGATCGAAATGGGACTCCTCGACGAACACTGGGACCTGTCTGCCCGCGACAACGCCGTCCCGGCGTGGGAAAACGTACCGGAAGACCAAAAACCGCTTTGGGACATGCGCATGGCGACCTACGCGGCCATGATTGACTGCATGGACCAGGGGATCGGGAAGATCCTGGCGGCGCTGGAAAAGCACCAGGCGTTCGACAACACGGTTGTCGTATTTATCTCGGACAACGGCGCATGTGCTGAAACGGCGGGAAACGGCGATATCAGCATTATTGGCACGCCGGAAACAACGGAGAGCTATCGCACGGCCTGGGCGAACGCGAGCGACACGCCGTTCCGCCTGTACAAATCATACGTGCATGAGGGCGGGGTTTCGTCGCCGCTGATCGTGCACTGGCCCGCGGGCATGAACGTGCCGAAGGGGTCGTATTGCCGAACGGTAGGGCACCTGATAGACCTCATGCCGACGTTCCTGGAACTCGCGGGCGCGCGGTATCCGGCGGAGTTGGGGGGCAAGGAGATCTATCCCATGGCGGGCAAGAGTCTTGTGCCGATTTTCAGCGGAAAGGATGTGTCACGCGAAGCGCTTTTCTGGGAGCACGAGGCGAATCGAGCGGTGCGCCGGGGCAAATGGAAACTCGTTTCGCGGGCGACGTTCCGTCCACCCTACACCGGGCCGTGGGAGTTGTACGATCTGGAGCAGGACCGGACAGAGACGAAGAACCTGGCGGCAGAGAACGCGGCGCTGGTAACCGAATTGGCGGCGCTGTGGGACGCCTGGGCGAAGGAGAACAACGTGTATCCGCTGGATGCGCGGAACTGGAATGTGAAGATCAGGGCCACCGTTCGATAGCCCGACCGGTCGTGCCGGACTGCTCCGAGGAGGCGCCCCATGGACGTTTCGTTGCCCGTGTTGACGCGTGATCCGGCTTCAGAGTCGCGTTCAGTCCGGCCGTTTCACATCATGACGAAGCCGACGGGCGCGATCTGCAACCTGGACTGCTCCTACTGCTTTTACCTGGAGAAGGAAGCGCTGTATCCCGAGCATCGCGCGCATCGCGACTTTCGGTTGAGCGATTCCCTGCTTGAAAACTATATACGACAGTACATCGCCCAGCAGAACACGTCGGAAATCCATTTTGCCTGGCAGGGCGGAGAGCCGACGCTCATGGGCCTGGATTTCTTCCGGCGCGTTGTCGAACTGCAGGACACACACGCCGCCGGCAAGCACATTCACAACGCCCTCCAGACCAACGGCATTCTCTTGACGGACGAGTGGTGCGCGTTTCTGCGGAAGCACGGGTTCCTGGTGGGGCTGTCGATTGATGGCCCCGCGGAACTGCACGATGGTTACCGCAAGGACGAATCCGGCAAAGGGACACACGCCCGCGTCATGGCGGCATGGCAGCGGCTGAAGGACCATGACGTGGACGTCAACACGATGACGGTGGTGCACCGGCAGAACGCGGTGAAGCCGATGGAGGTGTATTCGTTTCTAAAGGAGATCGGCTCGCGGGTGATGCAGTTTATCCCGCTGGTGGAACGCGTGCGGCACGCGGAGTCGGAAAGCGGAGGGAAGGCGGAGGCCTTTTGCGGCCCACCTGATCCGCTGAAGCCACGGCCCGATCCGGCGGCGATGGTCACGCCGTGGTCGGTGCTGCCGGGCGACTATGGAACGTTTCTCATCGCCATTTTCGATCACTGGGTCCGGCGCGATGTGGGCAGCGTGTTCGTCACGCCGTTTGACTGGCAACTGGCCATTGAGCTGGGAATGCCTTCGCCGACGTGCATCTTCTCGGAGACGTGCGGCCGGGCGCTGGCGATGGAGCACAACGGCGACGTGTATGCCTGCGATCACTATGTTTATCCGGAGCACCTTCGCGGCAACATTGCGCGCGAGACGCTGGCGGAAATGGTTGACGGGCCGGCACAGCGGGCCTTCGGGGCGGCGAAGCGCGATACGCTCCCCGCTTACTGCCGCCGTTGCGAGGTTCGGCAACATTGCTGGGGGGAATGCCCGAAGCACCGCTTCATGACGACGCCGGACGGGGAGCCGGGGTTGCAATATCTGTGTCCGTCGTACAAGCAGTTTTTCACGCACATCAAACCGCGACTGCGGCTGATGGCGAGCCTCATCCGCATGCGGCGGGCGCCGGCGGAAATAATGCGGATGGTGTGAAAGGCGCCGGGCACGCAGGAGGAGGCAATCCCATTTGGGTCGGCGGCAGTCGAAGCCGCGCCTCCGGATCCGGAGTCCAGCGTATTATCAGTTGCGCCACGACCCAATACCGAGAGTGCCTGCAAACCATTCGGGAAACCGAAAACCGGCTTCTCCAGCCGTGCGGCGCACGCTCCGAACCCGGCGGAGTCACCCCTTGTCTCACGACCGATCCATCAAATCGCTCCGATATCTGCCATCCCGCAACATCCGGCTCGATTCAATACCCATACCGATGGCCCCGTCTTAAGGGCATGACGGACGAGCGGGTGGCGGAGCGCCCGAAATAATTGGCTTAACGTTGGCCGGAGGCGCCGAACTTCGCGCCCTCCACCGTCCGCCGCCACGTGAAGTATTCGTCGAGGACCTTCATCGACGCCAGGCTGGGCGTCGGTCCGACGTGCGCGGTCTGTGAGAAATACATCGACTGCGGATCGCGGTCGTCATACGCCGGCCATGCCGGCACGCCCGGTCCGTTGGGATCGCCCTTCTTCGCAAAGTTTGTCCAGTAAACCGCCATCACCTCGGAGATCGCCTTGTCGGACTCCGTCGCGTTGGCAGGCAGATGCTGGAACACGTACGGAATCTCGGAACCGTGCGCGGAACCGCGACCGGCATTCGGGGAATCGGCCGGGTAGTCCGGATGCTGATCGAAGTAGTAGAGGTACGCCTTGCCCATGCCGTGCTTGGCTTGCAGACGAGCCCAGCTCCAGGTAGCCCATCCGAAGGCGGCGTCACGAGTCAGATCGCGCGCCGTCCTGGAAACTTTGTCGGGATCGGTGGGATAGGCAGTCAGCAGCCGGTCCGCGTAAGGGCCATAGCGTTGCCGGGTGGCCTGACGGTACGCGTCCGGCGTGGGGGGCACGCCGAAGCTGAGCCCCTCGTCGGAGTTGTAACCCACCAGGATGGGCGTATCGTTGAAGCGCCTGGCCTCATACATCTTGTACTGGTCGTCGGGTATCACGTGTCCATCAATGACGGGCCACGTGATACCTTCGCTGCCCGCGGCAGCGGCCACAACGTCCGCGGCGGAGAGCTTGCGCAAATCAGCAACGGATGCCGCGCCCGCCTTGGCTGCAAACTCCTGACCCAGACGCTCGGCGTCTTTCATCAGGAGCATGTTTTCGCCGGGCAGCGCGGGCAGGCTCGGCGGTCCGAACGAGCCGCCGCTTTCCGAGATCGCAGCGTGGAACAATCCCCTGGCCAAAGGAGAAGCCGACAGCATGCTGACCGCGATCCCTCCAGCGGATTCACCGAAAATGGTCACCTTTCCCGGATCGCCGCCAAAGGCGGCGATGTTTTTCTTAACCCATTGCAGGCCGGCGATCATGTCCAGCAAACCGTAGTTCCCGGAGACGCGATCTTTCGATTCCGCCGACAATCCCGGGTGCGCCAGGTAGCCCAGGGGGCCCACGCGATAGGCGACGCTCACCACAATCACGCCCTTGCTGGCCAACCGTTCGCCCGTGGTGAGAGCGCCCGCTGTGGAGCCGCCGACGAAGCCTCCTCCATAGATCCACACCATCACCGGCAGCCGCTCGGTGGCTGTCCTGGCGGGAGTCCAGACGTTGAGGTACAGGCAATCTTCGCTGCTACCTCCGCCCGGGGCGCCGCCTTGCCTCCCCCTCGCTTGGGCGGGAGCCGGCGCCGGCGCGGCGCCTCTCCCCCTCCCGGTGGCCTGCGTCCGGATGCCGGAGGGCGATCCGCCCCCGGTGCAAGCGGGCGCGAAGGCGCTGGCCGACTTCACACCGGTCCACCTGGCAGCGGGCTGCGGAGCCCGCCAACGCAGGTCCCCAACCGGAGGAGCAGCGAACGGAATCCCGAGGTAGACGGTCATGCCGTCGCGCACGGTTCCTTCTATCTGACCCGTTTCAATCGTGACTTCGGCGCTCGCGAGGTTGGCGCCCAGTAAGCCGAGCAGCATGGAAACCACAGCCCGCCGGCCCGCGCGCTTCCATGTTCTTAAGCGCTTCATTTTCTCGATCACCTTCCTTCTGAGCATATCTTGCCCTCCAGTAGCGTATGTGAATACGCCTTCGCATAGTCAAAGTCAACGAGGCCTCCTGCCGGGGGCGTCCTAATTGGGGTTAACGCCGGCGGCAAGCGTTGCATTTTCTGGCTGGAAGCGCAGGCCAAGTTCAGCGCGACCGTTCACCAGCGACGACTCACTGGCTTCCATATTGATTCCAGTTCGTCGGGTAAATCGGCAGGAGCGCGCGATTACCAGACACAGCCTTTAAATCTTCGATCGCGCAATTTTCTCGCATGCGTCCGCAATGCGCTCGGCAGTCGCAAGATTG
The DNA here is from genome assembly GCA_036274645.1 of Terriglobia bacterium. Taxonomy (GTDB): domain Bacteria; phylum Acidobacteriota; class Terriglobia; order 20CM-2-55-15; family 20CM-2-55-15; genus DASUFH01. The sequence continues at coordinate 5,333 of DASUFH010000491.1, forward strand.
ATCATCGAGAAATCGTGAATGCGCTTCGCTGCTTCGCCGCTGACGACAGCTCATAAGCGGTTCAAGCCCACTTGCCGTCCTACCTGCAGCGGTTCGCGGTTCCCCGGCGAAACCTGCGGTGGCAGTGCTCGCACGAATTGCTGACGGCCTCGCTGAGCTCGATCATCTTCTCCTGATCTTTGGCCTGCGCCGCCTTGTAGGCCTGCAGGCCGGCGTCACGAACTTCCTGGACGAAACCAGCCCACGCGGGGTCGGTGACCGGAACGGGCACGCCATTTGAACAGACGCGTCCTGGAGCCGAGAGCAGGGTGGTTGACTCTGCGAGCGCCAGCGACGCGTTCTCGATCGCCTGCCAGCCGCCAAAGACGCTCTTGATCGGATCGGTCGCCATCGACGGATCGTCGGCCTGCTTCACGTCGCCGGGATTCTCGAACTGCGGATAGAACACCACGTTGGCTGCGGGATAAAGAATGCCGCGCATCAACTGATTCAGGTTGGCGTACACAGGGGGCTGCGTCGCAGTCGTCGTCGGCGACTGGGCCTTCAGGCACAGCCCGAACGCCGCCACAATTAGAGAGAGTGTGAGTATGGTCCTGCGCATTGGCGTAGCGTAGCACCATCTCTCGTGGTTTAAGATCGCCCAACTTTCTCGCCCAGGCGGCGAAAAGCGCAACGGGTACCGTCTTAAAATGCTTACCAGAAAACCTGGCCGCTGGTTATCCTGTTTCAACCTCAAAAACCTTTGAGGAATTGAAGATAGGAGCGTTCGAACGCGCTGATGAAGGCGGTTATTCTTGCCGGCGGGATGGGAACCCGTATCTCGGAAGAGTCCCATTTGAAGCCCAAACCGATGATCGAAATCGGCGGAAAGCCCATCCTGTGGCACATCATGAAGATCTATTCCAGCCACGGGATCAATGAATTCGTGATCTGCTGCGGATACCGGGGCTACGTCATCAAGGAATACTTCGCGAACTACTTTCTGCACATGTCCGACGTCACGTTCGACTGGGCCAACAACACCATGGAAGTGCATCACCGGTATGTGGAGCCCTGGCGCGTCACGCTCGTGGATACCGGGCAGAGCACGCTGACAGGCGGCCGGCTCAAGCGCGTTCGCGAACACGTTTCGTCGGACGCGTTCTGTTTTACCTACGGCGACGGTGTTGCGGATATCGATATCAAGGCGCTCGTGGCATTTCACCGCCAGCACGGCAAGCCGGCAACCGTGACCGCAATTCGTCCTCCGGGCCGCTACGGCGCGCTGGATTTGAATGGTCCGGCCGTGCGTGGATTCCAGGAAAAGCCGGAAGGAGACAATGCCTGGATCAATGGCGGCTTCTTTGTGCTGGAGCCTTCCGTGATCGATCGCATCAAGGGTGACGACTCGTCGTGGGAAGGCGAACCGCTGATTCAACTGGCGGCGGAGGGGCAACTGATGGCCTACCACCATTACGGCTTCTGGCAGGCCATGGATACCCTGCGCGACAAGAATCATCTGGAGGCCCTCTGGTCCCAGGGAAGTCCTCCGTGGAAAACGTGGTCATAAAGCAGTTCAACGATGTCTATCGGGGCCGGCGTGTTTTCCTGACCGGCCATACGGGCTTCAAAGGCTCCTGGCTGGCGGCCTGGCTGTCGCGTCTGGGCGCGGAGGTGACCGGGTATGGCCTGGCGCCGCATACGACGCCGAGCCACTGGGATCTGCTTCGTCTTCCTGCAAGGGACATTCGCGGCGACGTGCGGGATGCCGACGCGCTTCGGCAGGCGGTGCGGACGAGCCGTCCGGAAATCGTGTTCCACCTTGCGGCCCAGCCGCTGGTTCGCCGGTCCTATGGTTATCCGCTGGAGACGTGGTCGGCCAACGTCATGGGCACCGCCAATCTGCTGGACGCCTGCCGCGACGTGGACGGCCTTCGCGCCATTGTGGTGATTACGACCGACAAGGTTTACACGAACCGGGAATGGACGTGGGGATACCGGGAGACGGATACACTCGGCGGACACGATCCGTACAGCGCGTCGAAGGCGGCGTGCGAAATCGTGGTGTCCAGTTACCGGAGTTCGTTCTTTTCCGCGGACGACCAGCCTCTGATCGCCACCGCCCGGGCGGGAAATCTGATCGGGGGCGGAGACTGGTCGGAGGACCGTCTGATTCCGGATGTCGTGCGCGCTCTCGGCGCCGGCCGCCCGGTGGAGATCCGATCTCCGGAGGCGACCCGCTGCTGGCTGCATGTGCTCGACTGCCTGGCGGGTTACCTTATGCTCGGGCAGCATCTGTATTCCGGGCGTCGCGACGTGGCCGACGCCTGGAACTTCGGTTCCTCCGCGGATGACAATCAGACCGTCGATGGTGTCCTCAACATGCTTCGGTCCGGCTGGCCGGATCTCCAATGGTATTCACCCAACGAGAACCGTCCGCATGA
>DASUFH010000492.1:0-3966 GCA_036274645.1 Terriglobia bacterium
CTACCGCCGGAGGCCGTGGCGGTCCGCGGGGGTAAGCAAATTCCCGAGAGCCCTCAAGGTTTGCCCAACGGTCTTCGATTTCGGTTGGAATCCTGCAGAATGCTAGTACACTAGCGGTCCGTCTGACGTTGATCAATCTAATTGGGACCGCTCCTCAGGGGACCGCTCCTCGAACAGAAACTGGAAAGAGTGGCCTGCGGCTGGCAGATTCAGTTCTCGTTCCGCCTGATTCAATAGTCTGGCAATCAGGGTTTTCGCGGGCGTAACACGATTCGGACATTCAGCGGGCCACCGGGGGTGAATTCCTCCGCGGCGAGGACATCGCCTGTATCGGTGGTGATCGATACCAGCTCAAACCCCGCCGGAATCGATTGCGCGAGAATCGATTGAAGGCCATCCGTGGATATGAGCGAGAACGTTCCGTCTGGCCGGATGCCGGCGCCCACAGTCGTGTAGGGCCCCTGCACCACGACAATCATGGCCGACAGGTCCGGGATGGCGCCGTTTTCGACGATGATCCGTCCGGTAATGGGAATCTGGCGGGGAATATGGATCTCGATATCGTTTACGTCGCGGTCGGCGTCGATGAGTTGAGAACGCGCCGCGGCGAGGTCCTCCGGCACGCCAATCTGGTAGAACCCGGGTGAAAGATCCTTGAATGCGAACGTTCCATCGATGCCGGCAGACGTTTGCAAGCGTTCTGGCCGACCTATGCGAACAAGATCCACCAGCGGCGGCGTCGACGCCGGTAGGTTCTTTGCGCCTGTGACCCTTCCCGCAATCGTCACGGACTGAACCCGCTCGATCTCGATCTTCAGATCGACCACGTCCCGAGCGGAAACCTTCAATGATCCGTTGATCAGGTCGAGGCTTCCGCCGCCGAACGTCTTCAGGATGTAATCCGGAAAGAGCCCATAGACGCTGGCCCGGTACTCTCCCGGTAGAAGGCTGATGTCGAATGCGCCATCCGGGGCAACATCCGCCGTGAAGTCTCCCAGGCTGTCTCGGAAGAAACGAACGGCGATCGAGCGCAGCGCTGTGCCGGAGGGCATAGACACGCGTCCATGAATTCGACCCCAGGGCGGTGGATCCGAGGCGCTGAGGTTGATGGTCAGGGCCTCCGGATTCACGTTCATCGTCGCCGGCGCATGCGTCACGTCTTGCGCGCCGTAAAAGATGGATCGTATGGCATACCCCTCCGGCAGGTCCGGAATGTTGATGCGGTACGATCCCGGATCCGTCCAGGCGAAGAACGAACGAAGGGAGGCTGCATGTTGGTAACGGTACGTTTCGTCGCCCTTGGCCAGTTCCAGCGTGAAGGGCGGTAACGGGCCGTCTCGATCCATGGCAACCCGGATGGTGACGGGATTCACGAGAGAAACGATCACGCCCGACACATCGTTTTCGTCCACATGGACGACGGTTTCCGAATATCGATCCGCAGGAGGGATGGAAACCACATAGTCGTGGCCGGAATTCAGCAGAATCGAATAGTTGCCCGGTGGAACGTTTCGAAACTCGAAAGTCCCATCCGGCGCAATTGCGGTGGAAATGGCTCTCGAGGAATCGAACGAGATCGGGGTGGTCGACGGGCTCATGGCAATTGCGGCCGCCGTTCCCAGTCCAAAGGCAGCGCGCGCCGGGTTGTCATTTCCGATGACCCGGCCGCTGATCGTTACCACCTTAGCCGCAAAATTTATCTCCGTAACCACGCTGCCGCTCGTGATTTCTATGGGTTTCGCGCCTGCAGGTGTTTTCACGCCGGGGAAATAGGTGGCGTTGTCGAGCGGTCCGGCAACGATGTAATAACGCCCGGGCGGAATCTCCTCGAGTCGGTACCGTCCCTGATCGTCGGTCTGGCCGAGGCTTGCCAGCAACGAGGTTCCTGCGCTTTTCCCTTCGGATACCTCCAGCGCGGCCACGCGCATTTCGCGCACAGGCTGCCCTCTGGGCGAGAGGATTCGTCCCGCGACGATACCCCGGCCGGTTTCCGCCGGGGCGGGCGCCTGAGCCAGAAGCATGATCCAGAGCAGCGCGGTTCTCATGTTACCGATATCGATGCCTGAAAGTTAGCAGACCAGGCCCTGTCGGACCGCTACTGGCCAGCCCAGCCGCCAGGGTAGGGCGCGGTCCACGCGGTGGAGGAGCGCGCGTTCTGCAACTTCCAGGAGTTCTGTTCCGAAACGATTTCCCCCTCGAGCGCGCCGGCCAACCAGAAGCCGGGGCCCCCCGAAGCGCCGACCGGATTCAGCAGGCGCGCGCGGACCTTCGCGGTCTTTCCGTCCGGCGCAATGTCGATCACCGGTTGCAGCGTCTGGCTCGCGAAGATGGTTCCGCCATTCGGCGCCGGGGAGCCGTCCAGGCTGTAGCCGTGCGCCCCGATCAGGTTTTCGGCGATGTCGTAGACCTCCGCGGAGGCGACGCTCCGCTCGACCTCGGCCAGGCGGGCTTCCAACTCCGCCGCGTTGCGGATGACCGGATCGCTTGCGGGCGCCGCGACGGTTGTCGCGGACCTGGCGGGCCGGGTTCCTTCGGGATACTGCGGGGCCTTTCCGGTTACCGGATTGTCGAAGTGAAACGGGGCAACGGTGAATTTGGGATAGATCTCATAAATAGTCGTTGGCGGCCGGTCCGGAGGCGTCTCCTTGCTGGGACCCCGCACGGGTTTCGAGCTTCTGGCCCAACCGGCCGCGGCATCGACAATCATGCGCGGGTAGAAGCGCACGGACTGAATCTTCCACGCGCCGTTCTGTTTGACGAAGGTATTTTCGAAGACGCCTTCGCTCAACTCGCCGCCGGAACCGCTCGAAAATATCAGCTCGACTCCGCGCGCCTTCGCGGTGCGGCCATCCGGCCCGACGGACACGAGCGTTTGCAGATAGACGTGATCGTTCAAGTCGCCTTCTGCGGACTGCGCGAGACCGCGGCGGATGCTGGCCGGACCTATATAGACGCCCTGCTGGCCGAGTTCCAGTGTTCCGTCGCTGGCGAAGAGTCCGGCTGCCTGATCCCATTGCCTGCGATCGATGGCGTAGCCGTAAGTATCCAGAAGGTTGGTGACTTCGGCCTGACCTTGCAGCAGCGCGGCCCGGCGCGCCAGTTCGCTGACACGCCCGGCAAGCGACTGAAGCGTCGGCGCCCCGGCCGGCCGGGCTGCCGTAACGGCATCCGGAATCGGCCGGGCGACGCTCTCCGCGGTGTAGTGCGGCGGAACCTGGGTTCCCGAGTCGCGCCAGCCGGCGGCCGTGTACGCCGCGGTGACCCGCGGTTCGGAACGCAGCACGCTGATCTTCCACACGCCGTTTTCAAGCACGTACTCGTTTTCGTAGACGCCGCTGTACCACGTGGCCGAGCCGCCCAGTCCTCCCAACATCGCCAGGATGCGCCACCGTCCTTTGGCGGCGTGTCCATCGGGCGCAAGGTGAACGACCGGCTGGAACAGAATGTGCGGATAAATGCGGCCGTCGGCCAGTCCCAGTTTTCCCTGCCCAACCTGATCGAAGAACAGTTTGCGGACTTCCTCCCGGCCACGCGCGCCCTGCTGATAGTTGGTCTGGGCGTCCGCCGTAAACAGGTCCGCGAAATCGTTCCACAAACCGAATTCGACGTAATGGCCGTAGGCGTATTGCAGCCGCTTGATGGCGCGGACGGATTCGATGTTCTCGATCTGCGCCTGACTGCGTTCGATGCGGGCCGCGAGGTCCGGCAACGGGTCCGATTGCCGGACCGGCGTCAGTCCGGACCACACACCGACTGCTGCGAGCGCGCCGATCAGAACGGATTTTGAAAACATTGGCGGGATTCTACCACCGTCATCCTCCCGCGGCCTTCTCCCCGTCTGCTTGTATTCGCGCCCCCGTCTGCTTCTCCTTGTAGGGGCGGTCTATGACCGCCCCTGGAGTTTGGACATTTGAGTAGGTTAAGTGCTTTATTGGTTGACATACGCACTTGCGTAGTCCATACTGC
>DASUFH010000493.1:0-9525 GCA_036274645.1 Terriglobia bacterium
CAGCGGACAACAGCCAGCGGACAGCGGACAACGGGGGGGCAGGAGGTAACCAGCTACCCGGTTCGTGTGGTTTGTAGACTCCGTTCTTTTCCGCGTTGCGCGGCAGGGAACATTCAGGACTAGAATGTTGGTGCCGTGGCCACCTTGGAGGCTGTGAGATCCGGCGATCGCCTCACTGCGGAGGCCGTCGAAGAACAGGTCCAGAAGATCCTCAGGAGCGCCGGGTTTGCGCGCTGCGTGAGAATGCGGCGGTTCCTCGAATACACGGTTCACGAAACCCTTTCGGGTCGGGGCGGTTTGTTGAAGGAGTATTCCATCGCCCTGAACGTCTACGACAAGCCTCCCTCCTTTGATCCACGGTTCGACTCCATCATTCGCGTGGAAGCGGGCCGTCTGCGGGCCAAGCTGAGGAAATATTACGAGACCGACGGCCGGGAGGACGCCGTGCGTGTCTTCTTTCCCCGGTGCCGGTATGAGCCGCGGTTCGATCCACTCGAAATACTTCCCGAGCCCGTCGCGCCGGAGAGTTCGCCGGAAGCCCGGCGGCTGTATCTCAAGGGGCTGCATTTCCTCGCGCAGTACGACGCCCCGTCCATGGAAGCGGCCCTGCGCTGTTTTGCGGAAGCGTGTTCGATTGCGCCGACTCACCACGAATCGCTGGCCGGAATGGCGGCTGCGCACGCGTCCTGCTGCTGGCTGGAATCTGTTCACCCACGGGAAGGTTGGGCAAAATCGGAACATTTCTCGCGTCGCGCGCTGGCGCTCGAGCCGCGACAGGCGGAGGCGGGCGCCGTGTTGGCGTGTCAGGCCGCCCTCTTCGACAGGCAATGGGAGACGGCCGAGCGCCAGTTTCGGGCTGTTCTCGATTTGCACGAGAGTTCAGCGGCGGTCCACCAGATGTATGGCTTCTTTTGTCTGGCGCCCATGGGCCGGCTCGACGAGGCCGAAGTCGCGCTTCTTCGCGCCTGTGAACTGGCTCCGGCCTCCGCGATTGCCCGTTACCAGTTGGGACGCATACTTCATTTCAAGAGGCGTTTCGATCTGGCCTCCGAGCAGTTTCGTCGCGCCATCGAACTCCAACCCAGACTGGCGCTGGCGCGCTGGGGGCTCGGAGAAACCGCGATTCAGCAGGGCCACTGGGCCGAGGCGAGGCGCGCCTTTGCGGCGGTTCAACAGCTTTCCGACATTCCGCGCGCGCTTGAGGGACTGGGCCGGCTGGCGGCGCTGACCGGAAAGCCGGAGGAAGCCGAAACGCTCCTCGGTCAATTGCGGCAGCTGGCGTCCACCCGATATGTGTCGCCCGTGGGTCTCAGCGTGATCTACACGGCAATGGGCCGTCTGGATGACGCGCTTGACCAGCTCTTTGCCGCGGCGCCGCAACGCGCCATCCGCCTGACATACGTGAGCGTCGATCCGGCCTTCGACGCCCTGAAAACCCATGATCGATTCCTGCCCCTGCTGGAGCAATTGCGGCCGCAGCCGGAAGAAGGACTCGGCGTTTCTCAGGCCCGGGCGTCATAGGCTCCGAGTGGCATATCGCCTGCACGGGGTATCGCGGAGGTATATCGATGCCAAGAGGAGCCAATCCGAAGCGGGAGCGCGAACTCGACAGGCTGAAAACCGCTCGCATGATCAACAAACAGCGCGCCCACATCGGAGAATCGAAGCAGGCAATGCGGCCGACCATCATGGGGGAACCGCTGGAACGCGACCTGCCGATCACGGATTATCAAAAACTCAGTGTTGAACAGATTCTGACCCGGGCTTTATCGCTGTCCAGGAACCAGATTGAACGAGTCGTCCGGTTCGAGCGAAACCACAAGAATCGGAAGACCGTGCTTGAGGGACTGGAACGGGCCGCCTGAACATTTTGTGGGCGGTCATAGACCGCCCTGCAGCAGATGGGACCCCAAATGTTCCCGGTTTTCATGGGCGGGAACCTCCAGGTGGGCCGTCATCGACCGCCCCAGTTCCTCGAAACCAGTACAACGCACAATCGACAACAGCGAACGAACCGCAAACAATGAATTGGACCCGTACCCTGTGGGCAGGATGCCAATTCGAGGGCGCGTCTGTTACCGTAAGGGAACTCCAATCAGGGAAATCGCGCCGATGACACCATCCCGGCCGGACGTACGGGCCTTGACAGGATGCTTTATCACGCCGTTTCCCCAGCCTGCATTGGGGAGGATCATCGATGGGAGAAGTCGAGATTGGCTGAAGCTGCAGGAAGAGTCGCTATTGAGTCCGTAACCCCGGAGGTCGATTCGGGACGCTTTCCGATCAAGCGGGTTCCGGGGGAAACCGTCATCGTCGAATGCGATGCTTTTGCCGACGGGCATGACGTTGTCAGGTGCCTCCTTCTCTATCGCAGAGAGCAGGACACGGCCTGGAAGGAATCCGTCATGCGCCCGCGCGGCAACGATCGCTGGCGTGGAGAGTTCCGCGTGGAGGAACTCGGCCGCTATGCCTATACAGTCGAGGCATGGATTGACGCATTCGAAACCTGGCGCGGGAATCTCGTCAAGCGGATCGATGCGGGGCAGGACACACGCGTCGATATCCTGATCGGGGTTGCCCTGATCCAGTCCGCGGCGGACCGCGCCTCGGAACCGGATCGGGAGCTGCTGGCCCGCTGGGCCGGAGATCTCAGCGCGGCCGCCGTCGATACGGTCGCGCAGTCGCTTGCCCTCAATGAAGAGTTTGCGTCGATTCTTCGCCGCTATCCCGATCGCGCCTCTGCGACGCGCTATCCCGGTGAATTCCGGGTTCGGGTCGATCGCCGCAAGGCGCGGTTCAGCGCCTGGTACGAGATGTTTCCCCGGTCCTGCGCTTCCAGCGCAGACAAACACGGGACGTTCGCCGACTGTGAGGCGCGCCTGCCCTATGTAGCCGCCATGGGATTCGACGTCCTTTATCTTCCGCCCATCCATCCTATCGGCCGCACGCACCGGAAGGGGCGGAACAACACCGTGGAAGCCGGCCCCGAAGACGTGGGCAGTCCCTGGGCCATCGGCGGCGAAGCCGGTGGACACACGGCGATACACCCGTCGCTTGGCACGCTGGCGGACTTCAACCGGTTCGTTTCCGCCGCCGGGAGGCACGGCCTGGAAGTGGCCATGGACATCGCATTCCAGTGTTCGCCCGATCATCCGTGGGTCCGCGAACATCCGGAATGGTTTCGACGCCGGCCCGACGGGACGATTCAGTACGCCGAGAATCCGCCCAAGAAATACCAGGACATCTTTCCGCTCGATTTCGACACGCCGGCGTGGCGCGAATTGTGGGAGGCGCTGCGGGAAGTGATCCGGTTCTGGGCCGAGCAGGGCATTCGCATCTTCCGGGTCGACAATCCGCACACGAAGGCTTTCCCATTCTGGGAGTGGGTGATCGAACGCATTCAATCGGAGTATCCGGATACGATCTTCCTGTCGGAAGCGTTCACACGGCCGAAGGTCAAGCACCGGCTGGCAAAGCTGGGTTTTTCGCAGTCGTACACGTACTTCACGTGGCGGAACACCGCGGCGGAACTGACGGCGTATATGCGGGAATTGATCAGTCCCGGTATTCGCGAATACCTCCGGCCGAATCTCTGGCCCAACACGCCGGACATCCTGCCCGAATATCTTCAGATCGGAGGACGGGCGGGCTTCATCATCCGCCTCATCCTGGCCGCCACGCTCGGTTCGAACTACGGTATTTACGGGCCGGCGTTCGAATTGCTGGAAAACACGCCAGGCGTTCCCGGCGGCGAAGAATACTTCGCTTCGGAGAAATACGAGATCCGGCAATGGGACCTCGATTCGAGCGTCAGCCTGAAGAACCTGATCGCCCGGGTAAACCGGGCGCGGCGGGAGAATCCCGCGTTGCAGCACGACTGGCGGCTGCATTTCCACGAAGTCGATAACCCCGAGATCCTCTGCTACAGCAAGACGAACCCCGACTGCTCCAACGTGATCGTCGTCGTGGTGAGTCTTGATTTTCAACACGTGCGTTCCGGATGGGTTCGCCTCGACCTGGACAAACTGGGACTGAGTGAGTCGTCCTCCTTTCAGGCTCATGACCTGGTGGGAGACGGGCGGTTTCTCTGGCAGGGTTCGCGAAACTACGTCGAACTGGATCCCCAGGGCGTTCCCGCGCACATCCTGCGCGTCCGCCGGAAGGTGCGCAGCGAAGAGGATTTCGACTACTACCTGTGAAGGTCAACTGATGTCTATGCCAATCCTCACGCCTTTTGATTTGCACCTCATCGGGGAGGGAACGCACTACCGGACCTACGAGAAACTCGGGGCCCATCCCTGCGTCATGGAAGGAACCGCCGGCGTCGCGTTTCGTGTCTGGGCGCCCGGCGCCGAGCGGCTGTCGGTCATTGGTGATTTCAACGGCTGGAATCCCGGCGCCGACCCGATGAGTCCCTGTGGAGACAGCGGTGTCTGGGAGCGGTTCGTTCCGGGCGTTGCCGCGGGCGCGCTCTACAAGTTCCGCCTGGAGTCGCGTTATCTGGGCTACCGCGTGGACAAGGCCGATCCTTTTGCTTTCGCTTCGCAGATACGTCCCGAAACGGCTTCAGTGGTCTGGGGGCTCACTCCTTACGCCTGGACCGATTCGGTCTGGATGGACCAGCGATCGCGGACTCCGCTGCACACATCGCCGATGTCGATTTATGAAGCCCACCTCGGCTCGTGGCGGCGGATTCCCGAAGAAGGCAACCGCTGGCTGCGTTATGACGAACTGGCCGAACAGCTGGCGGACTACCTCAACGAAATGGGGTTTACCCACATCGAGCTGATGCCCGTCGCCGAACATCCCTTCGACGGTTCCTGGGGCTATCAGACCGTTGGATATTTTGCGCCGACCAGCCGGTTTGGCTCGCCCGACGATTTCAAGGGATTCGTGAATACGTTGCACCGGCGGGGCATCGGCGTCATTCTCGACTGGGTTCCCGCGCACTTTCCCAGAGACGAACATGGCCTCGGCTTCTTCGACGGCACTCATCTTTATGAACACGCGGATTCCCGGCAGGGTCTTCATCCCGACTGGGACACATTTGTCTTCAACTACGGGCGTCTGGAGGTCCGCAATTTCCTCATCAGCAACGCCCTGTTCTGGATTGAGCAGTTCCATATCGACGGCCTGCGCGTCGACGCCGTGGCGTCCATGCTGTATCTCGACTATGGCCGGTCGGAAGGCCAATGGATTCCCAACCAATACGGCGGGAAGGAAAACATCGAGGCCATCGACTTCATTCGCGTGATGAACGAGCGCATATACGCCGATTCTTCCGGCGTGATGACGATCGCGGAAGAGTCCACCTCCTGGCCCGGCGTGTCGCAGCCCACCTACGTGGGAGGCCTGGGCTTCGGCTTCAAGTGGAACATGGGCTGGATGCACGACATGCTGGACTACATGTCGCAGGACCCCGTGCATCGGAGCTATCACCACAATCGCATCACGTTCAGCATGCTGTATGCGTTCTCCGAAAACTTCATCCTGCCCTTCTCCCACGACGAAGTGGTCCACGGCAAGCGTTCGATGATCGACAAGATGCCCGGAGACCGCTGGCAGAAATTTGCGAACCTGCGGCTGCTGTACGGTTACATGTTCGGTCATCCGGGCAAAAAACTCCTGTTCATGGGCGGCGAGTTTGGCCAGTGGCAGGAATGGGACCATGATTCCAGTCTCGACTGGCATCTGCTGTCTGAGCCGGACCATGCCGGGCTTCAACGCTGGGTCCGTGATCTGAACCACTTCTACCGGAGCCAGCCTTTGCTCTACGAAGTGGATTCGGACTCTGCCGGCTTCGAGTGGATCGACTGCAATGACACCCACAACAGCGTTGTTTCGTTTCTGAGGCAGACGCGTGATCGGCGGGAAATTGCGGTGTTCGTCTGCAATTTCACGCCGGTGGTCCGCAGGAATTTCCGTATCGGTGTGCCTGAGGGTGGTTTCTGGAGGGAGACGCTCAACAGCGACGCGCCGTTCTACGGTGGGAGCGGCCAGGGCAATTCCGGCGGCGTGGAAGCCAGCCCGGTTCCCGCGCACGGACGTCCCGAGTCGATCAACATCACGGTTCCGCCGCTGGCCATCATCGTCTTCCAGAAGGGCGGAGCGCAGTGACGCAGGCCTGTGCCCGCCTCGCCGGGGAGGCCGTGCGGTGACGGAAGCCCCAACACTGCCCGACCGGTTGCCGGCCAGCACCTACCGGCTGCAAATGGGTCCGGAATTCCGTTTCGCGGACGCCGCGGCAACCGCGCCGTATCTGACCGCCCTCGGCGTGACCGACTGCTATCTTTCGCCGATTCTGGCCGCGGTTGAGGGCAGCGCGCATGGCTACGACATCTGCGATCACAACCGCGTCAATCCGGCTTTGGGTGGGGAGGAAGGGTTTGCGTCGTTTGCCTCCGAGTTGAACGCGCGCGATATGGGGCTGGTTCTCGATTTTGTGCCCAATCACATGGGTATCGACGTGGAGGGCAATCTCTGGTGGCGCGACGTCCTTGAAAATGGCCCATCATCGCCCTACGCCCGCTACTTCGACATTGACTGGAATCCGGTGAAATCGGAATTGCGGGGGAAGCTGCTGCTGCCGATCCTGGCCGATCAATATGGCGTCACGCTGGATAACGGTGAACTGCAGATCGAGTTTCGGCAGGGCGCGTTCAGCCTGCGGTACGGCAGTCAGCATCTTCCCCTCAATCCGCGCGAATTACGCATCCTTTTGCGTTACAACCTGGACGCTCTCAAGGCGACGCTACCCGAGGATGATCCGGACCTGAACGAGTTTCTCAGCATTCTGTTTCATTTCGATCATCTTCCTCCCTACACCGATACCGATCCCGCGGCGATGACCGAAAGAAGCCGCGAAAAGGAAGTGGCCAAGCGCCGCCTGGCCCAGCTGGCGGAGTCCTCCGAGCCGATCCGGAGGCATATCGAATCCAATGTTCGCCGCTTCAACGGCGCGCCGGGCGATCCGGCGTCGTTCGACCTCCTGCACAAGCTCCTTGAAGGGCAGGTTTACCGCCTCTCTTCCTGGCGCGCGGCCATGCACGAGATCAACTACCGCCGCTTCTTCGACATCAACGCGCTCGCCGGGATCCGCGTGGAAGACCCGGAGCTGTTTCGCGCCGCGCATGAGCTGCTGCTGCGCTGGATTCACGCCGGCGCGGTGACCGGCGTGCGGCTCGATCACGTGGATGGTCTCTTCGATCCCGCCGGCTACTTTTGCAAACTCAAACAGGAGTTCGGTCGCAGCGTCTATCTCGTGGTGGAGAAGATTCTCGCCGCGGATGAACAGCTCTCGCCGGACTGGGCGGTTCACGGCACAACCGGCTACGATTTTCTCAACAAGCTGAACGCGGTTTTCGTGGACCCCGGAGGTCAACGGGAGTTCATCAAGCTGTATGCCAAGTTCACCGGCAACAAGCGCGCGTTCCGCGACATCGTCTATTCTTCGCAAAAACTCATCATTACGACGTCCATGGCGAGCGAGTTGAAGGTTCTGGCGGCGGAACTCAATCGCATTTCGGAAAGCAACCGTCACTTTCGCGACTTCACCCTCGACAGTCTGCAGGCCGCGCTCGTTGAAGTTGTGGCCTGTTTCCCCGTGTATCGCACCTATTTCAACAGCGAGGGCTACGACGAATTCGATCAGCAGAACGTGGATCTGGCGGTGCGCGAGGCGCTCCGGCGCAATCCGGCGATGGAGCCGTCGGCCTTTGAGTTTATCCGGCAGATGCTGCTGCCTGTCCGGCTTTCGGGGTTGTCTGATGAGGAGTATCAGCGGCGCGTTCGTTTCGCGATGAAATTCCAGCAGTACACCGGACCGGTCAAGGCCAAGGGGCTCGAGGATACGGCGTTCTATCGCTACGGCCCGCTGATCTCCCTCAACGAAGTCGGCGGCGATCCGAGCCGCTTCGGGGCGCCGCCCTGGAGCTTCCATCAGGCCAACCTGGAGAGACAGCAGCGCTGGCCGGCGTCCATGCTGGCGTCGTCCACCCACGACGCCAAACGCGGAGAAGACGCCCGCGCCCGCATCAATGTCCTTTCGGAAATGCCGAAGATGTGGCGGGAGATGATTTCGCAGTGGTCGCGAATCAACGCGTCCGCGCGCACGATGCTGCAGGGAGAACCGGCCCCGGATCGAAGCGACGAGTATTTCTTTTATCAGACCCTGGTTGGCGCGTGGCCGGCCGTCCTTTCTGCGCCGGATGACGAGTTCGTGCGGCGGATGCGCGCGTACATGAGCAAAGCGACCAAGGAGAAAAAGGTTCACACGAGCTGGATCAATCCGTCAAGGGAGTACGATCTGGCCGTGGAGAACTTCGTCGAGAGGATTCTCGTGGGCGCCCGGTCGCGGGCCTTTTTGAAAGGGTTCCTGCCATTCCAGCAGCGTGTGGCCCGCTTCGGCCTGGTGAACTCTCTGGCGCAGCTTACGCTTAAACTGGCGTCGCCGGGCGTGGCGGACTTCTATCAGGGGGCGGAGTTGTGGGACTTCAACCTGGTGGACCCCGACAATCGGCGACCGGTCGACTTTTGCCGTCGCCGTCAAATGCTGGATGAGCTTCTTCCCCTCGTCGAGGGATCGGTGGAGCCCACCGCCGCATCCGGCGCGCTGTCGGAGATGCTGGAATCGTGGCCCGACGGCCGGATCAAGCAATACATCACGGCCGTCGGGCTGCGGCTGCGCCAGCGAAACCCGGAGTTGTTTGTGAAGGGCGCGTACATCCCTCTGGAAGCTTCCGGCGATCGCCGGGATCACGTCGTGGCGTTGGCGCGCGCGTTCGGCCGGAACCTGGTCGTGGCGATCGTTCCGCGTTTTCCGGTTCGTCTGGCGGCGGACGGCCCGTGGCTGCCCGTGGGCGGCGCCCTCTGGGGCTCGACGGCGGTCGAGATACCGGAAGCGTGGGCGGGGTTCGAGTTTCGCAACATGCTGACGCGCGAAACGTTTCTTCCGGAAACGGAAGTGACGGCGCGACTCCCTCTGGCGATCGCGTTAGGATCGAGTCCGGTGGCGTTGCTGACGGCTGCCGGTGAAGGGATTCTGTCATGAACAGCCCGTCGGATCACAACCTCTGGTACAAGGACGCGATCATCTACGAACTCCATGTGCGGGCGTTTGCGGATGGTAACAACGACGGCATCGGCGACTTCCCCGGCCTGATCAGCAAGCTCGACTACCTGCAGAATCTGGGAGTCACCTGCCTGTGGCTCCTCCCGTTTTTCCCGTCACCGCTGCGGGACGATGGCTACGACATTTCCGACTACACCGATATTCATCCGAGCTACGGCGTCATGGAGGACTTCAGGACGTTTCTTGAGGAGGCCCACCGCCGAAACCTCCGCGTCATGATCGAACTGGTGGTCAACCATACCTCCGATCAGCACCCATGGTTCCAGGCGGCCCGTTCCGCTCCGCCGGGATCGCCCGAGCGCGATTTCTACGTCTGGAGCGACAGCGACCGGAGATACAGCGACGCGCGAATCATCTTCACGGATACGGAAAAGTCCAACTGGTCCTGGGACCCG
>DASUFH010000494.1:0-3755 GCA_036274645.1 Terriglobia bacterium
TCATTACACAGCGGACAACAGCCAGCGCACAACGGACAACGAGGGGACAGGGGGAGGGGCGGTCATAGACCGCGCCTACATAGTTTTTTCCAGTAGTCGATCTGCAGACTTGAAAATCATCTCCAAAAGTGGAACCCTCAACGGCGTCTTCAGCGCCTGACCTCCATCCCGGGGTCGATTACTGGAGCCTTGCGCGCATCCCGCGTTGCCGGAAGCGTCCCCTTCAACCTTTCACGAATAGGACGACTGTGAAGAAACAACAATATCGAATTGTGTGGTTGCTCGCCATTTTGACGCTTGGCGTCGTGAGTTCCGCTACGCCGCAGGGAAATGCGTCAGCCGAGCGGGTTCTGATCCGGGCATCGCGACCCTTCGACCGCGTTACCGCGGCGGTTCAAGCCGCGGGCGGTCGCGTGACGCATCAATATAAATACGTGGACGCCATTGCCGCCGAGGTTCCCCGGAATGCGATGACATCCCTGCGCCAGCAGATCGGCTCGGCTGCGATGGTGAAGGACATTATTGTTTCCGCCTCTCCGGTCGACAGAACTCACGGCCGAAAAGGGGCCGGTTCCGGGACGTTGAGCCTGGACGCGTCTTCCGGAGCCGCGTTACCCGCGACCGGCATCTCGAGTTTCGCTGCAACGCATCCGGGCGCCTACGTGTTGAATTTTGCCGGGACCCGGCTGGACGAGGTCCACGCCCTGGGGCTTACGGGCGCCGGGACCATCGTGGCGGTCATCGATTCTGGAATCCGCCCACAGTTTATCGGTCTGGGCAATTCCATCGTCGGTGGCGAGGATTTCGTCGGGGACGGTCTGGGTTACTCGAACGTTTATAACGATCCTCACGGGACGTTTGTCGCCGGGCTGATTACGAACAATGCCGTGCTCGCGCCCAAAAGCCGGTTGCTCAAAGCGATCAGCGACTACGCTCCCGGCGCGCTCGACAACGGCGCTTTAACACTTCTCGGCGCCGCGCCGGAGTCGCAGATCTACGCGCTCCGCGTCTTCGGCGTCAATTCATCCGCCGGCGCCCGCCTTTCCGTCGTTCTGGCCGCGATGGAACGGGTGATCGATTTGCGCGCCGCGTACAACTTCGACGGATCCGGCGTCAACATTGCCGTGTGCAACATGAGCTACGGCGTGACCACCCTCGAGCCGGGCGCCAGCCTGCTGGACGAAGCCGCCGACGCAATGCTTTCCGTGGGTGTCGTTCCGGTGGCCAGCGCCGGAGACGCCGGTTCGGCCACGTTGACCGCGAGCAGTCCGGGCAGTTCGCGAAGCGCGCTCGCCGTCGGCGCTTCCAGCGCTGCGATCAATGAACGCATCGGTGAAGAGGCCGGCAACAAGGTCGGTTTTGGCGGCCTCTTCCGGCCGTTTTCCGGAACGCAGACCGCGTGGTTCAGTTCCAGAGGTCCCAACGCCGACGGACGCCTGACCCCCCAGGTCGTGGCCAGCGGAGTCTACAACTTCAGCCAGGGTTATTGCTCCAGCGCCAATCAGTGGAACTGCCCCGACACGATCAGTCTGAATAGCGGAACCAGTTTCAGCGCGCCCATTGCTTCGGGAATCGCCGCGCTTCTTCGTGAAGCGGCGCCAGGCGCCACCGCAACCGAGATCCGCAATGCCCTCGCGCTGACCGGGCGGCCGTCCCTGCTCCAGGATGGATCGGGAACACTCGATCGCGGCGCCGGTCTGGTCGACGCGCTGGGCGCGCTCCAGTTGGTCCTTTCGGGTCACGCGCCGAAACAGCTCCCCAACAACCCGGCCCCAAATTCGGATGTGCGAATCAACATCAAGAGGAGCACGGATCTGCAAATCTTCAGCGGCGCGTTCACGCAAACCATCAACGGCCTCAAGCCGGGTCAACGCATGGATCTGCTCTTCGACGTCAAGCCGGGAACATCGCTCGTCACTGTCGCCCTGACCCAGATCACACCGGCGTTGAAACCCGCCGACCAGAACAAACTCTACGGAGACGGATTGTTTGTGGGGGTGCACAGCGCCAAAACGTCCGCCATCGGGGCTGCCGGAGATTATCTGGTCAATGATCTGCCGCGATCGCCGGTCTCCTATGCGATCGCCAATCCCGACACCGGATTGATGCGCATCAGCATCAACGGAGATACCGTCAACGCGGGCGCCATATCGACGACCGTGACCGTCACCGCCGCCGTGGCGCCGCTTCCTCCGGCCACCGCCAGCGGCGTGATCCATCACGGCGAAACGCTCTCCATTCCGCTGCATGTTCCACCGGGCGTTGGCCGCGCGGATTTTCTGCTGAGCTGGACCGGCGACTGGTCCCACTACCCCGTCAGCGATGTCGACCTGATCCTCGTCCCACCGGCCGGCGCTGTGAACATGCAGGGTGTTTCGCTCGCGGCGCCCGAGCGCGTATCGATCTCATCGCCGCCGGCAGGGGACTGGATCATGCAGGTGGATGGTTTCAACATCCCGTCCGGACAGGATCAGTTTGCGTTGCGGGTTTCGCTGGATGGCGTTCCGGTGAACTAGAAGGAGGTTGAGCCCCGTCTGCATGTAGGGGCGGTCATAGACGTCATAGACCGCCCCTACATGGGGCCAGGGGACGGGAACAAGCGGACGGCGACGCAAAACTCGCGTCTATCTTTCGCCCAGGTAAGCCTCCCGCACCCTCGGGTCCTCCGCGATCGCCGAAGACAGTCCTTCCATCACAATTTCTCCGGTCTCCAGCACGTACGCCCGATTCGAATGTTTGAGCGCGGCGTTGGCGTTCTGCTCAACGAGCAGAATCGTCGTTCCCTCTTTGTTGATTTCGTCGATGGCCGCGAAGATCGTATGCACAATAATCGGCGCAAGGCCAAGTGACGGCTCGTCCAGCAACAGCAGTCGCGGGCGCGCCATCATGGCGCGGCCCATGGCCAGCATCTGTTGTTCGCCGCCGCTGAGCGTGCCTCCCAGCTGTTTCCGGCGTTCCTTCAATCGTGGGAAAAGGCTGTAGACCCGTTCGAGCGTCTGCGCGTTGATGGCTCGATCGGTCTGGAGATATGCCCCCATCTCCAGATTCTCCAGCACCGTGAGGTTGGCGAAAATCGCTCGTCCTTCGGGCGCCATCGCGATTCCCATGGCCGCTATCCGGTGGGCGGGCGTTCCATTGAGGGTCTTGCCCTCGTAGACGATCTCTCCCGAAGTAATGGGTACCAAACCGCTGATGTTGCGCAACGTGGTCGATTTGCCCGCGCCGTTGGCGCCGATCAGCGTGACGATCTCGCCCCGGTCAATCCGCAGGTTCACGTCCTTGAGCGCCCGGATCGCGCCATACCCGCTCGACACATTGCGCAGCTCGAGCATCAGGCGCCTCCCAGATACGCTTCGATCACGCGCGGGTCATCCTGAATCTGGCGTGGCGAGCCCAGCGCAATCGTTTCGCCATAGTCGATCACCTGGATCTTTTCGCACACGCCCATCACGACCTTCATGTTGTGCTCGACGAGCAGAACCGTCAGGCCAAACCGCTCCCGGCAAAACAGAATGAGCCGCATCAGGTCGACAGCCTCCTGCGGATTCATGCCCGCAGCGGGTTCATCGAGCAGCAGCACCTTCGGCCGTGTGGCCAGCGCCCGCGCGATTTCCAGCCGCCGCTGGGATCCGTAGGGAAGATTCAGCGCCAGTTCGTCCGCGCGCTGGTCGAGGTGGAAGATCTCCAGGAGTTCTCTGGCGTCGCCGTCGATGGCGGCTTCTTCCCTTTCCAGGCGCCCGGTCCGGAAAATCGCG
>DASUFH010000495.1:0-12458 GCA_036274645.1 Terriglobia bacterium
ATCTCGGCGCGACTCCGGTCCTGGTCGACGTGTTGGAAGATTCCTGGTGCCTCGATCCGGAACGCGTCGAGCGCGCAATTACGTCCCGCACCAGAGCGATCATCGCCGTTCATCTCTACGGCAACCTCGCCGACCTCGATGCCCTCAACGATATTGCCCGCCGGCATAACCTCTTTCTGATCGAAGACGCGGCCGAAGCCCTGGGCTCCGAATATCAGGGACGCAAGGCCGGCGCTTCGTCCCTCTTTTCGGTCTTCTCATTTCACGGCACGAAGGTGATGACGACCGGCGAGGGAGGCATGTTCGCCACAAACGATCCGGAACTCTGCCGCCGGGTTGAGCAGTTGAACAATCACGGTCGCGCCGCCGGAGACATGCGCCAGTTCTGGCCGTCGGCGCTGGGCTACAAATTCAAAATGTCGAATATCCAGGCGGCTCTGGGATGCGCGCAACTGGAGCGGATCGACGAACTGGTCGCGCGCAAGCGGGAGATTTTCTTCCGCTATCGGGACGCGCTTCTTCCCGGGATACCCGGCGCCGCAATGAATCCGGAGCCGGCGGGTGTGTTGAACAGCTTCTGGATGCCGACGCTGGTTCTGCCGCCGGAACAGCGCGGTCGGCGGGACGGGATTCTCCATTCGATGCAGGCGGCCGGAATCGACAGCCGCGTGTTCTTCCCGCCCCTCAGCGATACTCCCGTATTCCGGGATTTCCCGCGCGCCGATACGCCCCGGGCTCATGATCTGCATGAGCGCGCCCTGAATCTGCCGACCTATCACGATCTGACTCCGGCGGATCAGGAGCGGGTCATCGACGCCGCCATGGAGGTTGTCCGCCAATGACGTATCCCGGCTGCTGCAACGGGAAGCTTTGATTTGAAGGAGAGTTCTGACATGTCTCGATCCACACTGAACACCCCGCATCAGGCCTTCAGATCTGAATGCGTCTCTAACGCCCGGCAGGCCGCAGAAGACGAGGAACTGCGCCGGAAGACGCACGACTGGTTCGTGCATTCGAGCCGCTACAAGTATTCGTACAATTTCACCTGGCTGGGCCGGCCCGTCATTCAGTTCCCGCAGGACATCGTCGCGATGCAGGAATTGATCTGGCAGACCCGTCCCGATCTCATCATCGAGACCGGTATTGCCCATGGCGGATCTCTCATCTTCAGCGCGTCGATGCTTGCCCTGATTGACTACACCGAGGCCGTCGAGGCGCGCCGGCCGTTCGATCCCATGGCGAGTCAGCGCCATGTTCTCGGCGTTGATATCGATATTCGCGCCCATAATCGCGCAGCCATTGAAGCGCATCCGCTGTCCCACAAGATTCAGATGATCCAGGGATCGAGCATCGACGGCGGCGTGATTGCGGAAGTCCATGCGCGCGCGAAGAACTACTCCCGTGTTCTGGTCTGCCTGGATTCCAATCACACGCACGACCATGTTCTGGCCGAGCTGGAAGCTTACGCGCCGCTGACCAGTCCGGAAAGCTACTGCGTCGTGTTCGACACGATCGTCGAGGAAATGCCGGACGAAATGTTTCCGGATCGCCCATGGGGACAGGGAGACAATCCCAGGACGGCCGTGCGCGAGTACCTGCGGCGGCTCGAAGCGGAAGGCCGACGGGCTACAGACGGCGGGGCGTTGCGCCTGGAAATCGACAAGGACATCGAGAACAAACTGCTGGTGACGGTTGCGCCGGACGGCTATCTGAAGCGCGTTTAGGGAAATTGGGGACAGAGAGGAAGTTCGCGAAAGCGAAATTCCTCTCTGTCCCCAATTCCCCTAATCTTCCGGGTCCGGAATCCGTCGAATCGACACCCGGACTTCGTATTTTTCATTTCCATCGATGAACCACGCGGCAGGGTGCGGCGGAAATGTCCGCGCCCGCAGCAGATTGAGCAGATCGCGGGCCGAGTAGCGTTTCTCCAGATCGATTTGCGAGGCGGAATCCAGTTCGCGGCCCAGATGGAAACTGCCTTGGGACGCATCCTGCGGCGCGCGAGGAATCCGGCCGGATTGGATGATGGGAAAGGATTCCTTGAAGAGTCTGACAATTTCTTCCTGAGCCTTGTAGTACAGCGTTTCTCCCGTATCTTCCCAGGACTTGTCGATTCGAGCCTGAAACGCGATGTCTCCGGAATCGACTCCGTCGTTCACGAAATGGATCGTCACGCCAAACGGGGTGTCTTCCACCAGCGTCCAGAAGTTGTAGTGCTTGCCGCGATTGTAGGGAAGCAGGCTGGGGTGGAAGTTCAGGCAGCCGATGCGAGGGATGTCGATCAAGTCCTTCTTGACGATGTAGGGCCACCAGCTCAAGACAAACAGGTCCGGCGACAAGGCCTGCAATTCTGCGAGGCGTTCCGGCTGGTAGAGCGTGTCGCTGTGGAAAATCCTGTCGGGCGGTACGCCCGAGGCGTCGGCGATTGCTTTGTTTGTGAGCGCGTCGCCCCTGGCGTCAAGCGCCAGGCAGACAATGGATTCACTGGACTGACGCAGGAACCCTGCGATTTCCAGGCCGACCTTGCCGGACGCAAAGAGCCCAATGTTCATGCCATTACAGACTGTCGCCGCGTCGCCAGTCTAACACCGGGCCTGACAGCGTCCAACCGGGGAACGGACTCTTTTCTGGAGCGTCCGCTATGTCAATGAATTGGGGACAGCCTCCGAATTCAGTGAAGGTGGCGTTGATAACTCAGCATTTGTCACCGACTGCCCCTGCAGTGGAAGGCGCCGCAGATTTGCGTCGGCGGCCACGAGACGCTGCCGTAGTATTCAGGGGATGAATCGTTTGGGTCCTGAACCACGGGTAACCGTGGGGATGCCGGTGTACAACGGGGGGCCGGCGCTCAGAACAGTTATCGAAGGCGTACTGGCGCAAACCTATCCGGCGTTCCGGCTGGTCATTTCCGACAATGCGTCGACCGATGGCACGGAGGGCCTGTGTCGTGAGATCGCGGAGAGAGATCCGCGGGTCACCTATATCCGTCAGTCCGTCAACATCGGTCCCGAGGCCAACTTTGATTTTGTGCTGAACCGGGCCGACACCGAGTACTTCATGTGGGCGGCGGCCGATGACCTGCGATCCGAGGACTTTCTGCAGCAGAGCGCCGGGTTTCTCGACGGTCACCCGGACTACGTCGGCGCAACCTGTCCGGTTCGATTCTCCGGAAGAGCGTTCGATCCGGTGGGCATGGGAGATGAAACCAGAGACGAGACGGATCGATTTGAGCGCATGCTGCGGTTCTTTGCGACCTGGCACGCCAATGGCCGCTTTTACTCTCTGTTTCGGACCGACGCCGTCCGGCGCGGAAGATATTCCGGGCAGTCGTTCCTGGGGGCGGACTGGGTCACCGTGCTCGAACTCCTGAGCCAGGGAAAGATGATGCGTCTCGAGTCAGGCTATGTCGAACTCGGCAAGGGGGGCGCGAGCCATACCCTGAACATATTCTCCAGGTATCGTCGCGGCATGGCGGGCTGGGTGTTCCCGTTCAAGGATTTTTCAATCCGGACGGCGCGGCTGTTTTCAGGCGCGCGGCCGGGACAGAAGCTGAAACTTCTGGGGATCCTGGCGAAACTCAATGTCCAGGCCGTGAAACTGCAAATCCGTTTCGAGATCCGGAAGCGTCGCCGGAAAGTCCGCGCCCCGGTGAAGCTTTCAGGCTCCACGTCGCTGTGAGATGCCCTGAAATGCCTGCAGAGGAATCATGACCCGGATCCGAAAAAACCTTGCCGCGAATTTTGCCGGACAGGCGTGGATGGCCCTGACGGGTTTCGTCTTCGTGCCGTTGTACCTGCATTTCATCGGCAGCGAAGGTTACGGTCTGGTGGGCTTCTATTTTCTGCTCTGCTCGACCGCATCGCTGCTCGATATGGGATTTGGCGCAACCGCCATGCGTCAGATTGCGGGATATGAAGAATCCGGCGCGGAGACGCGGCGGGACATTCTCGTATTGCTTCGATCCATCGAAGTGCTGTTCTGGGTTCTCGCCTGCGGCATCGGTCTCATCGTGGAATTCGCGGCGCCGGTGATCGCCACCCGCTGGCTCAAGGTTGAAAGCGGGCAGATTCCCGGCGTTACCGCAGGAATTCGTTTCATGGCCATCGCCCTGGCCATTCAGTTTCCGATCGATCTGTATACCCGCTGCCTGAACGGCATGGAGCGGCAGGTTCACTCCAACGTGATCAACGGGGTGTCCTCGACATTGCGCGGTGTCGGCGCGGCGCTCTGCCTGTGGCTGTTTGCGCCCACGGTTCAGGCGTTTTTTGGCTGGCAGTGCGTCGTCAGTCTCATCACCGTCGTCTGGTTGCGGTTGGCGCTCTGGAAGGCCCTTGGAGCAACGGCGCCCGACTCCTGGTTCAGTTTCGCGGCGATTCGTTCGGTCGGGCGTTTTACGGCCGGTGTGGGTGGAATCAACGTGTTCGGATACCTGCTGACGCAGGTCGATAAACTGGTCCTCTCTCAGATCCTCCCGCTCAAGACGTTCGGCTATTACACGCTGGCGTGGAGCCTGGGGACATTCAGCTATCGATTCATCGGTCCGGTGTTTTACGCGTATTATCCCCGGCTCGCGCAACTGCTGGGCGCGGGCAACGGGCAGCAGGCGAAGGCGGAATCGGAAGCCGAAGCGGCCGGGCTCTATCTGCGGGCCAGTCAGGTCATGGCCGTGGCCGTCGCGCCGTTTTCGATCTGGCTGTACGTTTACGCTCCACTCCTGCTGAAGTGGTGGACCCGGGATCCTGAAATTGCCCGGGCTGCGGCGGGCGCGGCGGGCGTGCTGGCGCTGGGAACGATGTGTCAGGGAATCATGCACATGCCCTACGGCGCGCAACTGGCGGCGGGCCGTGTGCGCATTGCCTTCTGGCAGAACGTGATCTCGGTGATGGCGATCGTGCCGCTGACCTACTACGGCGCGACGCGCTACGGTCTTACCGGCGCGGCCGCGCCGTGGCTGCTTTTGCACAGCGTTTCAATTGTCGTGGTGGCGCCGCTGATGCATCGTGTCGTCTTCAGCGGGATCACGTTCCGCTGGTTGCGATCGGCGGTCATGGGACCCATCGTCCAGGTGGCCGGTGTTCTCGTCGTCTTCAGTTTTGCGACCCGCGGTCTTCAGGGAACCGCGGAGGCATTCCTGGTCATGTGCGCCGCCCTCGCCGCCTCCTTCGCTCTGTGCCTGCAGCGTTCAAAACTGATATCGGCGCGGGAAATCGCCGGTTACTACAGGCTGTTCTGGCAAAAGGGCGAAATGGCCCGCGATGCCGCGGAGGTCAAGGGCGCGGAGTAAGCGGCGCGCGGGCGCCCGTTGGGCGCTTCAGCACGGACGCCACCGCGGCCCACACCTGTTCGACGGACACATCCTGAATGCACCGGACGGGCTCTCCGGCCTTGCGCGGATACACGCAATGCCAGCCGCAGCCGTAACACTCCATCATGGTGAAGACAAAAACCGGAGTTGGACGAGCGTCTTCGTGACTGAGGTCATAGGGCGCAAAGCGGCCATAGTGGCCGCCGCCCAGAACGCACACAACCGGCGCGCCGACGGCCGCGCCGATATGGACGGAAGCCGTTTCGTTCGTTACAACGATATCGGCGCCGCGGAGTAGTTCGGCGAGTTCCGCCAGTGTCGTTCTTCCCGCCAGATTGACCGCCAGCGGCCCCAGCGCCGTCGCCATGCGATCGGCCCGGTCGCGATCCGCCGCCGCGCCGGCCAGGACGAGTTGAAGTCCCCGCGAAGACAGACGCCGGCCGACTTCAATGAAATGGTCCGATGGCCATTCCCGTCCCTCCCAGTTTGCCGCGAAGAAGAGAACGGCGTAGGCGGTGTGCGGCGCCCGGTTGACGGGCGCGCCGGCAGCCTGCGGGATCTCCGGCATCCGGGCCTGGAAGTCGGCGAAGCCGATGGCGCGCATGAACTCCGCGTTGCGCTGGATTTCCATCGTTCGTTCCGGCGCCGCAGGGACCAGCCGTGTGTACCAGCGATCGCCCCACGACTTCAGCGACGACGGGACATTGCTGGTGTCGCCGATGGAGCCGATGCGGTCCCGCGCGCCGGTGAAGCGAACCAGAGAATCCCCTTCGAGGAACAGACGCGAGTAGGTTGGCTGTATGGCGACCGAGAAGCCGGCGCTCCGGGCGCGGCGCATCCACTGCCGGCGATAGCCGAAACTTCTTCGAAAACGCCGCGGATCGATCTCCCACACGTCATCCGCCAGTTCCATCGCGCGCGCCCAGGCCGCCCATGCCTGGTTTCCCGCCAGCGCCACCTCACAGCCCAGCCGCCGATAGTGGGCGACAAGCCGTTTCGCCCCGTCGAGCCATAAGACAAAATCGCCGATGGAGTCGAGCCGAACGATAAGAATGCGCTGCCGTGGTTTGCCGGCGGGCATGAGCGCCAGGGTTACGGTATCGAGCGTGGCGACAAGGACGTTGAAGACGAAACTTCGGAGCCTTCGTACGACTTCAGACACGCGCCAGCGCCTTGATCTCGTAGGAGAAGATCTGCGGACTCGGAGCATGGAACGCGCTGCCGGTCACCCGGTTCCAGAACGCGACGTTGAAGCGGTAAATACGCAGCAGAACCTTCCGCGCCGCCCGCTTGAGCGGAGACCGGACGTCCGCGGTGCAATCCGGATCGAGGAATTCAACGCTCCTGAATCCGGCGGCCATCAGGACGAAATACAGGCTGCCGGTCGTGAACAGCGTGTGATGGGTGAAGTCTTCGTAGGCCCAGTACGCGCCGGTGTGGGCCTGCGCGTTGGGCGCCATGACGAGCAGGGCGCCACCGGGCTTCAGCAACTGACGGATCCGTTTCAGTTGATTGATGATGGCGTCCTTGGGGAAGTGTTCAAGGACGTGACTCATGATGACGTAGTCGTACGCGCCGCCCCGGCTTTCGTAGAAATCGGTTTCCTCGGTCAAATCGTGCACGGTGACCCGCCGGTCGCGAAGGTGGCTGATGGCTTCAGGACTGACGTCGGCGCCCTCCACGCGGGTATAGCCGCGGGCCTGCAGATCGGCGATCAACTGTCCGAATCCACAACCGAAATCCAGGATGGCCGCGTTCCGGTCGCGCAACGCGTTCATCAAATAGGCGGGCGCGCGCGCCGCCGTGTAATGGTCCGCATTGATCCGCCGCAACAGGAAGTAGTTGTCGCTAGTCATGTTCCCGGCAGAAACCATTCCGGCGCATGGAGAAGACTCTCATATCGGTTCGATCTCTCATCGGCTCCCGTCAATATAGCTCACGGCCGGTTCCGGCGCGCAATCGGATGATCTGGAGGGCAGTGTTTCCGCGTGAAACGGAGGCGCCGCATCGGGCGGCGCCGGCTAACGGCTGCGCTCAAAAAGCGCGCTGACGTCGTCGCGGTAGACTTGCTTCCAGCCCGCGGTATGGGAGAGCAGGTACGTCAGGCGGTGGGAGGCCGGGAAGAGAACGCTGCCGATCTCGTATTTGTCCAGAATGGTTTCAGGATCCTTGATGTCGGAGACGTCCAGGTAGTCCTGAAAGATGCCGCCGTATTCGAAAATGTCCATGCGGCTGTCGATGAACACCTTCAGCTTCCGGTCGCGCCATCCCAGGTATCCACCCCAGCTGTAGTAATTGAACAGGCGGTCCGCAACCGGATGCTCTTCCATATAGCGGAGCGCGCCGGCCGGAAAATCGCGCGCCACGATCTCTTCGTGCGTGGCCGGCGCCGCGAGTGGCGCGAAGGCCGCCAGAAGCCCGCCGATGGCGAGAATGACCACGGCGTTCATCGTGGGCTTGTCGATTCGCTCATCATAGTCCGGAACAAAGGTCAGTATTCGCGACAGGGTCGGCGCCGACAGGACGGCGAAGAGAAAGAGGAATCGAATGTAGGTCAGGCCAAGGTACATCCCGAACAGCGTCAATTCGACTTCATGCAGCGCCCAGCGGTAGTTTCGCGCCAGGGCGATGAGCAGGGAAACGGCGATGATGATCAGGGTCAGTTTTCCCCGTCCATCGTGGAAGTCCAGCGAGGCCCATTCCGTGACCCGCGCCACGTTCAGTGTCTGGGCGGAAGCGAATTCGAACGGATAGGTCACGAGGCGCCATCCGAACGGATTCAGGAACAATGCCGCGACGCTGGCAAGCCCGGTGGCCACGAGGCGTTTCCGCTGATAGGGAGTCCAGTTGTTGGATTCGATCTGGCCCCATCGGCCCCGGACAAAACCATCCGAGACGACAATTCCGAAGACAATCAGGCCGATCAGCCAGGAACCGTGCGTGTTTGCCCAGAGCGCAAACAGCAACGGGAGCGTCCAGAGTGGGGAGGAGCCGCGCGATCGATAACGCTCGAGCACGATCAGCATCAGCGTCAGCCAGAGATAACCAAAGAGGATCATGCGCGGGCCGAAGTTCACCGCTGCCAGAAAGCTCCAGACGAGACAGGCCACCACGGCGGACTTGATGTTTCCGCTCGACCGGTAGCAAAGATACAGGAGGCTGAGGAACACCGCCTCCGCCAGAACGATCATCAGGGCTTCAATGCCCGGGAGCCCGCCCGCCCGCCACGCCGCATAGAAGGGGAGTTCGGCAAGCCACTCGTGGTTCATCCAGGGCTGGCCGGCCAGCGTGAAGGAAAACATATCCTGGTTCGGCAGGCTGCCGGTCTGGACGAGGTATTCCGCGTTGCGCAGGTGCCACCAGATATCCGGATCAGCCACAGATCCGCGAGCCAGCAGGTAGACATTTCCGGCCAGCAGCGCGGTCAGCGCAACGGGGAATGAAAGAATCCGACGGATGGTTCGCAGAGTGTCTCTCCAAAAGATCTTCTGTTACTGCAGGGACGGGGCCTTTGGCAAGAAGAAGCCGACCATGGCGGCTCAGTGGACAACGAGGGGACAGGGGAGTGGGCGGTCCTAGACCGCCCCGACAAGGACGCGGGAATCCAAAACGTCCGTTTTAGACGGGCCTCCCCGGCTCCGCCGGGGAGGCCCGCTATCAGGGGCAGCCGCGTCGCCTCCCAACGGTCACGGAGCCATGTGACCGTTAAGAAGCGGGCGGCTGCGGCCCATTCGAAGAAACTGAAGCAGTCCGGGTTCGATGAAGGGAATTGGGGCCAGAGAGGCCGCGCGCGATGAGGAGTCATATGGGTGATCATGAACGGACGATGTATGGGCGCGCGCCTCTCTGCCCCTAATTCCCTTGTTCTTCCCCATCGGCCCGTAAAAGAGGAGGTCCGCGCGCCGCCCGGAGAGCGCGTCATTACCGTGAAGCGCTTCGAGCAGGCGCGGACCATCGGAGGCGTTACTCCGCAGGATCACTCCGGCCAGACGGCCGCAGCGCACGATGACCTTGTTGTAAACGCCTGTGGCGGGCTTGTTCATTCTCCTCACTCTCCGGCCGTGTGGAAGAGCACGATCGCTGCCAAGCAAAAATGGGACCGGTTTGCCTGCGTTTTCGCGAAGATGCGCAAAACGTGGCTGAACAAAAATGTCAGAGGCCGCCGTACCCGGCTACGATGGCGTTACTGCGCGCCTCGGCGTTACTGTTTGAGCCGGTTCCGTCGATATCGCGGCGTTACTGTTTGAACCGGGCTGCTGTCGATATCTCGGCGTTACTGTTTGAACCGGGCTGCCGTCCATATCTCGGCGTTACTGTTTGAACCGGGCTGCTGTCGATATCTCGGCGTTACTGTTTGAACCGGCCGCTGTCGATTTCGTATTTCCGGACCTTGTAGTTCAGGATCCGTTCGGTCGTGTTCAGCAGGCGCGCCGCCTTGGCGCAGTTGCCGCGCGTGGTTTTCAGCGCGTCCAGCACCAGGTCCTTCTCATACGCGGCGACGGCGTCGCCGAGCGACACGCGGGTGACGGTTCCGGACGCCTGCGACGTCTGGAGCGTCGGCGGAAGATGGTGGCCGTGCAACGCGCCGCCGTCGCAGACGAGCACGGCGCGTTCGATCACGTTTTCCAGTTCCCGCACGTTGCCCGGCCAGTGGTAGCTGGTTAGCATGTCAATCGCGGGCGTGGAGATCCGTCGCACGTCCCGGCGATGTTCCTTGGCATATTTCTGCAGGAAGTGGTCGGCCAGCAGGAGCAGATCGGATCGACGTTCCCGCAGCGGCGGCACAAAGATGGTGAAGACGTTCAGGCGGTAGTACAGGTCTTCGCGGAACTGTCCTGCCGCAATGGCCTTCTCCAGATCCTTGTTCGTGGCCGCGATCAGGCGGACGTTCGCGCGTAGCGTCTCGCCGCCGCCCAGGCGTTCGAATTCGCGCTCCTGCAGTACGCGCAGAAGTTTGACCTGCGTGGCGAGATTGATGTCTCCGATTTCGTCGAGGAAAAGCGTGCCTCCTTCCGCCATTTCGAAGCGGCCTTTTCGACGCGCGGTCGCTCCGGTGAACGCGCCCTTTTCGTAGCCGAACAGTTCGGATTCGATCAACGTGTCCGGCAGCGCGGCGCAACTGACCTTGACGAAAGGGCGTTCCGCGCGCGGGGAGTTGTAGTGGATGGCGTGCGCGATCAGTTCCTTGCCCGTGCCCGACTCCCCGCGAATGAGCGCGGTGGTGTTGACTCCGGCCACCTGCACAATCTGCTCGTAAACCTGGCGCATGGGGCCGCCGCTGCCGATGATGTTGGAGAAATCGTAGCGCTCCTTCAATTCGCCGAGCAGATGCGTGTTTTCGTCCATGAGACGCCGACGCTCGTCGTCGACCAGGTGATCCGCCTTGAGCGCCTGCGCCATCATCGCCGTGATGACGCCCAGAAATTTGAGGTCGGCGTCGTAATCGCGCGTGATGTTGAACCGCAGGTCCACGCCCAGCGCCCCGACCGACTGGCCGTTGACGAAGACCGGCGCGCACATGAACGTGATTTCCTGTTTGTGCAGATCCTTGCGCTCGCCGGCGCGGTTCAGAAACGCGGGTTCGCGGCTGACCTGGGTAACGACGATCGGTTTGCCCGTCTGTACGACGCGGCCGGTTATGCCTTCGCCGAGTCGGTAACGCGAGCTGCGTCCCGCGGCGCTCAAACCGAGAGACGCTTCGATGCGGATCTCGCCAGACTTCCGCTCCAGAACCGAGACGGTGCCGCGAATCATTCCAAACCGTCGCTCAAGAATCTCCAGCACACGATGGAACGCCGCCCGGGAAGAGATCGTCGCGGCCATGGCGTTGCCGATCTCGCCAAGAGCCATCAGGCGCTTGGTGTTGGAGGATGTTCCGTTTTTTGCTTCTGACAATTCTGTCGCCAGCATTGACCCTTCCTGCAAAAGTGACCGTAAAAAGAAAAACGTCCAAAACACTCCGATTTCGGAGTGTTTTGGACGTCGATGTCCAATACGTTTAATGCCTGCGCCGAACTTCCGCTGAACTGCGTCGTCGGGGGAAGTCATCGGGTTTTCCGGTCGCCTCTTGCGCCGATTCCCGATCTAGAAAATGGGCGAGTTCATTATCGGCGCCCGATGACGACCTGTCAACCGTGGCGGCCTACTTTTCCGCCGTATCCGTCGTCAGCGCCTGAAAATTACTACAGGAATGACAGACATCGCGCTTTGAGAAGCCGCGACAGGCTACGGAGTCCGCTTGACGGCGGCTCCGTAAACCTCGATCGCCGCCACATCGGACCATCCCCCCTGGCCGTGTCCGCTGCCCAGAAGCAGATCGACGAACCCGACTTCGTCCACGCGGCTGAGGTTGGGATTCGTCACCCACGATCCGGTGGTCACGACACGCTTCTCGTCGAGTTTCATCCAGCGGACTTCGGAGATCGAGAATTCGCTCACGTGCCAGTCTGCGGTAGAGCCGTCCTCGCGGTCACCGACCAGAAACGTGCCGTCCGCCAGTTTCACGACCGGCCGAACCTTGTGGAAGCCCGAGGTCTTGGTCACCCACTTGATCCGGGCCGTTCCGGTCAGATCCACATAATTGTTTTTGTCGCGCAGCAGCACAGCGCAGGCGATAGAGCATGTTCCGGTCCAGATATGGGTCGGATTCGCTTCGTTCGTGGCGGTTCCGGTCAGCAGGATCTCATTCTGCGGGGGGCCGTAGGTTTTCAACTCGAGGTTCGGATTGCCCACGGATTCCTGCGTGATCGGATGCTCATCGTTGGCCGGTGTTTGTTTCCACTCTTCCCGGAAAAACAGCGGCGCCCGCGGCGTGCCCCCGCGATCATTGGCCGGCGCGGCCGCTCCACGCGCGGCGCCGCGCTGTCCGCGCGCGGCGGCGGGCTGCTGCGGCGCCGCTCCCAGCGTCGCTGAGAGGCACGCCGTCAGTCCCAGCAGAATGATTGTTCCCCGTCTCGCCATTCGAACCTCCTGAAACCTGTGATGATGACCGCCGACGTGTATACATCAGCGAAACCGGGCGCGCAACGGTTAGCTGGTGGGGTTAGCTGGTGGGGGAATGGGCGGTCATACAAGGCGTGAATGAATTCGAATCCGGCGGAGACGTCCCTTTTATGTCCCCCGTTGTCCGCTGTCCGCTGGCTGTTGTCCGCTG
>DASUFH010000496.1:0-3467 GCA_036274645.1 Terriglobia bacterium
CTTTCGGGGCATCGCATTGACGAGGAGGTGGCAATGAAAGCTCCGAAACGGAAACGGCGAAGTCTGCTGATATTCAGCGTGTTCACTCTGACCACCGCAGGGATTGCGATCTTTGCGACCCGGGAAACGGGCGCCGCCGTCCGCCAGCTCCAGGTTGGCGCGGGCAGTGTAGCGCGTGGAGAGCGTGTCCTGACCGACAAGGGATGCCTCGGCTGCCACGCGCTGAACGGAAAGGGTGGAACGCGGGCGCCGGATCTTGCCATACCCACGAAAAGCGCCGCAACGCCGGCGCTGTTTGCCGCTTCGGTCTGGAATCACACCCCGTCGATGCTGGCGGAGCTGGAGTCCGCCGGAAAACCGGCGCCGACGCTCGCTGTGGCGGACGCCGCCGACCTCTTCGCTTATCTTTACGCATCGTTATACTTCGCGCCCCGGGGCAATGCGGCAAAAGGCGCCGATCTCTTTACGAGCAAGCAGTGCGCGGTCTGCCACAGCGAAGTGTTGAACCCTCAGGCGCGGCCTTCACTTCTGCAAACCTGGATGGATCTGCAGAATCCCAGCGCCTGGGCCGAACGCATGTGGAACCACGCCACCGAAATGGACGCCGCCATGGCCAATCGCGGCATCAAGTGGCCCAGGCTCTCCGACCAGGAACTGGTCGACATCCTGAAGTTCCTCAGCACGCGCGCCGGCGGCAGCGCCGCCGATTACGAACTGACGGTGGGGGAACCGGAGATGGGCGAAACCGTGTTTGAGAGCTCCTGCTCCGGCTGCCATACCCTTGGCAAGCGGGAAGCCGGCAAGGTCGACTTGTTGGCAAAATCCGGACCATCGACGGTCACGGGCTACATCGCGGCCATGTGGAATCACGGCCCTGAAATGCGACGCCGGGGCGGAACGACCGCGCAGGTTCCCGCCGGCCGTATGCCCGACCTTGTGGCCTTCCTGTTCTCCCAGCGGTATTTCTTCGACCCCGGCGATGTCGAACGCGGCCGGAAGGTCTATGAAGAGAAGGACTGCGCGCTCTGTCACGAGACCCGGCGCGCGGAAATGGGAGCGCCCAATCTGGCCAGCGCGGGCTACGCCTACTCACCGGTAACGCTCACGTCGGCCGCCTGGCGTCATGGCCCGGCCATGATTCAGACCATGAAGCAGCAGCGCATCGCCTGGCCGGAGTTCAAGGGCCGCGACATGGCGGACGTGATCGCCTATCTCAATTCCCGCATCCCGGTACGCATCGCGTTTCGCTGATCCCGGGGCTTCGGTTTGGCGCCCAGGATGCATTGCTATCGAGCGCATACGGACGCCAAACCGGCAAGAAGCCCAACCCGAGGACTAAACAGATGGGAGACGTTGTGGTCCGCAGATCGGAATCGCTGCTTGATGAGATGAATCGAATGCAACAACAGATCATGCGGCGCGCTTTCGACATCTTCAGCGGCGGTGGCTCTTATGGAAGCGAGCTGGAAAACTGGCTGAGCGCCGAACGTGAACTGGTATGGAAACCGCAAATCGAACTCCAGGAAAAGGACAACTCCCTGGAGTTGCGCGCGGCTGTCGCAGGAATGGATCCCAGGGATATTCGCGTGGAAGTCACCAGCGATCAGATCCTGATCAAAGCGGAAAGTCAGGCCGAAAGGCGGGATGAAAAGGGGCAGATCTACGTCACCGAATTCCAGCGGGGCTCGCTGTTCCGGGCCATTCACCTGCCGAAGCGAATCGAAACCAATGCCGTCAGGGCGGATCTGAAGAACGGATTGCTGACCATCACTGCGCCGATCGCCGACGAAGCGAGGGGGCGCAGAATCGACGTGCGCGTTGCCTAGAACTTGCAGGGGCGGTCTATGACCGCCCAGCGTTTCGCCGTGATACCCCTCGATTTCACGCCAATTCACCCCGAAACTCCGGGCGGTCATAGACCGCCCCTACAAACAGACGGGGCCAAGCCTGGAAACCTTCCTTGCCACAAAGGCAAGAAAACATGTTTGAGCGCATGTCTCGCTCCCTCCGATCCGGCCATTGCAACTCTCCAGCGACAAGATGGCGAATAATTCGCCGGGAATTACCCCAGGTCCGCCAGAATGACGGTTCCATCGGCGAAACTGACGGCCAAACATCGATCAGCCAGGCAAGGAGGTCAATCAACACAGTCACTTATAAACCCCCTGAAGTTGGTTATCGGTGTGCTAATCCACCCCTGAGGACATAAGATATGCGTTGGCGACTGGCTGTTCTTGTAATCGCGACACTGGCGGCATGGGGCTTCACACGTTCAACAACTGAAGCGCAGATCAAGGTGCTGCCCGGAAGCGCGGCGCGCGGCGGACAACTGATCATCACGAAGGGATGCATTAACTGCCACGCTTTCGGCGGGGGCGGCGGCAAACGCGCTCCGGACCTCACGCGGACTCCACCGGACGCGAGTTCTCCCGGACAACTGGCCACCGCCATGTGGAACCACGCGCCCCAGATGTGGGTCTCCGCAAACCGGACATGGGATATCGAACTCTCGTCCAGTGAGACGGCGGACCTTTTTGCGTTCATGTATTCGGCGCTGTATTTCGCGCCGGCCGGGGACGCGGCGCGCGGACGAGCCCTGTTCGAAAAGAGCTGCGCGACCTGCCATGCCGAAGCGAAGGGCGCGGGCGGTCCGGGGCAACCGGTTGCAACCTGGGCGGAAGTCCGGGATCCACTCGCCTGGGCCGGCCACATGTGGAATCACTCTCCGCAGATGACACAGGCGGCGGCGGCGAAGAACCGCGCCTGGCCCACCCTGTCGAATCAGAACGTCGCCGACCTGATGATCTATTTCCGCAGCCTGCCGGAACTGCGCGAGAAATCCAACAGCTTCTCGCTCGGCGAGCCCGAGCTGGGCCGCGTGACCTTTGAGCGGGTGTGCGAGTCGTGCCATTCGTTCGGCCCCAGCCGCGCGGGCAAAAAGGTGGACCTGCTCGCGCGTTCGGCGCCCGACACGGTTACCGGGTACGTGGCCGCGATGTGGAACCATGCGCCCAGGATGAAAGCCCGGGCAGACGGCCCGCTGCCGCGACTCGAACCCGATGAAATGCCCAATCTGGTCGCGTTCCTTTTCTCCCAGTCCTACTTCTTCGAACGCGGAGACGTGAAGCGTGGACAGCGCGTTTACGAACGCGAGAACTGCGCCCGCTGCCACGAACAACGCCGGGGGGAAACCGGAGCGCCCGATCTGACACAACCGGCGGAAGCGTATTCGCCCATCACGTTGACGGCCTCGGTCTGGCGACACGCGCCTTCCATGTTTGAAGCGACGCGCCGCAGCGGTGTTCCATGGCCGATGTTCGAAGGCTCCGACATGGTGGATGTCATCGCCTACCTCAACTCCCGAGTGGTTACCCGCATTGCCGAGCCCCGGCCGCGCTGAAGCGCGTGTAGGGGCCGGCCGCCCGGCCCTTCCCCCACTTATTCGTTAATTGTTGGCTGTTCACCAT
>DASUFH010000497.1:0-7285 GCA_036274645.1 Terriglobia bacterium
CGGGAAAAAGTCAACATTAAGAGGCAGTTATGCGACATTGAATTCGCCCCTCCACCCCACTCTTCCCTTAACCACCGCCTCAATCCTTCCTACCCTCGGAGTGTCGAACCTGCCCGCTCGACAAAGGAAGGGGACGAAAGAGGGGACTTCCCCCTCTGCCGGCGGGCGAGACCACGCGCGCAGCGGATCTAGCGAGTATGGAGACGGCGGGAATCGGGGCGAACTAACGAACACAATATCAGCAACTCACAGACGACAGAAGCCGCCAATCCCTCACAAGAATCACGACCAGCTGATCGGAAGTACAATCCGGGTACAGTTCAATTCCGGAACGCCGAGATACTTCGATGCGCTGGCGCTTCTCTGGTTTTGACACCGCCAAATCACGCGTGGCATGGTGCCTCCATGAAACGTTCGCGCCACAGAGAACTGGGCCGGTTCATTGTGGCCGACCCGAAAATTTGCCGGGGCCGTCCTACGTTCAAAGGTACCCGGGTGACCGTTGCCGACGTTCTCAACGATGTGCAGCGCGGGCTCTCCTGGGATTTCATCTCTGGACGATGGGGCAACGGCAGGATTCCCAGTGAAGCGATTGCCGAAGCCGTTCAGTTGGCGCGCTCAGCTCTTCTGAATTCGGATGGCCAACTGGCCGGCGATTCTGCAGCCGGGGCGTGAACGTCCTCGACGAAAACATTCCCCGCGATCAAGCAGACCTTTTGCGGCAATGGAGAATCCGTTTCCGGTCGATCTCACAGGACCTTGGCTATAGTGGCATCACGGATGAGGACATTGTTCCGCTTTCTGCTCCTCTTGAAGAGGCCCACACTGCTAACCCGAGACAAGGATTTCTGGGACAGCACACTCGTTCACTCGAGATACGCCATCGTCTGGATCGATGTCGTAGTTGATGAAACCGCGTTCTGGATCAGACGTCTGATGAGTCATCCACAATTCCGAACGAGCGCTCAACGGCTCGGCAAGGTTGTGCGCGTCCATCCGAGCGCCATCAATTACTGGAAGAAGAACTCAGACACCCCGACTGTTGTCGAATGGTCGCGATGGCAAGAGCGCCTCACGCCACACCCGACAAACCTGTACGCATGTATTTGACAACGTCACTTACTGAGCCGCGGCGGTGAGCCCCGCGCCCGGCGGTCACTCGCCGAACAGGAGCCGGTCGGCCTGCGCGTGGTCGCTGTTCGGCGCCGCGCTCCGGTAGTCTCTCACGAGCGACCACGCGAGCGAGTCGTCACCCGGCGCACACGCTCCGAACGCGTTCCACGACCACGCGAGGTAGCCGATCTGCCGTGCGTCGAGCCGGTCCATCACGAAGTCAACGAAGTCCCGCTGGCAGTCCTTCTGACCGATCTCGGTCACGACGAGCGGCACTGACCACCGCCTCAATCCTTTCTACCTCTGACGCATGGTTGATTTCCGCGAACGATTCTCGCCGCGCGCTGCCGCTTGTCGAGGGCTTTGCTCACAGGGGCTACGGCGCGTTGCATGGCGCCTGGCCCAGCCAGTATGCCGCTTCTCCGGTGACGATATGGAACAAATCCAATTCGCCACTCCACCAAAGCTCCAATGGTGTGATGGGCCGCACGGCGCTGGAAGTGAGTGTGCCGTCTCCGTGAATGGTGATCGTCGTCTGCCGGGGAAGGGCCACGACTTCTCCCTCGATCGGCCCCATCCGCTCTCCAATGGCGCGGAACTTCAGCGTGTACAGGTCTCGGGGCGCGCGTAAGAACCGTTCCGAGACAGAGGAGGGAACAACATAGCCGAAGTCGATGTCACAATCTCCCGCAGTGACGTGGGCGCCGCTGAATCCCTCGCCCCGTACAGTGTTGAAGACCACGATCAGATACTGCGCTGCAATGGCGTCGGCCGCCAGGACCATTCCCGCCGCGACGGGCACGTTGGCCAACAGTAGCAACGCCGTGGTACGCAACGGAAGCAGGATCTCCCTGATCGGGCCGGTAGCGGAGCGGCGAGCCTTGCGCCAGGCCAGAGCGAGAGCGATGACTCCCGCCAGACATGAGGCCAGTCCAGCGTAAAGCAGAAGGAATCCCGCCAGCGCCAGCCAGTCCCGACGCGTCACGAACCACGAGACAAAGATCAGGGCCGCCAGCGCCAGGGGAGCCGTTCCACAGTAGGTGGCCACGCGGTGGGCGCGATTCAGATACCGCATTCAAACGCTCTGGTATCGGATCATGCCTGAACTACGCCTCGCTGCCCGGACGCCAGAGCTTCAAATTGGGGATGTCGGCAAAATCCTTTTCATTCAGCGTCCAGAGCGATGCGTCTGCGGCCTGCGCGCACGCTGCAATGGCCAGATCGGCTTCACGGCCTCTCGCCTTCCTGACGGTCTTGTAAAGATGGCTGGCAATGCGCGCCTCAAAAAAACCGAACGGCGCCGAATCCGCAGCGGGAAAGAGAGCTTCCTGGGCATCCGTTTCCTGACTGATGCGCGGTCCCCGCAACCACTCGAACAACACGATGGTGGAAATCGTCACCGGTTCCGGGCCAGCGAGAAGATCACGGAGGCCGGAAGCGGACCGCCTGGGACCGGTCAGCGCGTCGATCAGCACAGAAGTGTCCAGGTGGATCAAATTGCTAGCCCCGGCCCCAGCCTTTTCGGCGCGAGGCCCGTAGTTCCTTCAGTTCCCGGTCGACGTCCGATGCGGATTTCTCCGGAATCGCCGCGACAACCCGGTCAAACAGCTCGACCCTGCGCTTCCTCTCGGCTTTGTTGAGTTTGCCGGCGTGTGGCTCATAGAACGTAATCGCTTCACGAAGCACGTAGCTCTGTGGTTTCTGGAGCCGGTTCGCAATGCGCTTCAGCGCTTCCGCCGAACTGTCGTCCAGGGTAAACGTCATCTTTACCATAGGAGGCCATACTACCATACCCATATGGAGGGCTAAGCGCGCGAATGAACGGCGCGCAGCGCCTGGCTACTGTCTCGGGATCTTGTCCATCACTGGGCGGTCATAGGCCACCCCTACACATTTGCCTGCATGCTAGAATCCGCCTCGATGAAGCGCGCCAAAACGCCGGGCCGCCGGGAAGTGGAGAAGATCCTGAAACTGGCCGGTGGATCCGCCGATACGCCGATGCGGGTGGAACGGATTTCCGGTCACTTTGTTGGTTGTCCGTATCAGATCGGACCGCTCATCGGTTCAGCCGACAGACCGGAGGTCTTCGTAGCGTCGCTCACGTCATTCGATTGCGTGACCTATATGGAAACGGTTCTGAGTCTGGCCGAGGCGCGGACGCCGCAGGAATTCGAACGGCGTCTGTGTCAGATGCGGTACCGATCGGGAGCGGTCGAATGGCGCAAACGGAACCACTACATGGTGGATTGGATCCGGAACAACGGGCGTGAAGGACTCGTGCGTGAAGTGACGCTGGGCCCGAAGGCCGTCGTAAAGACCCGTACACTCAACGTCGTGCCGGGACTTCCTTCGGAAATCCGCACGTTCCGGTGTTTTCCCAAGCGGATCGTCCGGCCTGCGCATTCGCCGCTGGAATCCGGCGATCTCATTTTCTTCGCGTCGACCCGCCCGCATCTGGACATCTTTCATTGCGGTCTGATCGTTAAAAAGGACGGCCGCGATCTGTTGCGACACGCGTCGCGCAGCCAGGGCGGGGTCGTCGAACAAAGTCTTCTGGATTTCCTCAAGAAAAACCGTATGGCTGGAATCATCGTGGCGCGGCCTCAGACGCCGCGCGCGCCGCGGAAGCGCTCGTGAAAATCATTTATCCACCCGATCAGTCGTCTGAATCCATTCACCGCATCGTCGCAGAGGCGAAAGGCGATGTCGTGTTTGTCGGGGACCCGCGTACCCCCGTCGAGCCGGGCAGCCGGATGTTCGAGCGCATGGCCCAGGTCGTGACGGAAAGCGGCGCCGGCTGGGTGTACTCCGACAGCCTGAACCATCCGCGCATCGACTACCAGCTCGGGAGTATTCGCGACGGATTCGATTTTGGACCGGTCGTGGCGGTGTCGACTGCCGCCGCCCGCGAGGCCGGAACGCATAACGGCCACCGGTTCGGTGGTTTATACGATCTGCGACTCCGCATCTCGGAGAAGCGGCCAATCGTGCGCGTTCCCGAAACGCTCTACCGGGACCGCGCGGCGACCGAACTCGATCACGATGCGCGGTTCGCCTACGTGGATCCCCAGAACCGCGACTATCAGATCGAAATGGAAGCCATAGCCACCGATCACCTGAAGCGTATCGGGGCGTTTCTCGAACCGAAGTTCCGGCCGTTCGAACCGGCGAAGAACCGCGCCGGATTCCCGGTGGAAGCCAGCGTCGTCATCCCGGTGCGGAACCGGGAACGCACCATCGAAGACGCCGTGCGCAGCGCGCTCAGTCAGGAGACGGATTTTCCATTCAATGTGATCGTGGTCGAAAACCATTCGACCGACCAGACCGGCCAGATCCTCAGGCGTCTGGCGGATTCACGTCTGGTCGTGCACGTTCCGGCGCGGCCGGATCTGGGCATCGGCGGATGCTGGAACGAAGCAATTTTCCACGAGCGTTGCGGCCGTTACGTGGCGCAGCTCGACTCCGACGACCTGTACTCCTCGCCGGGAACACTCCAGCAGATCGTCGATGCGCTGCGCGCCGGTCCTTATGCGTTGGTCGTCGGCGCGTACACCCTGGTGAATTTTCAACTCCAGGAGATTCCCCCCGGCCTGATCGATCACCGCGAATGGACCCGGGACAACGGCCGCAACAATGCGCTCCGCGTGAACGGATTCGGCGCGCCCCGCGCCTATGCGACTTCGGTCGTTCGCGCCATCGGCTTTCCCAACGTCAGTTATGGAGAAGACTACGCGATGGCGTTGCGCGTCAGCCGCGAGTACGACGTTGGACGCATCTACGATTCGATCTACGTCTGCCGCCGCTGGGACGGCAACAGCGACAGTTCGCTGCCGCTGGAAACGGCCAACCGGCACGATCTCTACAAGGACTGGGTCCGCACCAATGAAATCCGGGCGCGCCAACAACGCTGAACAGGCTGCTTCCGGTCTCTCCCGGTGGGTGCGGGAACTCATCGCGGAACAGTCGCGCTCCTGGCCGTTGCTCCAGCGCGGCCTCGAAGGGCTGCGGGCCGCGGAATCGCGTACGGTTTCGATCGGCGCGTTCGAGGTTTCGCTCCGCCACATTCCGCACCGCATCGTCAGCACGACGGCGGCCGTGGACAAAGCGTCCATCGAGAAGCGACCGTGTTTTCTGTGCGCGGCGAATCTTCCGCCTGAAGAACACGGGCTGCCGTTGAACGCGGAATTCACCGCGTACTGCAATCCCTTTCCAATCGTCGATGGCCATCTGACGGTTGTTCACAACGATCACCGGCCGCAGGCGATCGACGGCCGGGTCCGGACGTTGATCGATCTGGCGGTCGCGCTGCCGGACTGGTTATTCATCTACAACGGTCCGGCCTGCGGCGCGTCCGCCCCCGATCATTTGCACTTTCAGGCGCTCGCGCGCCACGAAGGGGACGCCACGATCTTTCCGATCGAAACCGATGTCCGGCGGGCGGAAGGCGTCACGATTCCCGGTTACCGTCGGCGGGTTGTGGTGATACAGGAACCGGATTTGTCCCGGCTGGCGGTTCGAGTGGAAAGGCTAATCGCGGTTCTGGGCGACGTGACCGGGAGAAAACCGGAACCCCTGATCAACATGGCCGCTTTTGCGGATGACGCCGGAGGCTGTACGGTATGTCTTTTTCCGCGAAGCAAACACCGTCCACGCGTCTATGAAACGAAGGAGCTGACGGTGAGTCCGGCGTCGGTCGATCTTTCGGGTATCGTGGTGGTTCCGGTGAAAGCCGATTACGACAAGGTCACCGGCGAAGCCATCGGTCAGATCTTCGATGAAGTGACGCTCGACAACGACGGATTCAACGCCGCGCTGCGGCAATGGGACGAAAAAGCGTGAACATTCGGGTGGGCCTCATGGAAGGCCGCAGTCATTTTGAGATCGAGCTGCAGGGCGTTTATGTCGACGCGTCCGGACGCGAATACGCGCCGGGGCGTTATCGCTTTGACGATGAGATTCAACTCGTGCCCCGCGACGCGGCCAGCGCGGCGTTTGCAGTTGAAAACGTCACCATTGGCGTTGGGTTCCACTGGGAACGGAACGAGCGCCAGACGTTTCGTGGAGCGATCCGGATCCTGAAACGCCAGGGACTCACGCTGATCAACGACGTTGCGCTCGAGGAATATGTCACGAGCGTGATTTCCTCCGAGATGAGCGCCGGGTGCCCGATCGAATTGCTGAAGGCCCACGCGGTCATGTCGCGCAGCTGGCTGCGATATCCGATTGCCTATCCCCAGGAAGTCGGCGCCGGGACGCATTTCGAACGGAACGCCGGTGAGATCCGCCGGTGGTACGGGCGGGAATCCCATCGCGACTTCGATGTCTGCGCCGATGATCACTGCCAGCGCTACCAGGGGGTCACGCGAACGTTTTCGGAGTCCGCGTCGGCGGCAGTGCAGTCGACCGCGGGCGAGTTCCTGCTGTACGACGGGAAGATCTGTGACGCCCGGTTCTACAAGTGCTGCGGTGGCGTCACCGAAGAGTACCGAGCCGCCTGGGACGATCGCGATGTGCCATACCTTCAGCCGCGCGCCGATATCGGCGACCCGGTCGAGGCGGCGCGCCAGATGGCGCGAGACTCCATCGACCGGATTTTCGACGCGAAAGCGCCGGCTTACTGCAATACCCGCGACGCCGGCCTGCTGAAGCAGATCCTGCCGGGATTCGACCAGGAGACGCAGGATTTCTATCGCTGGAAGGTTGAGTACACCCCGGCGGAGATCCGCGAGTTGATCCAGCGGCGGTACGAACTGGATCTGGGGAACATTGTTGCGCTCGAGCCTCTCGCCCGCGGCCGTTCGGGCCGGATAACGCGATTACGCGTGTCGGGCGATCGCGGCGCGCTGGTCATCGAAAAGGAACTCGAGATTCGTCGCGCGCTCTCGCGAAGTCATCTGTATAGCTCAGCGTTCGTCGTGGAGCGGACCGCGTCCGGGTTCGTCCTGCGGGGCGCGGGCTGGGGACACGGCGTCGGATTGTGCCAGATCGGCGCCGCCGTGATGGCGGCCGCGGGAAAGAACTACCAGGAGATCCTTGCCCATTACTACGCCGGAACAACGGTGGGTCAAGCCTCCAACTGATCCCTTCCCCTTGTCCCCCTTGTAGGGGCGGTCTATGACCGCCCCCCCCTGCCCCCCCCCGTTGTCCGTTGTGCGCTGGCTGTTGTCCGCTG
>DASUFH010000498.1:0-7201 GCA_036274645.1 Terriglobia bacterium
AGACCGCCCCTACAAGGGGACGGGGGGGTGCGTTCACAAGATCGGGTATCGTATCCAGCCATGACGGGACAAACACGCGCTGAAATTCGGCCGGGCATGAGAGTCCGCATCGTGGAAAAGCAAAACCAGCGGACGGGAACGCTCACCGAGGGAGTCGTACAGAAGCTGCTGACGAAGTCGCCGCATCACCCGCACGGAATCAAGGTCATGCTCGAGAACGGCATCGTTGGACGAGTCAAAGAGATTCTTTCGTAAATAAGATTCAGCTCACGAAGCGATGCGCCAGCCAACGCATGGTTCATTTTGGAAGATTGTCGACAGCCGATTCCATGTAGGCTGCGCGATTCCTCAAGAACTCCCTGGTCGACTTATCACGAGCGGGAACTGCCTTTTCCGCCTCCTCGATCAGCCTGTTCAACTCGGAGGCCGTAAACACGGTTTCCGCCAGTTCCCTGACGATGGCCCGGTACCGTTCCGCAACGGCCGGATCGTCCAGCAGCCAATAGATGAGCGCGTTGTCGCATGAGGGACGGGTCCCGCCCGCCCGCATGGAAATTGGGCATTTCGACTCCGTGCCAGTCGGCCTTGCCGCCGAACAGATCCGTCTTCGCCTTGAGATTGGCGCTGAACGGTCTAGCGGGGTTCGGCGGCATAAAACTATTGTTGCCTTTGTAGCGGAGGCCGATTCCGTCAAGTCGGACTTCGTTCAGCGTCAGGTCGGCGCGCACCCACGGGAAGGTCATTCGAAAGCCGCCTCCGACATGAACCAGCCGTCCGTCGCCCCGACGGAAGTCGCCGCCGCCCGGCGCGGCCATGTCGGCCGGAGCGCCTCCGCGAGCCCCGCTGGTCTGCAGCACGTCCCACTCTTCGCGTGAAACAGAAACGTGTGCCTGATGCGTTTTGCCAAGAACAAAAATGCTGTCGTCCGCCATCGCTGCGGTCCGCGCCTGGCCAACGAGAAAGCCCGAGAAGAACAGGCTAGCGCCCAGAATGAGCAGCAGTCGCTTTCCCTGATTTCCGCTTCGCTCCGGACTGTTCCTGTGGTTACATTGCGTGGGATATCAGTGGCATGAAGCGGATACGCATCCCCAGGATTCTTGCTATCACATTGGCCGGCACAGCCCTGGCAGCAGCGCCCGGGATCCAGCCTGAACCGGCGCGCGAAACCGCCGCTGTGCTCAGTCAATACTGTGTTTCCTGTCACAACGAAAAGTCGAAGACGGCCGGCCTTGCCCTGGACCGGCTGAACCTCGAGGCGGTTCAACAGGATCCCGCGATATGGGAGAAAGTGATTCGGAAACTGCGAACCGGCACGATGCCTCCGGCGGGGAGTCCCCGGCCGACGCTCGCGGTTTATGACGCGACGGCGTCGTGGCTGGAAGGCGAACTCGACCGGACAGCGCAATCGAACCCCGGCCGGCCGGCGTTGCGAAGACTGAATCGAGCCGAATACGGAAACGCGATTCGGGACCTGCTCGACCTGCACGTCGATGTCGAAACGCTGCTTCTTCCCGACGACGCCGCGTTCGGCTTCGACAATATCGGGGATCTCCTTGATGTTTCGCCTTCCCTGCTTGAGCGATACCTCACGGTGGCCGATCGCGTCAGCGCTCTGGCCGTCGGAGACCCCTCGACGCCCGCGGGATCGCAAACCTGGCGCGCCCGCGGCGATCAGTCGCAAAACATCGAACGTGAAGGAATGGCGCTGGGCACGGTGGGCGGCCTGATGGCCAGCTACAACTTTCCGCTCGACGGAGAATACGAGTTCCGCGTGGGATTGCTGCGCACAAACCTGGACGGTATTCGCGGCCTTGAGCATCCGCACCAGCTGGAAATCACGGTGGACGGCGAGCGGCTGTTCCTGGAAACCGTGGGCGGAGACAAGGAAAATGGACGTGTCGGAACCATCGCGGAAAAGTCGGACGCCACCGACGCCCGGCTGCGTGTGCGAGTCCCGATCAAGGCCGGGCCACACGAGGTGGCCGCCACGTTCGTCCGGAAGATTGGTGAAGGCGCCAATCGCCTGCGGCCCTTCGACCGCAGCAACGCGGACACCTACGATTCCACGGGACGGCCGCATGTG
The DNA here is from genome assembly GCA_036274645.1 of Terriglobia bacterium. Classification (GTDB taxonomy): domain Bacteria; phylum Acidobacteriota; class Terriglobia; order 20CM-2-55-15; family 20CM-2-55-15; genus DASUFH01. The sequence goes on from DASUFH010000498.1 coordinate 2,084, forward strand.
GAAACACTGACCGTTCTCGGGCCTTTCGAGCCGACCGGTCCGGGAGACACCCCGAGCCGCCGGCGCATCTTTCTATGCAGGCCCGAAAATCAGAGCCAGGAAGAACCCTGCGCCCGGAAAATCCTGGCGGCGTTGGCCGGCCGCGCCTACCGCCGGCCCGTGACCGACGCTGATCTGGACTTCCTGCTGCCCTTCTATGCGGAGGGCCGCAAAAAGGGCACGTTTGAAACCGGCATCCAGCTGGCGCTGCGGCGCCTGCTGGCAAGCCCGACGTTCGTGTTCCGAACGGAAACCGAGCCGAACAGCGACGCCGCCCGTGTCAGCGATATTGAACTCGCCAGCCGGTTGTCGTTTTTCCTGTGGAGCAGCATCCCCGATGACACGCTCCTCGAGCTGGCGTCTCACAATCGACTTCACGAACCCGCGGTCCTCGAGGCGCAGGCGCTCCGGATGCTCGCCGATCCGCGCTCGGACGCAATGGCGGAAAATTTCGCGGGTCAATGGCTGCACCTGAGGAATCTCGAGAGCATCAATCCGAACACCGACGAGTTCCCGGATTTCGACAACGACCTCCGGCTGGCCTTTGTGCGGGAATCCGAACTGTTCTTCTCGAGCGTGGCGCGCGAGAACCGCGGCGTCATGGATCTGCTTACGGCGGACTACACCTTCGTCAATGAGCGCCTGGCGCGTCACTACGGGATTCCGGAGGTCTACGGAAGCCGGTTCCGACGGGTCACGCTGGGACCGGAACTCGACATGCGGCGCGGACTGCTCGGCAAGGGGGGCGTTCTGATGTCGACTTCCCGGGCGGATCGCACGTCGCCGGTGTTGCGAGGCAAGTGGATTCTGGAGAACGTGATGGGCACGACGCCGCCCGCGCCGCCGGCCAACGTGCCTCCGCTGAAGCCCCAGCCCGGACAGGCAGCGCCGAAAACGATCCGCGAACGGATGGCCGCGCATCGCGCGCCGGGCTGCGTGAATTGTCATCAGCTGATTGATCCGCTGGGATTTGCCCTGGAAGGGTTCGACGCTGTCGGGGCCTGGCGGACGTTCGACGCCGGCGCTCCCGTCGACGCGTCGGGCCTCCTGGCAGATGGCCGGAACATCAATGGCGTCGGAGAACTGCGCGCCGCGCTCACGGCGCGGCCGGAAGCCTTCGTGCAGACTGTGACTGAAAAATTGATGACTTATGCGCTCGGACGAGGACTTCAGCATTATGATATGCCTGTCGTCCGGGCGATCGTCCGGGACGCAAAGTCCAGCGACTACAGCTTCAACGCAGTCATCCTGGGAATCGTGCGAAGCGTTCCGTTTCAAATGCGCGCCGCGGCAGGGACGGCGGCCAAAACTGCGAATTGACGTGAGCGCGAACCCACCAGGGCGAGCGACGAAGGATGAGGAGATTTCAAGAATGGTGATCGCCAGGAAGTCGTTGCCCCGTCGAACGTTTCTGCGCGGGATGGGCGCCGCCGTCGCGTTACCGTTCCTGGAATCGATGGCGCCGGCCATGACACCCCTCGCTCAGTCGCCGGCCAGAGCGCCCCTGCGATTCGGCGGTGTCTACCTGCCCAACGGTTGCGTCATGGACAACTGGACGCCGAAGACGACCGATGGCACGCTGGAAATCACGCCCGTTCTCAAACCGATGGAAGCGTTCCGCGACCAGTTGACCGTTATCGGCAACCTGACGCGCGCCGGCGGAAAGAACTCCACCGACCACGCCGTGAGTTCGGCTGGCTGGCTGACGGGCGCGCTGGCGAAGCAGACGGAGGCGGAAGATATCCGGGTGGGTATCGGCATCGATCAGGTCCTCGCCAAACACATTGGCCAGGAGACGCCGTTCCCGTCGCTCGAATTTGCGACGGAAGATTTTTCCGGTTACGTCGGCGGATGTGTTCCCGGATACAGCTGCGCTTACATGAATACGATTGCCTGGGCGTCGGAAACCCAGGGCCTGCCCATGGAAATTGATCCCCGCGCCGCGTTCGAGCGCATGTTCGGCCGGGCGGGCAGTCCGGCCGACCGGCAGGTTCGCCGAAGCGAAGATCGCAGCATTCTCGACTCGATCCTTCAGGAAGCGCGCTCCCTGAAAACGAGGGTCGGCGCTCCGGACCGCGCGCGCCTGGACAACTACCTGGACAACGTTCGCGAAATCGAACGACGCATTCAGAAGACGGAAGCCCGTAACGCCACGGAAGTGACCCGGCTGGACGCGCCCCTCGGCATTCCGGAATCCTTCGAAGAGCACATGCGATTGATGTTCGACCTGCTCGTGGTGGCCTGGCAGTCCGACATGACCCGCATTTTCTCGTTCATGACGGGACGAGAGGCCAGCCAGCGAACCTATCCCGCGCTGGGCTTCAAGGAAACGCATCACGATATCTCGCATCACGCGCGGCAGGCGGAAAAGATGGAGCAGCATACGAAGATCAACATCTACTTCGCCACGCTGTTTGCGGAATTCCTCGAAAAGCTCCGCAACTCGCCGGAAACCGACGGCAACGTGCTGGATCATTCGCTGATCGCGTTCGGCGCCGGAATGAGCGACGGGCAGGCGCACAACTCCTACCCGCTGTCGTTCTCGGTTTTCGGAAGCGCCGGCGGACGGGTCAAAGGGGACCGGTTCATCATCGCCCCCGAATGGACTCCCATCGCAAATGTCTGGCTGGGAGTCGCGGATATGTTTGGCGCCCCGATCGAAAGCATCGGCGAAAGCACGGGACGCTTCGCGCTTTAGCCCCTCGTAGGGGCGGTCATAGAACCAATTGAAGTTTTTCCTGGAATGCGAAACGTAAATCACACGCTTCGATTGCTGCTCATCGCGCTTGCGGTGGCGTCGGCGTCCGCTGCGTCTGCTCATGGCGCGGACAATGCGTTGCTCGCCGCCGTGAAGAAGAGCGATTCGGCAACCGTGCGCCGTCTGCTTCAGGAGGGGACGTCCGCAAACGTTTCCGAAGTCGATGGATCGACGGCGCTCCACTGGGCCGTCGAAGCGGACGACGTCGAAATGATCCGGCTGCTTCTGCGCGCGGGGGCCGACGCGAAGATCGCCAATCGTTACGGCATGACGCCGCTGCACCTCGCCGCCGTCAACGGCAATGCCGCAGTGATCCGCGATCTGCTCGACGCCGGGGCCGATCCCAACGCCGTTCTTCCCGAAGGCGAAACCGTTCTGATGACCGCCGCAAGAACCGGTTCGGCCAAATCCATCACGCTGCTCATCGAACGCGGCGCAAAGGTGGACGCGCGGGAAAAGTGGTACGGCGAATCCGCCCTGATGTGGGCCGCGGCGGAGAACCACGCGGATGCCGTCAGCGTGCTGCTTGAACATGGCGCGCCGGTGGATGCGCGGTCGACACTGCTGAAGACCGCGAACCGGCGCGCCGGACAGAACATCCTGTCGCTCGGAAACTGGACGCCCGTGATGTACGCCGCGCGTGAAAACGCGCTCGACGCCGGGCGCGCTCTCATCAAGGCGCGCGCCGACCTGAACCTGACGGATCCAGACGGCGCCACCGCGCTCGTCATCGCCATCATCAACGCGAACTACGAATTCGCTTCGCTGCTGCTCGACGCCGGAGCCGATCCCGACATCGTCGACAGCGACGCCGGCATGGGCGCGCTCTACGCGGCCGTCGACATGCATCGCCTGGCCGTTGGACATGGCCGGCCCAATCCCCAGCCCGTCGGGCTGATGACCGCCGTCGATATCGTCAGGAAGCTGCTCGCGAAAGGCGCCGATCCGAATATCAAGCTGAAGAAAGCCATCATGCAACGCCATCACACGGCCGGCGATTCCGCGCTGGGCCAGGGCGCTACCCCCTTTCTGCGCGCGGCAAAGTCGGGCGATATCGCCATGATGCGCGCGCTGGTGGAGGGGGGCGCCGATCCCGGAATCGCCATGCCGAGCGGAGTCAGCGCCCTGCTGTTCGCCGCCGGCCAGGGCTGGCGGAACGGCAGTCCCGCCGCGCCGTCCTACGACCAGGGAAGCGATGAAGAAGCCGTCGAGGCGATCCGCTATCTCCTCGATCTGGGGTTCGATATTCAGTCCACGAACGACACGGGCGACTCTCCGTTGCACGTCGCCATTTCCGGACGGGGCTCGGAAGCCATCATCAAGTTCCTCGTCTCCCAGGGCGCGGACATCGACGCGAAGAACAAACGCGGCCAGACCCCACTCGCCCTCGCCGACTCCAAAGGCAACGACGCCATCACCAGCCTGCTGCGGCCTAATTCGGGGACAGACCCCAAATAAGTCGGCTGGTCAAAGTGTCGCCCCAAAGACGCGAGTTGACTGCCGAATTCGGCAGTTTGTCCTGCAAACGGGCCGACGATAGCTTCCTGTGCCGCGCTCGGCAGCGTCCGGCGCCAGGGACATCGGTGAAAGGCCTGAAAACAGAGGGAAATTCGGGTGGCTTTCAATTTGCTACGAACTTAAGGTTGAGTTCAAATCTCGTCCGGGAGGCAAAGGATGAACCGCCTGATTGGCAGCGCTCTGTTTCGCGCCGAGAGTTACGAAGACGTTGAGGCGGACCGTGGCGCAACCGGCCAGGCCATCGCCATCGTCATCCTTTCCAGTGTCGGAGCAGCCGTCGGTACAGGTGTCGGAAGCCTGGAAGGACTCGTTGGACTGCTCGCGTTCGCCATCGGCAGCTGGATCATCTGGGTCCTGCTGACGCTATTCATCGGCACACGTCTCCTGCCCGAACCGCAAACCCGATCGGACTTCGGCGAGTTGTTGCGAACGACGGGGTTTTCGTCCGCGCCAGGAATCCTTCGTATCCTTGGAATCGTTCCTGTTATCGGACCGGCCGCCTTCTTCATCGTGACGTTATGGATGCTATGCACATTCGTGATTGCCGTCCGCCAGGCGCTGGACTACACGAGTATGGTTCGCGCGATTGCGGTGTGCCTGCTGGGATGGGCGATTCACGGCCTGTTCCTGGCTTATGTTCGTACGGCTTTGTGAACCTTGAAATCGGAATGAAAGAACCTACAGGTCACATCAATATCGAAACTCGATAGAAACGATGACCTCGTTCTCCTGAGGGACCCCGGCGACTACTTTCGGCTGGAAGCGCCATCTCCGCACTGCATAAAGAGCGGCATTCAGAAGCG
>DASUFH010000499.1:0-7738 GCA_036274645.1 Terriglobia bacterium
GTGGGCAGCTGCGCCCGCAGAGCAACGGATACCGTCAGGAGGAGCGTCCCGGTGAGCACGAGTTTCGATGTTGTCATAGAGGGCGGATCATAGTGGAAGATTCAAACGGGACGCAACCGTTGCCCTCCCGTCCGCCAGTCCGCTTGCAGGGGCGGTCATCGACCGCCCCTGCAGCAGACCCTTCTTACGCGGCGTTCGCGCTGCGCTTGAGCATATCGCGAAGAACGATTGCCAGCAGGCCGTCGCTGGTACCGCCGTTGCCGTTGCCGCCGGACTGCACGAGCACATCCGGAGTCAGCCGGATCTGACGATCGGCCAGAGCGGTGAAGATCTGGAGCATGGCGTAATTGCTGCCCATGGCCTCCACGCCCTGCCTGTACGCGTCGGCTCGCGCGGCCCCGACAGCGCGGATGGACTCGCCTTCGCTGCGGCCTTTCATCGCCACAACCGCGGCTTCCGCTTCGCCGACCCGCCGCTTCGCCACGGCTTCGCCTTCGGCGCGCCGCGCCATGGCCTGCGATTCGCCCGACGCGTGCTGGATGGCCGCGTTGGCTCGCATTTCGGCCACGCGCACATCCTGTTCCGAGTTGACGAGTTCACGCTGTTTGTCGGCCAGCGCTTTCTGGCGCTCGAGTTCCTGGCGTGTCTTTTCGGTCCGTTCCTCGATCACGAACGTCTTCTCCTGTTCTTCGGCGATCTTGCGCGCCGTCAGCGTCGCCATCAGTTCCGTCGGCGGCGTGATGTCGCCGATCAATGTATCGACGCTCTGCACGTCATATTCGCGAATCGCTTCCGACGTATGCTCGCGCGCCTCCCTCTGCCGTTCGGCGCGGTGCGACAGGAAATCGAGAACCGTGTAGTTCTGCGCGCTGTTGCGGAAATAGTTCCCGACGATCGGTTCGAGCACCTGGTTCACCAGATTCCGCACGCTGCCCATGCGCGAAATCACCCACGGCGCCTTGGTCGCGCCGATGTTGATGATCTGCGACACGTCCAGGTTGAACGTGAACCCGTCGGCGGACCGCACCGTGATCGTCGACAGCTTCTCATCCAGTTTGTGCGCCTCCGTGCGCGCCGACGCCCAGTTCAGAACGATGTTGGTAGTCGGTACCAGTTCCACCTTCATCACACGCGGATTGAGCGCATGTTTGCCGGGATAGAGCGGCTCGTCCCACACGCCCCGGCCGCCGCGGCGCACGATATTGCCGTGCGTGAACTGTTCGCCGGAGATATCGCGCGTATTGTCGCCGACGAAGCTCACGACGACGCCGACATGACCGATCGGCACCTCGAACAACGGATGCTCCTCGATCTCGCAGAACCACGGATTGATGTTGTACGCGCCGGCCAGCATGATCTGCTCCTGCAATCCGCGGCAGCCGCCGTTCCGGACAAACTCGTCCGGATTCTGATACGTGTCGTGTCCCGGAACGGGCTTGGCCGCCATCTGTCCTTCCGGCATGGGCTCGCCATCGAGCACGGTGACCACGCCCACCTTGTCGGATTCGATCACCCGGATGGGAACGTTCTTCATCACGGTGAACAACACCGGGTTGATCCGATAGAAACCAGTCGTCAATATCGCGCTCTGCCGTCCTTTCTGGCCGCCGCCGCGCAGGAACTTCTCGGCGTCCTGGAAGTGATCGCTCTCGACCGCATTGGCCAGAACGCGGTCCACCGGCATGGCGGCGCCGTCATTGGCAATGACGAGGCCGATGTAGCCCGGATCGATCGCGGTGATCCTGTGCTTCGCGATCCGGTACTGCCATGGCCAGTAGCCGAAATAGGCGCCCGGCGCCAGCGTGCGCGCCTGATATCCGGCCTCGCCGTTGAGAGCCACGACACGGCCTTCGGGCAAAGCGCCCCGGCGGGAAAACCGCTTCACTACAACGCCAACCTGATCCTCCCGAATCACCACTAGGCTGGACAGCAAAACAACCGCGATGAACAACGACACCGCAATCGCCGCCAGCGACCACAGGCTGAACATATCCAAGAGCGGAAACATGGTCATTCTCCTTGATGGAACACACACCGACACACCTGCGAACGCGCAGGCTCACGCCAGCCCGACATTACCGGGCCGGCAAAGTTGCGGAAATCCGAAGGGGTCTAAATCCCGGTATCGGGAATGGAACGATGAGAGGCCGAAACGTAAGGAAGATTGAAGGTCCGTTTCATGACAATCATGGATTGTAGCGCCGTCCCGCCAGAATTCAAGCACAACCGGATAAGCCCAGATTGCGCCTCGCTTGGCTCGCTCTGGAGTCTGGACATTCCCGGCCTGCCTGCCTGTGGGGGTCATAGACCGCCCCTACAGGCAGGCGAGGACCACAATGGTTCCGTTACTCACGCTACGCGTGAACTTCTCAATTCGGGGTCTTCAGGGGTATGCTCTGCGCCAGAAAACATCGGGAAGGAACGTGTAATGATCATCGGCTGGATTCTCGCTTTGCTGGCCGCCCTGCAGGCCGGCCCGACGGAGCGGCAGCGCGTGGACAGCCAGGCGGCGAACCGCGGGCGGCTCGTCTATACGGAAAACTGCATCAACTGTCATGGCAGTTCCGCCAAAGGAACCGACAACGGCCCGGACCTGATTCGATCCGCCGTCGTGTTGCGCGACCGGCTGGGGAACGCAATCGGACCGGCCATCAACGCGGGCGGCCCGCACAAGGCGAAGCTCTCGAGCGCGCAGATCACCGATCTTTCGCACTTCCTGCATCAACGTGTGGAGGCCATCGCCAGCAACCGGAATGCGCGCGGAACGATCGATGTGTTGACCGGCAACGTGGAAGCGGGACGCGCGTACTTCAATGGAGAAGGCAAATGCGCCAGTTGCCACTCGCCGACAGGCGACCTCAAAGGCGTGGCCACACGCATCCGGACAGCGATGGACCTGCAACAACGGTTTCTCTTCCCCAGCCTGCGCGCTCCCCAGCGGGTGGAAGTCACCGTGGCGCCGCCCAACGCCCCGCCGGTGACCGGCGCGCTCGTGCGCATTGACAATTTCAATGTTTCGCTGCGCGACGCCACGGGTGAATACCGGAGTTTCCGGCGCGCGCCCGACGTCAGGGTCGAGGTGCGCGATCCGCTCGAAGCGCATCACGCGCTGCTCGACACGATCACCGACACGAACATTCATGACGTGGTCACCTACCTGGAGACGTTGAAATGAAGGGCATCCGAGTCACGCTTCTCGCGGCAGTTGCCGCCCTGACCCTGCATGCGCAGGGCACGCTCGATCCCGCGCTGTTGCTCAAGCCCGCGGTAGATTCCTGGCCGATGTACAACGGCGACTATTCGGGGAGGCGATTCAGCCCACTCACGAAAATCAATACCGGCAATGTCGCCGGCATGACTCTGGCGTGGGTTTACCGCCCCAACCCCGGAAGCGGACAGGCCGGCGGCGGGGGAAACACGTCCGTGGCGATCAAGGGTACGCCGGTGGTGGTCAACGGCGTCATGTACACCACGATCCCCGATCACGTCTGGGCGGTGGACGCGCGCACGGGACGGGAGATCTGGCATGCGACCTGGCGTTCCCGCGGGGGCTGGCATATCGGCAACCGCGGCGTGGCCATTCTCAACGACACCGTCTATGTCGAAACGCCGGACTGCAACCTGGTGGCGCTCAATATCCGCGACGGACGCGAGCGGTGGCGGACCGAGATCTGCGATCTCGAGCAGTTTTACTACGGGTCGGTTGCGCCGCTCATCGTCAAGAATCATGTCATCGTCGGCGTGAGCGGCGACGATCTCGACATCCCCGGATATCTCGAGGCGCGCGATCCGGTCACCGGCGCCCGGCAATGGCGCTGGTACACGTATCCGGAACCCGGCACACCGGAAGCAAAGACGTGGCCGAGCGAAGAAGCCATGACCCATGGCGGCGGCATGACCTGGGGCTCGAACACCTATGACCCGGAGTTGAACCTGCTGTATGTCGGCACCGGCAATCCGCAGCCTGTGATCAACGGACGGAAGCGTCCGGGAGACAATCTGTTCACGGAATCGATTGTGGCGCTCAACCCCGATACGGGAAAGCTGGTGTGGTATTTTCAGCCCTCCCCGCACGACACCCACGACTGGGACGCGAACCAGACGCCGGTCCTCTTCGATGGAACGATCAGCGGCCAGCCGCGAAAACTGCTGGCCCAGGCCAGCCGTAACGGATGGTTCTTTGTGCTCGATCGGACCAATGGAAAGAGCATCGTCAGCGCCGAATACGTGAAGACCAACTGGACGAAGGGACTCGACGCAAAAGGGCAACCGATTCCCAATCCCGCGAAGGAACCGCAGACCGACGGCGCGCTCGTTTCGCCCAATCAGGGGGGCGGGGCGAACTGGCCGCCACCGAGTTTCAGTCCGATGACCGGTCTCTTCTATACCAACGCGACGCGAGCGTTCAGCGTGTATTACCTGTACGCGAACGAAGACGACGAAAAGCCGCAGGGATGGGGTGGCAACGATCGCGGCGGCTGGTCGGAAGCCATGCTGCAGGCGATCGACTACCAGACCGGCAAGATCCGCTGGTCGCACAAGTGGGATGGCAGCAGTTCCGTTCGCTCGGGCCTGCTGAGCACGGCCGGCAATGTGCTGTTCGCCGGCGACAGCGCGTCCAATTTCGTCGCGCTGAACGCGGCGACGGGCGAAACGCTCTGGCACGCGGGCCTGCACGGCTCAATCACAAACGGACCGATCACATTCGAGATGGACGGACTGCAATATGTGGTCGTGGGCGCGGGCGATTCGCTGTACGCCTTCGTCCTGCTCAAACCATGAGGAAACGCGCGATGTCTTCACGAAGGACGACCTTCTCGCTGACGCTGCTGCTGGGGGTGTTCGCTCTTTCCCTGGCGCTGGCGCAGAACTCTCCAGTGGGCTATACGGATACGCCGATTCTTCCGGATCTGCCCTGGCATGTGCACGATCCCGCGCGTCCGCATCCGGCAGTCGTAACGCCAGGGGCCGAGCCCGGCGCCGCGCCATCCGACGCAATTGTCCTTTTCGATGGAAAGGACCTCAGCCACTGGACTCCCACACGCCAGCCCTGGAAAGTGGAGAACGGCTACATGGAGGTCGTCCCGAACTCGGGCGACCTGCGGTCGAAGGAAAAATTCGGCGATATCCAGTTGCACATCGAATGGGCCACGCCCGCGGACGTTCGCGGCAACAGCCAGAATCGGGGTAACAGCGGCATCTTTCTGCAGGGGCTTTACGAGGTGCAGGTGCTCGACTCCTACCAGAACCTGACGTACGCCGACGGCCAGGCCGGCGCGATCTATGGCCAGTGGCCGCCGCTGGTCAACGCCACCAAGAAACCGGGCGAATGGCAAACCTATGACATCGTTTTCGAGGCGCCCCGTTTCGACGGCGACAAACTGCTGAAGCCGGCCTATCTGACCGTGTTCCTGAATGGCGTGCTCCTGCACAACCGGAAGGAACTCATGGGAGGCACCGTCCATCGCGCGCTGGCAAAGTATGGCGCCCAGGCCGCCGAGGAATCGCTCTCGCTGCAGGACCACCAGCATCCGGTGCGGTACCGGAACATCTGGGTCCGGCGGCTGAAGACTTACGATCAACCGGAATAGGACCTGGTTGCGCCTTCTTTCCAGGCGCGGGGGCCCCGCCCGCTTGTAGGGCGGTCTATGACCGCCCGACGTTTCGGAGTGGAATCCACCCTGAAACGCTGGGCGGTCATAGACCGCCCCTATCCGCGGGCGGGTACCTGAACGCTCCAAGGGCGGACTTCCCGGGGACCAGGGCAAAATCGTAGGAGTGCCGTGGCATTCCCCCTGCGGCAGAGACGATTCGCAGACAGAGCTGTCGTCCACCCCGCGTGTTCACTTATCGCGTGTAGTCGTAACACTGCGAAATCTTTCTCTGATCGGCCCGGTAGTTCCTGCAGTCATAGCTGACGCACGGTCCATAGATTTCGGTCGTCAGGGCATAGCCGTGAATGATGTTGTATTCATCCTGCTCGACGTTCCCGGAACTCTGATAAATCCTGCACCGGCACACCGGATTCGGGGTTCCCCCGCCGCGAACCACAACGCAACTACCCGGAACAAGCGTGTCGGCGTGAGCCGGGACGCCGGCCAGGACGACGGCAAAAACGACCAGCAGTGCCATGATCCGGCCTCGTTGAACCCGAGGCTGATGTTCACGAACCGACATGGATCATTCTCCTTTCTCCTTCCGCGTGCGGTGGGGCAATGCGCCGGCATGGCGCTCGTGAGCAACATTCAGTCAGTTGAAGCCCGGCTGTTGTTTCACAACGGTACAGATCTCCGCGCGGACGGACCCGCAGGATTAGCTGCAGCTGGGGCGCCACGAGTTGCGGGCTACTGTTGATGGGCTCGAAATGCGAGGGTGGTGAGAGTTGGGCTTGACGCCCAACTCTCCGGGGGCCGGGAACGGCTCGGACGCGACGCTAGTCTTCCGCGCTGATGGCCGAGTAGTCCTCGTAGTCGGACTGCAGGAAGAAGGCGTAGCCATTGGGGAGCGGCTGATCGAGCGTGTCGGACTGTTCGTCGACGATCTTGCCGTCCAGGCTGATTTTCCAGCTGAGTTTGTCGCCGACCTTCGGGTTTTCGGCATCCAGTTCGATGTAGCCTCCGGATCCCTTCGGCACATCGATCACCCAGGTGTGCGGCCCGGCCGGCACGGGAGTCCAGAATTCCTCCGACTTGTTGTCATCGCTGAAGCTGATACTGAACCGGGCGGCCGACGTGGAATCCACATTGATGGCGAGCAGTCCGCCGCCTCCATCATGGACCTTTGCGGGAATGCCTGCAGCGGTCGGCCCGTTGTTGCTGCCCCGTCCGGTGAATGTCCAGTAGGCCAGCATCACGACGACTCCGAGAATCGCAAGCACCGCGCGCTTGGCAAGTTGTTGCATCGAATCCTCCGTGTCCACTTCGGGCTATTTTTGCCCATTCTCGGACCGGGCCATCCGACGCGCAACAGGAGGTTGGGGGGGCCCTACTGCGCCCTCTTTGAAGGGGCGGTCTATGACCGTCCACCCCCATGCCGATCCCAACGGCAACCGGAGAGCGCACAAAAGCACGCATCCTTCAACTTCTGCGCAAAAATTGTGGGCGGTTATAGACCGCCCCTACAAGGAAAGGGATGACTCAGTTCTCCCGAGCCATATCGACGAGAGGCAGTCCGGGCATCAGCGTTTTGCCTGAGAGTCCCGGGAAGTCCGGACCGAACCGGTAGGCGCGGAACACGTTGCGCGAGCCCTGGCCGCGGCCGCTGCCGAAGCCAGGCAGGTTGTACTGCCAGACGACTTTCTTCTCCGGGGTGACTTCAAACACGATGCCGGGAGCGCCGGCGCAGATGAGCGTATTGCCGTTGGGCAGTCGCTGCGCGCCGGAGATATTGACCGAGTAGAAGTCGCGCGGATTGGGAGCGGTATAGCTCCACACCGGAGCCTCCGGTCCGAACCGTTTGTTGGAACCGAGGGCGTAGTGTCCGCTGGCGTCCATGGGAAGCGCGAGTTCCTCCACCGTGGAGTACGCGCCGCCGGGCCGCCCGTCGCCGTTGTTGAAGACCAGCAGGTGGCCTGCGCCCTCGAGTCCCTTTGGAATCCAGTGGACGTTATGCTGTCCAAACAGCCGCTTGTCCGCCTGCGTGCCGGCGCGATAGCTCGCGGGATTTCCCCATCGATAAAGCAGGTCGCCACCTTTCCCGCTTTTGCCGCCTGTGCTCCCCGCGGCCTCTTTGGTGGTCG
>DASUFH010000500.1:0-6929 GCA_036274645.1 Terriglobia bacterium
CTTCATACCGTCATTCTCGTCGGCGATTATCTGTATACGCGCGATGACCTGCTCGTCGATTCTCTGGCCCCCAACTCTCATGCCGGCAATCTACGAAATCTCGATTCTCGTGTCCAGCAAAAAGATATGGGACATGGTGAGCCTGCCTGTAGGGGCGGTCTAGGACCGCCCAGCTTTCCGGTTGTCCATTGTCCATTGACTGTTATCGATTGTCCGATGAACTTCTTTCATTGTTCGTTGGCCGGCTTGCCGGAGCGAACAATGAAAGGGGTCCATTTCACAATCGATAACAGTCAATGGACAATGGAAAACCGGCTGATGGCAGTTACGCGCGCTCATACACGACGCGCCCGCCGACCATGGTCAGCGAGACTTCGCCATGGGAATCGATGGCGACCAGGTCTGCGCGGGCGCCCGGCGCGATGACGCCATGGCCATCCAGGCCCAGAGCCCGCGCGGGGTTCACGGTCACTCCGAACAGCGCGTCCTGCAGGGTGGCGTCGGTCCAGTTCATGTAGTTGCGAAGCGCGGTATCCAGCCGCAGCGCGCTGCCGGCGAGATGTCCGTCCGCGGCGCGGCACACGCCGCCCGAGAGCTGGATGGTTTCACTCCCCAGGCGATATCTGCCATCCGGCATTCCGCTGGCGGCAACGGCGTCGGTGACCAGGACAACACGATCGCGTCCCTTGGAACGGGCGAAGACGCGAACGCCGCGCGGCGCGACATGAATTCCGTCGGCGATGATTTCCGCGTAGATGCGATCGTCGGTGAGGACGGCGCCCGTGATACCGGGATCGCGGGGAGAGAACGGGCGCATGGCGTTGAACGTGTGAACGGCATAGCGCACACCGGCGGCAGCCGCTCTGGAGGCTTCGTCCGCGGACGCGTCGGAGTGTCCCATGGCCAGCGTGAAGCCTTCCGTTTTCGCCATGGCAATGAGGTCTTCCGCATGCGGCAGCTCCGGGGCGAAGGTCACACGGCGGATGGCCCGCCCGCTTCGTTGCGACCATTCGCCAAGCAGCCGGATGTTTTCCGGATCAAGCGACCGCAGACTGGCAGCCGGGTGCGCGCCCCGTTTCAACGGATTGATGAAGGGGCCTTCCAGGTGAATTCCCAGTGGCGTTGCGCCCTCAAAACCGCCGCCTCGAATCAGGGATCCGAGGTTTTCAACGGCTGCGCCCAGATCGGCGGCGGGCGATGAGGCGGTCGTGGGGAAAAATGCCGTGACTCCCGCGGCGGCGATCGTCCGGCTGACGGTGTTCAGCGCCGCGTAGGATCCCTCCATGACGTCGACGCCGCCCGCCCCGTGAATGTGCAGGTCGATGAATCCCGGCGCCACCGTCCGCCGGGACAGATCGAGACGGGTGGCGCCGGCAGGCGGGGCAATGTCTCCAGCTTTTCCGGCCTGGTCGATTCTCCCGTTGCGGATGACCAGGCGCGCCGGCGCGAACTGTTCGACCGGTGTCAACAGAACGGCCGCGTCGACGACGGTGAGGTGATCGTTCACCGGATGTTTTCGGGCGCGCTGATCAGACGCACTTCCGGGGCGCTGTAGTCGAGTGTCACGGCGCGGCCATCGAGCAGGTCGAAGCCCATGATGCCGGAGATTTCGGTCCCGATCATCCTGGAGAAGTCCTTGAGGTCGATTGCCAGCATCGCGTCAAACCTGCGGGTGGTCTTCGAGACTTTGATCGTGACGTTGGGCGCCGTCAGAACCGAGCCGTCAGCGCCGCCGACTCCTCCGAGCGCCTGTGCGGCGCGGGCGCCCGGCGTGTCGCGGGTGACGCCCAGCTGGGCGGCCATGCTGTGAGACAACACGCTGGCGACCGCGCCGGTATCGACCAGGAAGTTGCCGGGATGTCCGTTGATCTCGGCGGGGACGAGCAGCAGGTTCGAGAAGAACCACGCGGGAATCGTGTCCGTCTCCGGGGCTCCGGGTCCCGGGACGTTCCGGGTCAGATCCACCCGATTTTCCGGATAGTTGATCGTCACGATGAATTCGGCGAGCGCCGACGTTCCGATGATCCCGTCCGCAATTTGCGAAACGACCGGGTCGTTGTATGTGCCGAGAGGCACGTTACGGATACGGATACCGCCGATTTGAAGCGTGTCCGCGCGAAACATGCTGGACTCCGCCTTTCCGTTTCCGCCGATGCCGTGCATGACCGTTGTGGTCAGCGGCTTCAATCCGAGCGCCGAAATCACCTGCGGATTGACGGCGGTCAACGTTGCGCCGCTGTCGATGGCGAAACGGAACGGGCCCTGATTGTTGATGAAGACATCCGAGAAGATCAGATTGAGCGTCTTGCGAAAGGGAATCGGCAGGGGCCGCTCCGGCGCTTCGATTTTTCCGATGGGCCCGAAGGGCGTCAACGCGTCAATCGTGGCGAGCCCGGCCTGAACTTCGGCGAGCCGGTCGGCGTCTTTGGGTTTCAACCGGATGTATTCCTCGATGTATTTGCGTTGTTCATCGAGGCGGCCGTTTGCGCCGTAAGCGTCGCTGGCGTGGAGCCGGTAGAGCGGTTCCCGGGCGTCGAGCGACGCCGCCCGACCGAAGCTCTCGATGGCGTCGTCGATTCGCAGCTTGGCCATGGCCAGCTTCCCGAGTCCATCGTAGGCGCGGGCCGTTTTGGAGTCGGCCGCCAGGGCGCGGCGATAAAGCTCTTCGGCCGCGTTGAAATGTCCTTTGCGGAACTCGACTTCTCCGCGAAAAGCAAGGAGTTCCGGAGGCGTCAGGCCGGTCGGACGCTGGTCCAGGAGGGCCTCGGCTCTGAGATAATCGTCGAAGAGCAGCAGATCCGCCACGTTTGTGGCGATCGGTCCCTGAACTCCCGGCTGGAAGGCCGAAGCCGGGCTGGCCGGGCCGGGGATCAATGGAATCACGGCCATGGCCGCGGCCAGAACTGCAAATAAAGACAGACGATTTCTTGACATGGTCTAGAGGCTCCTATACTATCAGCGTTTTGTAAACTGGCTCGTATGAGGAACAGGAACAGAGCATGCCGACTCGATTTTTAAGCGCAGGCGAAGCAAGCGCCCTGGACAAATGGCACGTCATTGACGCTGGAGGACAGGTCCTCGGGCGTGTCGCCAGCAAAGCCGCAATGGTTCTTTCCGGAAAACATCGCCCGCATTATGCCCCGTTTTTGATCACGGGAGATCACGTTGTGATCATCAATGCGGACAAGGTGAAGCTGACCGGGCAAAAGCTCGATCAGAAGGTGTACCGGTGGCATACCCTCTATCCGGGTGGACTGAAAGAAGTGGGAGCGCGAAAAGCGTTCGAAAGCGGCAATTCGGAAATGGTGTTGCGTGAGGCGGTTCTCGGCATGCTGCCGAAGAACAAGCTGCGCAAGCGGATGGTCAAACGGTTGAAGATTTATGCGGCGGATCAGCATCCGCACGCGGCGCAGCGGCCCGAACCGCTGGCGCTCTAGCCTGGAGGTTACTTGAACGGAGCTGAACGCTATGGAACGGGCCGTCGGAAGACTGCGACAGCCCGCGTTTTTCTGAGACCCGGCACGGGAAATTTCACAGTCAACAACAAGCCCTTCGAGCAGTACTTCTTCGACGAGACGGACCGGATGCTGGTTCGTCAACCTCTGCAGGCGTCCGATACGCTGAACAAATTCGATATCGTAATCCTTCTTAACGGGGGCGGCATGCGCGGTCAGGCGGGCGCGGCCCAGCACGGAGTGGCGCGCGCCCTGGTGCGGTACAGCGCGGAGCTTCGCCCGGTTTTGAAGAAGGCTGGCTTTCTGACGCGCGATCCACGCATGAAGGAGCGCAAGAAGTACGGTCAGCCGGGCGCGCGCAAGCGCTTCCAGTTCTCGAAACGTTAGCAGATTTCGTCGCCGGCAGGGATCGCCTCCCTGCCGGTGGCGTTTTGTGAGCCGCGGCGCTGAAAATGCAGCCGTATTGTCAGGAACGAATATTCAGATCCAGGCATCGGAGCCGCAGAGGAGGAGTTCCGATGGTTGAAATCCATTACAGGAGGGATTTTTGGCGTCTATCTCAATGAAAGAACTTTTGGAAGCCGGCGTCCACTTCGGTCATCAGACGAAGCGCTGGAATCCAAAAATGAAGCAGTACATTTTTGGCGAGCGGAACGGCATCTACATCATCGACCTGCAGAAGACACTCCGGCTTTTCAAGGAAGCCGCCCAGTTTGTTTCCGAACTGGCGTCGCAGGGGAAGGTAATCCTGTTTGTTGGGACGAAGCGTCAGGCCCAGGACGCGATCGCGGAAGAAGCGCTGCGCTGTGGCATGTTCTATGTCAATCAACGCTGGCTGGGCGGTCTGCTGACGAATTTTTCGACAATCCAGAAGTCGATCAAGCGGCTCAAAGAACTCGACACCATCGCGACGGACGGTCGCTATGAGGTGCTTCCCAAGAAGGAAGTCACCCGGCTTGAGCGCGAGCGTCTCGGTCTGGAAAAGAATCTTGCCGGCATCAAGAACATGCCGAAGCTGCCCGACGCGATCTTTGTGATCGATTCCAAGAACGAAGAAATTGCCGTCGCCGAGGCGCGCCGCCTGGGGATTCCCGTGGTGGCGATTGTGGACACCAACTGCGACCCGGATTTTGTCGATTACGTGATTCCCGGTAACGATGACGCGCTGCGCGCCATCCGGCTGTTTACCGGGAAGATTGCGGACTCGGTGGTGGAAGGCCAGGGAATGACGAAGGACGTCGCCGAAAAACAGGGCGACGAGGTCGAAGCCGGCGGGGAAGACACTGTGGCTGTTCATGTGGCGGCGCCCAGTCGTTCGTGGACGCGCGCAGAGTCCGTGGCTGACGAGCCTGTCGAGACACCGAACGAAACCGCGATCATGTAAATAGGAGCCGATCGAATCGGCAAACACCACTTGCCCTTTCCGGCGGGAAGGGGCAACGGAACACTCACGCCCTCCGTTTGCGTCAGCGCCGTTGCCCTCCCGCTTTCCAGGGAACGCACGAACTTTCACGAATTTATGGAAATCAACGCACAGCAGGTCAAAGAGCTCCGGGAAAAGACCGGAGCGGGAATGATGGATTGCAAGAAGGCGCTCGTCGAAGCGTCCGGCGACATGGAGCAGGCCATTGTGGTCCTTCGCAAGAAGGGCCTCGCGACCGCTCAGAAGAAAGCCTCGCGTACCGCGTCCGAAGGGATGATCGGACACTATATCCACGCCGGCGGCAAAATCGGCGTGATTGTCGAGGTGAACTGCGAGACCGACTTCGCGGCGCGGAACCCCGAGTTTCAGGCGCTGGTGAAGGACATCGCCATGCACATCTGCGCCCAGAATCCGCGCTATGTCCGGCGTGAAGATGTCGATGCCGACGAACTGAAGCGGGAGCGCGAAATCTACGCGGAGCAGGTGCGGGCGGCAGGCAAGCCGGCCAACATCGTTGACAAGATTGTCGAAGGCAAGCTGGAATCGTATTACCAGATGGTCTGCCTGTACGATCAGGCGTTCGTCAAGGAGCCCAGCCAGACGGTCAAACAGCTCGTCGAGGGGCTGGTGGGTAAGATCGGCGAGAACATTCAGGTCCGCCGCTTTGCGCGCTTCCAGACCGGCGAAGGGCTGGAGAAGCGTTCGACCGATCTCGCCGGTGATGTGCAGGCGGCCCTGAACGGCTGATCGCAGTTCCTGTGTAGTTGAGAGGGCATTGTGAAACCGAAGTATCAGCGGGTGCTGTTGAAGTTGAGTGGCGAGTCCCTCATGGGCAGCGAACGCTTTGGCATCGATCCCAAGGTGGTCGCGCGGGTAGCGCTGGAGATCAAGGAAGTCCACGAACTCGGTGTTCAGGTGTCCATCGTCATCGGTGGCGGCAACATCTTTCGGGGGCTTGCCGCCAGCGAGCAGGGGTTCGACCGGGTTTCCGCCGACCATATGGGTATGCTGGCGACCGTGATCAACGCCCTCGCCCTGCAGGACGCCCTGGAGAAAATCGACGTCCACACACGGGTGCAATCGGCCATCGAGATGCGCCAGGTTGCGGAAAGCTTCATTCGCCGCCGGGCCATCCGCCATCTGGAGAAAAACCGTGTCGTGATCTTTGCCGCCGGCACGGGTAATCCCTACTTTTCAACCGATACCGCCGCCGCGCTTCGGGCCATGGAGATCAAGGCCGAAGTCATCATGAAAGCGACCAAGGTCGATGGGGTGTACAGCGCCGATCCGGTCAAGGTGCGCGATGCGCGGTTTGTTCCCGAAATTTCCTATCTCGAGGTTGTCCAGCAGGGCCTCGGCGTTATGGACACTGCGGCGATTTCCTTGTGCATGGAGAACCGGTTGCCGATAATCGTGTTCAATATTCGAACGCAGGGGAACATCACCAAGGCGGTCATGGGAGAGAAAATCGGTTCACTCGTGCACGACATGGGAGGGCGATGATGAGCGCGAAGGACGAAATCGGGCAATGCCGGCGTCACATGGAAAAGGCGATCGAGGACCTGCGAACCAAGCTGGCCACGATCCGGACCGGACGGGCGTCCATATCGATCCTGGATCGGGTACAGGTGGAATACTACGGCGTTCCCACGCCTCTGAATCAGGTGGCGCAGCTGGCTGTTCCCGAGCCGACTCAGATTACCGTGCAGCCGTACGACGTGTCTCTGGTTGGACCCATTGAGAAGGCGATCCGGTCTTCGGACCTCAATCTGAACCCGTCCAACGACGGCCGTATTGTTCGCGTTCCGATTCCGCCGCTGACGGAGGAGCGCCGTAAAGAGCTGGTCAAGGTGCTCCACAAGAAGGTGGACGACGCGAAGACCGCCGTGCGCAATATCCGCCGCGATGTGCATGATAAGCTGCGCGACCAGGAGAAGAAGAAAGAAATCTCCGCCGACGAGCTCAAGCGCGGGACCGACCGGCTGCAGAAGCTGACCGATAAGTTCATTGAAGACCTGGACGGAGTTGGCCACGCCAAAGAGCGTGAAATC
>DASUFH010000501.1:0-4366 GCA_036274645.1 Terriglobia bacterium
GTCCATGTCCGCGTTCAGGCTGAAGAGCGCATCCACCGGACGGCTGAACCACTTGTCGATGCTTCGATTGACCAGGCCGAAAGCAAACGCGAAGAGCGAAACCGCCGGAATCAGCGTCAGCGCAATGAGGGATGCAATCAGGCTCGTTTTGAACTTGGCGCCGGGTTTCTGCTGTTTGCGCTCGATGGCGATCTTGACGAGGGTCCGGAGCAGGACGAATCCGAACACCACCAGGGCCAGAAAAATGAACGTGGACAACGTATAGGCCAGGGCAATCTCGTTGGGTCTGGCCGGGCTCAGCAGGGGAGTCAGATCGAATGCGGCCTGCGCGAAGACCAGTAGGGCCAGGATCAGCAGCACGAGCACTGCGGCGTATACCTTGCCGGTCGTCGGTTGGGTCGACATAAGAATTCAGGTATCGGATTCTACGATCAGGCCTTTGGTATGGCGTTTCGAAACCGCCTCAGAGATTAACAGAGTCCCGCGCTATGTCGTAGGGATTCCGGCTCTTAGAATGCGCCCCGCCGATGGCCGCAGCCCGACGTTTTTGTCGTCGCCGCCTGATTTTCCGCTTTGCTTAATGGCGCCCCCATTACATAAAGATTCGACGGCCTGAATCTGGCGGCCCGTGGCGTAGCGGCGGCGAAAGACTCGACTGCCCGAAACCGGCTGCGGCCGGTTAGGAAGGGAACTATGGCAACATTCACATTCAAAGGAAAGAATCGTCAGGGCGAAATCATCAGCGGGGAGCGCGCAGCCGACAACAGGCAGGCGCTGACTCTAGCGTTGCGGCGCGAGCAGATCCTCCTGCTGGACGCGGATGAGAAAAAGACCGGCGGCGGTCTGCGCAGCATTGAGTTTGGCGGAAACCCCTCGGCAAAGGATATTGCCGTGTTTACCCGCCAGTTCTCGGTGATGATCGACGCGGGCGTCCCGCTCGTGCAGTGTCTCCAGATTCTTTCCGAGCAGCAGGAAAACAAGAAGTTCCGCACGGCAATCAACAGCGTCCGCAGGGAAGTGGAGTCGGGAAACAACCTGGCGTCCTCCATGAAGATGCACGGCAAGATCTTCGATGACCTCTATACCAACATGGTGGCGGCCGGCGAGGCGGGCGGTATTCTGGATACGATCTTCCAGAGACTGTCCGGTTATATCGAAAAGGCGGTCAAGCTGAAACGCGCCGTCCAGTCCGCCATGGTCTACCCGATCGCCGTCGTGCTGATTGCGAGCGGTGTGATCACGCTGATCCTGTGGAAGGTGGTTCCGGCGTTCACGGAACTGTTCACCAGCATGAACGTGGACCTGCCGCTGCCGACCCGCATCGTCATCGGCGCGAGCCAGTTCGTGGGAAGCTACGGCATCTTCGTCGCCATCGGACTCGGTATTCTGGCCTTTGTATTACGTTCCTACTATCGAACCCCGAAGGGGCGGTACGCCGTCGATGCACTGATATTGAAGGCGCCCGTATTCGGTCCGCTGATGCGGAAGATCGCCGTGGCGCGCTTCACCCGTACGATGGCCACGCTGATCGCCAGCGGCGTGCCGATCCTGGATTGTCTCGACATCACCGCCCGCACTTCGGGCAACGCGATCATCGAAGAAGCCATTTTCAACGTCAAACGCGCGATCGAAGAAGGGCGTACAATCGTGGAACCGCTGGCCGCGTCAAAGGCGTTTCCATCCATGGTTGTGCAGATGATCGGCGTCGGTGAGCAGGCCGGCGCCCTGGAAGAGATGCTCACCAAGATCGCCGACTTCTACGAAGAAGAGGTGGACGCCGCGGTGGGGGACTTGATGACGGCGCTCGAACCGGCGATGATTGTCGTGCTCGGCGTGGTCGTTGGCGGCATCGTGATTTCGATGTATCTTCCGATCTTCACCCTGGTTGGGCAATTGAGTGGCAAGTAATTCATGACGGACCGGAAAAAATGGCTGTTGCGGCTGATTGGAGTCCGCATCGTCGTTTTTTCCGTGTTCACCGCCCGTTCCGACGACGCGTCGGCGCTGATGGTCGCCGTGATCGTGTTGTCCGTCGGCTGGTTGCTCCTGCTGCGGTACAACCGGGCGTATCTGGCTCAGGCCTATGCCCAGATCGCGGTCGACCTGCTCCTGATCACCTGGGGAGTCAACCGGACCGGCGTCCTCGACAGCTACTTTTCCACGCTGTATTTCCTCGAAATCGTCATGTCCAGCATCATGCTGGAGCGGCGCGGCGCCTTTATCACGGCGACCCTCGCTTCCATCATTCACTTTGCGCACATGGAGCTGGCGTCGCCCTATTTTCAGCCCTACCTGGGCTTCCGGATTCCCTCCACTGCGGTGGGCTGGACCGACCCGACGTCGCTGCAGGTCATCATCGGAATGAGCGTCTTCGGGTTCTGCTCGGTGGCGTTTCTGGCCAATTTTCTTTCCGAACGGGAGCGCAGCAAGGTGGTCGAACTGGAGGAGTCCACGGGCCAGGTCGCGTTCCTGCAGGCGTTCAACGACCGGGTTGTCGACAGCATGGGCAGCGGCCTGATCACCAGCGACGTCCAGGGACGCATCTATCTGTTCAATCGCGCGGCGGAGGAGATCACCGGTTGGCGCGCCTCCGAAGCCCTGCGCGCAACAGTCTGGGACGTCTTCCCCGGCGCCTTTTCAAAGATTGAGCCGGCCCGCTTCGAGTCCCGCACCCGGCGCCGCGACGGCCGGGAGATCGATCTCGGCTTTTTTGTGTCGCCCGTCACGATCGACCGGCAGGACACGGCCGGGTACGTCTGGTGCCTGGACGACCTCACCGATGTCCGGGTGCTCGAGCGCCAGATGCGCCGCAAGGAACAGATGGCGGCGATCGGCGTGATGTCGGCCGGCATTGCGCACGAAATCCGCAATCCACTGGCCTCGATCACCGGGTCGTTCAACCTGTTGCGTTCCGGCCTCAGCCTCGAGAGCGAGCAGCAGCAGCTCGCCGACATTATTTCCCGTGAGACCGAGCGGCTGAACAAGACCATCACCGAGTTCCTGCGCTACGCGCGGCCCATCGAACCCAAGCTGCGGCGGACCGACCTGACCGCGCTTCTTTCGGAAACCGTCGAACTACTGCGGCATAGTCCGGAGGTTCAGTCATCCCATTCCATCACGACGGAACTGCAGCCCGTCGCGCTGGACGCGGACGAAAGCATGATGCGGCAGGTGTTTTATAATCTCGCCACCAACGCGTTCAAAGCCATGCCGGGCGGCGGCGAACTGACCATCCGGCTGGCCCAGCGCAATGGCGGCGCCCGGATTCAGTTCAGCGATACGGGAGTCGGGATCGGAGAAGAGGAGATGAAAAACCTGTTCGTGCCCTTCCACTCCTCTTTCCGGAACGGCACCGGCCTGGGACTGCCCATCGTTTATCAGATCGTCACGGCGCACCGGGGAACGATTTCCTTTAAATCACGCAAGGGCGCGGGCTCGACCGTGTCGATCGATCTTTAAATTGTCATCATAGATGTCCAAAAGACCCAGACTCCTCATCGTCGACGACGAACTTTCGATCCGGGAACTCCTGGAGATTGTCCTGAAGAAGGAAGGCTACGACGTCGTTTCCGTTTCCAGCGCCGAAGAGGCCCTCAATCGCATGGCTGCGGCCGGTTTTGACCTGGTCGTGTCGGACATCAAGATGCCCGACATGAGCGGCATCGACCTGCTCCGCCGGGTCAAGGCCGACGGCTTCACGGGGCCGTTCATCCTGCTGACCGCTTTCGCCGCGGCCGATACCGCCATTCAGGCTCTGAAGATGGGCGCGTCGGACTACATTCTCAAGACCGAGAAGTTTGTGGACGAACTCAAGCTGGTCGTGGCGGAGGCGCTCGAGAGCACACGGCTCCGCGAAGATAACGTTTTCCTTCGGCGGGAGTTTCGCAAGACGCACGGCATGGGAAACCTGATCGGGAAGAGCGCCCGCATGCAGGAACTGTTCAAGATGATCGAGGGCGTCAGCGTAGCGACCAGCACCATTCTGGTGACGGGAGAGACCGGCGCCGGGAAAGAACTGGTTGCCAAGGCGATCCATCTCAACAGTCCCCGCGCGGACCAGCGCTTCGTTTCGGTGAACTGCGGCGCGTTTACCGAAACGCTGCTCGAGAGCGAGCTCTTCGGACACGTCAGAGGCGCGTTCACCGGCGCTTCCGCCAACAAGAAAGGCCTGTTTGAGGCGTCCGACAAAGGGACGATCTTCCTCGACGAGATCGGCGACACCACTCCCGCCATGCAGGTCAAGCTGCTGCGCGTGCTGCAGGAGCGTACGGTGCGGCCCGTCGGTGGAACCGACGAGATCGCGGTGGACGTGCGTGTGATCGCGGCCACGCACCGTGACCTGAAGGAAATGGTCCGGGAAGGCCAG
>DASUFH010000502.1:0-4714 GCA_036274645.1 Terriglobia bacterium
ATTAAGGCGGCGTTAAGAAGTTGTAAAAAGAACGTTGCTCGAGGAAAACCTGTTTCGAATCACCAGGTTTTCTCAACGTAGGCCGTGAAGGCGCGGCGGCCGTCGGTGGCCGATTGTCCGAACGCGAGATGCAGGGCATGAGTTGGAGTTGCAAACTGGAGTCCGAGGCCAAGATCGACGAAGATCCGATCCTCCCTGAAGAGGCCGGCCCGATCGAACGCTTTGGCCACGTCCATGAAGAGTTCCCCCTTCACCGTAATCAGAGGCAGGTTTGCGGCATTGAACGTCGGGATCTTGACGATTTCACGCTCGAGCGTCGTATTGGACAGGACAAAGGCTGTACCCAGCGGGCTGAAGCCGCTGACACCATCATGCGTGACCGAATGCGCGCGCAACAGGAATCGGGGATGGGTCTGGACGCCCAGAACAAAATATTCGTCGATCGGAAGGTCGCCGCTCGACATGCCGCCGCTCAGGACCGACACGAGGGAGGTCTGGCGATTGGCGCGTTGACGGGACCATCGGGCGCCCCACTCCACAACTCCACCGCTGTAATCGAGGTCCCCGAAGAAGACTTTTCTGGCGAGGAAGCCTTCAGCGTGGAGGTGGCTCCGGGTTTTGTCGCGGTCCCAGAGAACGATCGTGGTTTCGGCGATTGCAGTCGACGAGTTCAGACTGTTCAGTTCAAGGCCGGGAAGTGTGCCGCTGGCTGCGCGATTCCGATACTCCCATCCACCGGCCAGTTCAAGCCGATAACTGGGGATATGCCGGAACATGACGCGGCCGCCGGTGGACTTATAGATGAACGAGTCGGCAGGAGACGGCTGGATCGCCTGCGAAGAAACGTCCCAGAGTTCGGAGCGCCAGATTCCGGAAGAATCGCTGAACAGTATCCCCGGCAGGGGAATTGGAGCATGCGCGGTGACATCCACGAGACGCCGTTGCGCCTCCCAGCGGTACTGGGAGAGCAGGCTCACGCCAGATCCGCGAATGTTCCAGAGATCCAGATAGGAAGTTTGGACAGGCAGGCCAACGGCCAGACCAAACAGCACCGATTCCCGGGTGGTTTTGCGCGACGTGGTACGGATGTCGACGTTGTAATAGCCGGAACGGGCGGTCGGCTCGATTTCGACACCGACGTTTCCATAGAGCTTCGTCGCGAAAAGCCGGCTCTCGGTGGTCCGCCAGTCGGTGTATCGAAGGGGCTCGCCGGGCTCGAACGCCATCGCTTCAGGTATCGTCCAGTGTCCAAAGCCGGGATAACGATTGTGGAGAACTTCGTTGACGATCGGCCGGTCCTGGCGATTCCAGAAGTCCAGCGCGGTCCGCACCTTGCCTTCCGACATGTCGATGTTGGCCAGCAGATCGAGCGCGTACTCATTGGTGGGATCGACTTCGAGCGCTTCCTTGAGGGCGGCGCGGGCGCGCTCGGGTTCGCGCCGGGCCAGAAACGTCCCCGCGAGTTCGTTACGAAACCGCGGATCCGCCGGATACCGTCTGGCGCCGTCTCTCAGGGTGTCTTCCGCGCGGGTGAATTCGCGCATATTGGCGTAGGCAATTCCGAGATAGAGGTAGGCGTCCGCCGAAGGATTCTGCTGGGTGGCTTCAGAAAGGATGCCGACGGCCCGGGTAAACTCCCGGCGGCCAATGGCTTGTCGCGCTTCCTCAATTCGGGCATCGGGCGCCTGGGCTTCGGAGGCTTCGGAGGTCTGGCACACCAGCGCGAAGGCGGCGGCGACAATCAATAAGGACAGAAAGGCGCGCATGTTGTCTATGACCGCTGGATTATAATCCGTCCCTATGAAAACTACCGGCTGCTTTCTGGCGTTCCTCGTTTTTCTGGTCCTTGCCGCTCCGGCCAATGCCGTTGCCGGCGACATCACTTTGTTTGGAGGGTTCCAAAACGCGGGAAAACTGACGTTGAGCTCGGCAGGATCGACCGTCCTGACCGAGCCGGCCAATGTCGGCATTTTCGGCGTCCGGTACAAACACGGAGGATTCTTCAGTCCGGAACACACCATTGCTTTTGCGCCCAATTTCCTCGACAGTCAGAGCAAGGCGTTTTTTCTGAACTCCAATCTGGTGATGCAGGCGCCGGCGCCCGTGGTTCGGCCCTATGTCACAGCGGGTCTGGGTACCGTCATCACTTCGGGATCGGGCGTGTCGGACATTGGCGTCAAATTCGCGCTCAACTACGGAGGCGGGGCCAAGCTGCCCCTGATGGAGTCCATCGGCGCCCGATTTGACGTCCGCGGCTATTCGATTCCGAGAGTTCAGAGTCAAACACTGAACATCGTGGAGGTCACCTTCGGGCTGGTCTTCTCGAACTGACGAATATTCCGACAACCTTAATACGAGGATCCTGATGAATACGCGCCGGATTTCGCTGCTCATTCTGAGCGTGATGACCGCTGTCGTTTCGATGGCGGCGGTGACTCCGGACAACCTTCGGGGTCACGTGGAATGGCTGTCGGCGCCCGCCCGGGAAGGACGCCGCGCCGGGCTCGCCGGCGCGGTGGAGTCCGCCCAATACATCGCGCGTCAGTTTGAAGCCATGGGGTTCCGGACTCAAACGCAGGAGTTCACGAACAACCGGCGAAACGTCATTGCGCGAGCCGGAACGGCGAACCGCTACATTCTGCTCGGCGCGCACTACGACGGCCAGGGTAAGGGCAACCCTTCGGCCAGCGACAACGCGGCCGGCGTCGCCGTCATGATGGAACTGGCCCGCCAGCTGAAGGCGGAGAATCTGCCGGTATCGATTGTCGCCATCGCGTTCGATGACGAGGAACAGGGTTTGCAGGGATCGATCCATTACGTCGGTAATCCCGTTCTTCCCCTGGAAGACGCGCAGGCCGCGCTGATTTTCGATACCTTCGGCCGGCCCTTTCTGGATCTGCATTCCTGGACACTGTTTGTCCTCGGAACCGAAAGTTCACCCGAACTGGCCGGAGTGGTCGAAAAGCGCGGACAGGCGGACATGCTCGTTGCCGGCGCCGATCTGATCGGCCCGCGCAGCGATTTTGCGCCTTTTGCGGGCAAGCGAGTGCCGTACCTCTTTTTCAGTCACGGCACGCACCAGGACTATCACGGACCAGGAGACACGGCGGACCGGGTGAATTACGCCCGTCTCGCCCAGGACGCCGGAACCATTGCGAATATCGCGCGCGATATTGCCGGCCTGAAACAGCGCCCGTCCTTTTCAGCGGAGGAACGGTATCCGGCCAGGGAAACCGAAGCCCTCAACCGGATACTCACCAACACTCGGGCGGAACGCCCGGACCTGCCACCGGCCTACAAGCTCATGTTCGACGATTTGCAGCAGAAGATTCACCCGGGTGCGCCACGCGAAACGTTCCAGATGGCCGCTGCCGCCATCCTCGCCCTGGCCACACCGCGCTTTTCGCCATTCATGCTCGACTTCGAACTGGAGCCCTACTACGAGAAGATGAAAAGGCCAGATATCGCGGGGGCTATTCAGGCGGAATCGAAAAAGTGGGAGTCCTTCGCGAACTGACCGGCGGCGCCAGTTCAGCCGATGAGTTCGCGGTTGCGTCTCCCTTCTGCAGCTTTGCCGCAGCAGGATGACATAAACGGAGCGTGAGTATCGGCGCTCTCAAATGTCCAAACTCCAGTGGGCGGTCTATATGACCGCCCACTGGTCCGGTTCTGCTTATCGTCTTACCGTAATGCTGGCTTGAGTACCCGAGTTAAACTGATCCCTGCCAACGCCCTTGGGGGCGGTCGGGATGACCAGTTTCACCCAGACGGCATCCGGACCCTTGAAATACGAAGTCTCGGTCGCCTTGCGCAGGGCGTCGAGGCTGTCCTGCTGCTTTCCGGAGGTCGCGTTGGCGAAACCCGGCAGCTCGAACACGACCCATGAGTCTTTGGCCATTTCACTCAAGCTCATCGAAACTTCCGGTCTTTCGGTCTTCACACGGATCTCGGTACCGGCGCGCACAGTGGTCTGATTGACCGTGATCGGGAAGTCCTTGCCATTGCGGCTCAGGACGATTGGCTGGGCAGCTCCACCGCCGCCGGCGCCGCCACCGCGCGGGGCAGCCCCCCGTGCAGCACCAGCCCCCCGAGCACCGGCCGCGGGCGCAGGACCAGCACCACGCGCAGGAGCGGCCCCCCGCGCAGGACCAGCGCCACGCGCACCGGCCGCCGGCGCAGGACCAGCGCCACGCGCAGGAGCGGCCCCCCGCGCAGGACCAGCACCTCGCAAAGCAACATCTTTCAGCGCAAGACCAAGACCGCTTCTGGCTCCGCCGATCCTGCCGGCGGTGAACTGCATGCGTCCGATATCCCCCGCACACACAGAGGCGTTCCAGGTCGGCTGGATCTTGCAGGTGTCGTCCGTGGCGACGCTGTCGTTCTCGCCGTCGTTGATCAGGACATAGGAGTCCGGGATGCCGGTCGTCGAGCCGTCCAGATCGTGGATCGCCGCGGTCCGGTACGCCGAACCACTCCGGTTGTCGCTGTCGAACCTGGGGTCGATCTTCGGGAAATACACGGGCTTGGCATTGATGTATTTCGCACTCGTGACGGTGTTTTCGGTGGTAACCCCGGCGCCCGTATACAACAGCCACGAAAGCGCGCCTGATCCGCGCTGTTTGTTGTCCTGGAAGTTCACGAATGTCGTGTTGACCACGTCATGGCGATAGTCGTAGTACTCGTAGGCGCGGATCGGGAAATCTGGAATCGAGGG